>JAGOUU010000011.1 GCA_018061105.1 Gammaproteobacteria bacterium
TCAGTATACTTGTAGCCTGTTTTAAAAATATTATTATCATCAATATCTTTTAACTTAACTAGTTTAGTTTTATTATATTTACTAAATAAATCTAATAAATCATAAACAAAAAGCCCTAATCTAATTAACCAAGCATGTCTAATTTTAGGATTATTAATTAAAATAAACTCAATAGGCCAAATTATATGCGGCGCCAGAGCTTGTAACCTTGCTCGCTCTCTTAGGGCCGAAAAAACTAATTTAAAATCATAATGTTCTAAATAACGCAAACCACCGTGGATTAACTTAGTACTGCTGCTTGATGTCCCGCTGGCGAAATCATTTTTCTCAGCTAAGAAAACTTTTAGCCCAAGTCTACTCGCTTCAGCTGCAATGCCTGCACCGTTGATTCCACCGCCAATCACAATTAAGTCATAAATCATATTATAAATTTTACAATAGTTTCTGTAATTATTTTAAAATAGATTATCACACTTGTTTTTTTGGGGATACTCTTCGTAAATTCTTACTGAGAGCAGGGCTTGAATTAAGCCAAAACTTCCGTGTAGGTCGCAAAACTAGGGAGCCTAAAATCTGATTTTCGATCAGATTCTTTTGAAAAGTCGATAAACTCCCACGCTTGTTGATTTAATAATAATTTATTTAATAATTGATTATTTAAAGCATGGCCAGATTTATAACCCGAAAAATGACCTAGGATGCTGTACCCTAAGAGATATAAATCACCAATAACGTCTAGAACTTTATGTTTAACAAATTCATTGTTATATCTTAAGCCACCGTCGTTAACAACTGTATAGTCATTTAAAACTACAGCGTTATCTAAACTTGCGCCCCGAGCTAGATTACGAGCTCGCATTGCTTCATATTCACTCATAAAGCCAAAAGTACGAGCTCTTGATATCTCTTTTACAAAAGAATTGTCAGCAAAGTCTATCTCTAAGTTTTGTAAATCTTCTTTAAACGCCGGATGATCAAAATTAATTCCAAAATTTATTTTAAAGCCATCATACGGCTCTAAACAAGCGTATTTATCACCGTTATGAATCTCAATTTTTTCTTTTATTTTTATAAATTTTTTAAAAGCATTTTGCTCTTCAATCCCTGCTGATTGAATCAAAAATACAAAAGGACTAGCACTCCCGTCCATGATTGGGATCTCTGATGCATCAACGTTAACATAAGCATTATCAATACCTAGACCAGAAAATGCTGCCATCAGATGTTCTATAGTATAAATCTTGACATTATCTTTGCATAGCGAAGTAGATAAGGCAGTCTCCCCTACATAGTCAGGATGAGCCGGAATCTCGACCACGGGTGATAAATCAGAGCGTCTAAAAACAATACCAGTATTAACCGGCGCTGGGCTTAATACCAACTTAACTTTCTGACCAGTATGAACTCCCACACCAGTGGCTTTAATTGTATTTTTTAAAGTACGCTGCTTAATCATTAATTATGCATTCCAAAACAATTTAATATAACCAACATAATTACATATAATATAGTAATTATTATTAATCATTAAAGCTAAAATGTATACAAAATCTACTAACTTTCTTTATTAATATTATTAATTTTATTAATTTTTTGTTTGCTCCACTTGTTTTCGTAGAAACGCTGGAATATCCAAGTAATCTAGCTCGCTATTATCTAAAGCTTTACTGCCTGAATTAGCTTGGCGTCTCATGACGGTAGGCTTATCCAAACGTTTATAGTCCATAGAGTTAGAGTTAGCGTTAGAATTAGAACTAGAGTTGTTAGAATTAGTATTCTGGTTCGAACTCGTATAATTCGTTTTAGCAGCGCTACCTGTTACATCTGTCATAACACCTAAACCAGTCGCAACAATCGTAACCCTTAACTCATTTGTCATTTCCGGATCGATTACTGTTCCCACAACAACAGTAGCATCTTGAGAAGTAAAGCTTTTTACTACTTCGCCCACTTGTTCGAACTCTCCGATTGACATATCCATACCAGCAGTAATATTTACTAATACGCCTTGCGCACCGGATAAATTAATATCTTCTAGCAGCGGGCTTGAAATTGCCATTTCTGCAGCTTCGCGGGATCTATTTTCTCCAACAGCTACTCCAGTTCCCATCATAGCCATCCCCATTTCAGCCATCACTGTTCTAACATCAGCAAAGTCAACGTTGATTAAACCCGGCCTAGTTATTAGTTCTGCTATACCCTGTACGGCACCCAATAACACATTATTAGCTGCTTTAAACGCATCTAATAAAGAAACACCCTTTCCTAAAACGCTTAATAATTTATCATTAGGAATAGTTATTAAAGAATCAACATGTTTGCTTAACTCACCAATACCATTTTGTGCTAAGCTCATTCTTTTTGAGCCTTCAAAAGGAAATGGTTTAGTAACTACAGCAACAGTTAATATACCCATTTCTTTGGCAATTTCTGCAAATACGGGAGCAGCTCCCGTACCTGTGCCACCACCCATACCAGCAGTAATAAAAACCATATCTGTACCAGCTAAAATTTCTTTAATGCGGTCACGGTCTTCCAAAGCTGCTTGTTTACCAATCTCAGGATTAGCACCAGCACCAAGCCCCTTTGTAATGCCAGTACCTAGCTGGATACGCATTTTGGCTTTAGTATGTTTTAACGCTTGAGCATCAGTATTAGCACAGAAAAATTCCACGCCTTCAATATTTGCTGATACCATGTGATCAACTGCATTACCACCGCCGCCACCAACACCAATGACTTTTATAATTGCTGATTGTGGACAGCTATCCATTAATTCGAACATTTCGCCCCCCTAAAACTTTATAACATCCTTTGTTAATATAAATATTTAATTCGCTGAAAACCAAGCGCGCATGCGATTAAATACAGCTAGAAAATTATTTGAATCCTCAAAATAAGTCTCTTTATGTGCATGTTCTTGATGACAGCCATATTGCAACAACCCAACACAAGTTGAATATCCTGGGTTACTTACTACATCTGACAAACCTTTTATATTTTGCGGTAAACCAAGACGTACCGGCATATGAAATATTTCTTCCGCTAACTCAGTGGCTCCTGGTAATAACGAGCTACCACCAGTTAAAACTACGCCAGAAGCTATTAGGTCTTCAAAACCACTACGCTTAATTTCTTCTTTAATTAATAAATATAACTCTTCATATCTAGGCTCTATAACTTCTGCTAAAGTCTTCCGAGATAATTGCTTTGACGGCCGATCTCCTACACCCGGAACATGAACTAAATCGCCAATATCAGCCAGTTGTGTTAAAGCACAACCATATTTAATTTTTAAATCTTCAGCATTCTGCGTTGGAGTTCTAAGGGCTACAGCAATATCATTATTAACTTGATCGCCTGCAATAGGAATAACTGCAGTATGAACTATCGCGCCATTAGAAAAGATAGCAATATCTGTAGTACCACCACCAATATCTACTAAACAAACTCCGAGCTCTTTTTCGTCTTCTGACAACACAGCTTGGCTAGACGCTAATTGTTCTAAGATTATATCATCTACTTCAAGGCCGCAACGGCGAATACATTTAATAATATTTTGAGCAGCACTTACAGCCCCAGTTACCATATGAACTTTTGCTTCTAAACGCACCCCTGACATCCCAACAGGTTCTTTAATACCATCTTGATCATCGATAATAAATTCCTGTGGTAAGATATGAATAATTTTTTGGTCAGCCGAAATAGCTACAGCACGTGCAGCATCTATAACTCGCTCTACGTCAGTATTATTTACTTCTTTGTCTCTTATCGCGACTATACCGTGTGAATTCAAGCTGCGAATATGACTACCGGCAATCCCGGTATAAACTGAGTGAATTTGGCACCCAGACATTAACTCAGCTTCTTCAATAGCCTTTTTAATTGAATTTACTGTTGATTCGATATTAACAACAACTCCTTTTTTGAGTCCTCGGGATTTTTGGTTTCCGACACCAATGATATTAATATCTCCATTATTTGATACTTCTCCGACAATAGCAACTACTTTAGATGTTCCAATATCTAAACCTACTATTAGTCGTTTTTCCTGTTTTTTTGACATAGCTTAGGCAGTCTCCACTAATTCATTCAAACTGGTTTTAATTACAGCGCCAACAGCAAGGCCATTATTATACCGCATATCTATGTATGCAATTTTATTATCTTCAAAGCTTGTAATACTAGTTTTTTTTAACTCTTTTAACTTTAAGAAAAAACTAACAAACAGATCTGTTCGATTCAAAATATCTTTTTTCCCTAATAGAATTATTAAACCATTTGTTAACTCTAAGTACCATGAACCTCTATTACTTAAAGAGAGTTTTTTTATTTCTATATCTATAGGTTTAATAGAAATTTTCAATTTTTCAAGTATGTCACATAGCTTCTTGGAGTTTTCTTCTTTACCTACTAGTTTAGGTAGGTTTGCACCAGATAAACGCGCTAGATTGGTCTCTAACTTATTATTTTTCAAATTATTATCTAGCGGAATAATTTCACAAGTTTGCCGCGTCATGATACCGTTATTATTCCAATATGCAAGCGGCTCATGCTCGTCAAATTTTATTCGCAGCTGATCAGGCCAGACACGAGCAATTTTTATATCATCTATCCAATAATTTTGTTTTAACCCTAGCTTAATTCTGGCCATATCTAAATAAAAAAAATTAACTTTGCTTATATCAGCTTTTGTTAACAAATCCTCAACTTCTTGCTCTGTAACAAACCTCATTGGTGCAAAAATCTGCACTTTATTTATAGGAAAAAACGGCCAAACTTCCTTGCTCAAAAAAACGAAAAAACTTACCGAGAACGTAACTAGCATTATAACTACAATCACTAGAATTCGCAGCATAAATTTCATGCATTTGCCTTGTCTTCAGAAACTGCTCCATGCAATTTGGCTAATTGTTTTATCGAGGCATTCATCATTATTTGCAAAACCAAAGCATCAAAACTAATTCCTATACTTTTAGCTGCTTTCGGCACTAAACTTGTGTCTGTCAATCCAGGGACTGTATTAACTTCTAGGATATAAAAATTCCCCTTTTGATCGGTAATTAAATCTACCCTACCCCAATCATGACAGCCTGTGATCTCAAAAGCTTGTTGCGCCATTTTGCGTATCTGCTGCTCTTTTTCGTCACTTAAATCAGACGGACAATGATACAAAGTATCTTTTGTAATATATTTGGCATCATAAGTATAAAATTCTTGTTTCGCTTCTATCCAGATACTAGGTAAAGCCTGATTATTTAAAAAACCTACAGTATACTCTTTACCAGATAACCAAGGCTCTACCATAACCCTTTCGTCATAATGTAGAGCTTCAATAATAGCTGACTCTAAATCTTCAGCCCGTTCTACTTTTGTTATTCCTTTACTGGAACCTTGTTGGACCGGTTTAATGCATAACGGCAAACCTAATTTATGCAATATCTCATCTAATAATTTCTTAGTATAATTTTTAGTAATTTTCATATCTTCAAGCACTGGTAACCTATTGGCTTTTAGTATTTGCTTTGTTCGCAATTTGTCCATACACAAAGCGCTTGCTAAAATACTAGAGCCAGTATACGGAATCTCCAGGATTTCTAATAATGCTTGAACGGTCCCATCTTCTCCATCAATACCATGTAATGCAATAAAAACACAATCATAATTTTCAGATAATAAACGTGCGACACTGTCTCTTCCAATCCAATCAATTAAATCAACATGGCAGTTCTGTCTTTTTAGAGCATTAGCAACAGCATTGCCAGTTAGAAGAGAAACCTCACGTTCCTCTGAACGACCACCATAAAGCACAGCTACACGTCGTAAAGCATGCACAACTTTTTTAGAATTGATAATATTGGAATTAAGATCACTATTTGCCATATTATAATTTTTCTCCCATTATTCTTACTTCAGGCTCTAAAATAATGCCAAATTTTTCTTGTACCGTTTCTTGAATCTGCAATATTAATAACTCAATGTCATTAGCGCTAGCAGTCTTATCATTAATAATAAAATTTGCATGTTTTGGTGAAATCTGAGCACCACCGATTGTAAGCCCTTTCAAACCAGCTTGATCAATAAGTTTAGCGGCAAAATTACCCGGAGGATTCCGAAATACTGAGCCACCAGAAAATTGACCAATTGGCTGCTGGCTAGTACGCTTTTGTAATAAACTACGTATAGCCTCTTGCCCAGAAATACTCTCATCCAAAGCCAATTGAAAAGTAGCTCTTACAAACCAATACTCTGTAATATTAAGCTTAGACTTTACTTCCGGTTTAAGGCTAGCTGTGCGATAACTAATATCAAAATCAGCAGATGATACTTCAATAATTTTACCTAACCGATCGATAATCGAAACTCTTCTTACATACTCCCAAGTTTCAGACCCGTAACATCCTGCATTCATAGCCAAAGAGCCACCTACTGTGCCTGGAATACCAGCCCAAAAAGCACCTTCTGGATAATTATGTTTGGCTAAAAATTTAGCTAATTTTGCACAGGCGATCCCTGCTTCACATTGAATAAGTTTACCATGACTACCTGTAGTAACTATTTCTAACTCATTTAAACCATGATTACTACCAGAATTTGTAATAATAACCACTCCACGCAAGCCTTTATCCCGGATAAGCACATTACTACCCAAGCCTAAATAATGAATGTCTATTTTAGGCGCAAGTAAATATAAAGCTTGTAAAAAGCTTTGTAAATCAGCTAAATTTTTTGGTTTAAATAAAAGATCAGCCTTACCACCGACATGCCAAGTTGTATAATCTTGTAAGACTACGTCATGAAATAAACGATCATGAAATTGCTCTCCAAGCCCTGCAATAATTAAATCATTATGACTAAAATCATTATTACAAAAATTAAGCGACATTTTTAAGCCCTTTCTGTTAGTAATTTATCTGCAATTTGACTTATATCACCTGCTCCCTGTACAACTACAATATCATCTGACTTAATAATTATAGCTAAATTCTCAAATAAATCATTAAAAGTATCAAAATAATAGCAAGACTTATTGCTATTATTTATTTTATTATCCAGAATTGCCTGGTGTAAATCTTTACTACTGGCACCAGCTAAAGGTAATTCACTAGCGGCATAAACTGGCAATAAAATCAAAACATCTACCTGTGATAACACGCCCACAAACTCAGTGAATAAATCTCTAGTACGTGTATAACGATGTGGCTGATATAACATGACCAGTCGTTTTTGTGGCCAGCCTGTCCGTATCGCCGTAATAATAGCCAAAACTTCATTTGGATGGTGACCGTAATCATCAATCATTGTAAATTTACTATCAGAGTTATCTAAGCAAATGTTTTTATAAACCTGAAATCTTCTGCCAATACCTGTAAAATTAGCTATAGCTTGTTTGATATAATCTAACTCAATACGCTCTTCTAAGCATAACGCAGCAGTTGCTGTGGCATTCATAGCATTATGTATACCCGGTAAATCCATAGTAAGCTCAAATTTTGTATTACTAGCGCGATGCCAGACTGTAAATCTGCTTTTGCATTCTTCTTGTTCATAATCTAATAATTGATAATCAGCATTAGCAGAACGGCCATAAGTTACAACTTGGCAGCAGATTTCTGGAATTATATCTCTAGCTACTGGATCATCAATATTAATTACCGCCATGCCATAAAATGGCAAACGCAGTAAGAAATCAATAAATACCTGCCTTAGCTTTTGGAAATCTCCACCATAAGTTGGCATATGATCCCGATCTATATTTGTCACAACCGCAATAACAGGATTTAAATGTAGAAACGAAGCATCACTTTCATCAGCTTCAGCAATAAAATAACTACCAGTTCCCAATTTTGCATTAGCACCAAGGCTATTTAATTTTCCGCCAATAACAAAAGTTGGATCCAAATTAGCCGTAGCCATTATACTAGCTAATAAACTCGTGGTTGTCGTCTTACCATGCGTGCCAGCAATAGCTATACCCTGACCAAACCGCATCAACTCAGCTAGCATTTCTGCTCGTCTTACAACAGGAATGCCAGCTGCTTTCGCTGCTAATAATTCCGGGTTATTCTGAGATAGAGCACTTGTAATTACCACTACATCTGAGTCTTTTATATTTTCTGCAGTATGACCTAGAGTCACTTTAATCCCTAAACCTGTTAAACGTTCAACCATTTTATTGCTTGATAAATCAGAACCAGTAATTAAGTAACCTTGATTGTGTAATACTTCGGCTATTCCACCCATACCGGCTCCGCCAATCCCAACAAAATGGATATTTTTAATACGTCGCATTTAACGAAACCTCTTCACAATGTTTAATAATATTATTAGTAGCATCATACTGACTAAGTTTACGAGCTGAAGTTGCCATCTCTAATAAACGAGGACGAGCATTAATTAAATCTAATAAAACCTCTGCAAGTACCTCATGATTTAGATCATTCTGATTAATCATAAGAGCAGCCTTATGATTAACTAAATAGGCAGCATTTTTCTTCTGGTGCTCATCAGTAGCAAATGGATAAGGTATTAATATTCCCGGCAAACCCGCAGCTGCTAATTCTGCTACTGTCAACGCTCCAGCTCGAGCAATAACTAGATCCGCCCAGGCATAAGCCTCAGCCATATTATAAATGAACGGCTCAATCTTAGCTTTTAAGCCCGCTTTAACATAATTTTCTACAGTCAGTTCATAATATATCTGACCAGATTGGTGCCAAATCTCTGGTCTTTGGCTAACTGGCAGTTGAGCAACAGCCTTGGGAACCGTATTATTAAATATTAAAGCCCCTCTGCTACCACCCAAGACTAACACCCGCAAAGAACCAATATGCTGCTGCCAACGTTCTGCCGGATCAGCCAAGCTCAAGATTTCTGTCCGAACAGGATTACCTGTATAAGCTAAATGTTTTTGAGAATTTTTTATTAAATCAGGAAAAGATACTAAAACTTTTCGAGAAAATTTACTTAAAATTTTATTGGTTAAACCAAAAATAGCATTTTGCTCATGAATAACTAAAGGAACTCTGAGCAACCATGCTGCAATGCCTCCTGGCCCGCTAGCAAACCCACCCATACCAAGAACAAAGCCAGGTTTAAATTTCAATAAAATATATAAACTATATATAACAGAAACTAAAATTCTAAACGGCGATAGCAATTTTTTTAGCCAACTTTTACCTCTAACACCCCAAACTGGTAAATAATAAATAGCAATATTATTCTTTGGTACTAAAGTAGCCTCTAGGCCTCCTTTTGTTCCTAACCAAATAATTTCATAGCCCTGTTCTTTTAAACCATGAGCAATTTCAAGACCAGGGATCACATGTCCTCCTGTTCCCCCAGCCATGATCAAAGCACGTTTAGTAGAACCAGATTTACGTTGTGCTTTCCATGCTTGTTGCTGCATTGTATCTCCAATATATTAAATATTTTATAAAATAAAAACTAGTTACGGTTAGGAGCTTTTATTTCCATAATTGCTCGCAGTACGATCCCAATAAAGGCACAGTTAATTAAAAGGCTACAACGTCCGTAACTCATAAGAGGCAAAGTCAATCCTTTAGTGGGTAACAAGCCTAAATTAACCCCTATGCTAATAAAACTTTGTGCCATAAAATAAAATGCTGCTCCATAGCAAATAAAAGCCTGCCAAATGAAATCTTTTTTCTGTCCTATCACTCCATAGTAAAGTATTCTGAGAATAACTAAAAGATAGAGAAAAATAATAAATATGGCACCGAATAATCCCAGCTCTTCCGCAAGTATAGAAAAAATAAAATCTGTATGCGCTTCTGGCAAGAAAAACAACTTTTGAATACTACCGCCTAACCCCAGACCTAACCAATCCCCTCGCCCATAAGAAATTAAAGCTTGGGTTAATTGATAGCCACTACTGTAAGCATAATCCCATGGATGCAAAAATGTCGTTAAACGAGCTAATCTATACGGTGAAAAATATGCTAAACCACCTAGTAAGATTACAGCAAGTACTCCTAATAATAATAATGGTCGTAACGAAATCCCAGCTACAAAAATCATACCCATAAAGGTAATAACCAATACTACTGTAGCACCAAAATCTGGTTCAGCTAACAATAAACACCCCGCCACTAAAAGCCATAACAGGGGCACGACTAGTATTTGTAAATTTACACTAATTTCTTTGTAATAATTATCAATAAAATCTGCTAAATATAAAACTAAAACTAATTTTAAAATTTCTGATACCTGTAGATTTAATCCTGGCAAACTTAACCATCTTTTGGCACCATTTACCTCTGTGCCTAATAGTAAAACTGTCAATAACAAAAACAAAACAATATATAGCATTAATGTACTAAGCTGTTGCCAACTTGACGTATCAATAAATAAAAATACACTTAAAATCACTAAACCAACGCATAAACAAGCCATTTGATTATAGAAAAAATAAAATGGTAAATTATATGTTTTTTCTGCCATAGGCATTGAAGCAGAAGTTAGAATAAGCAATCCTAAGATAAACAATAAAGTAAAACCAATTGTTAATACTGGATCAAGATTGAGAATGCGTTTGTTTTTCATTCAGATTGGTAATTTAGGTTAATTATTAGAAACATATTCTTCAATCTTCCTACAGAACATTTCGCCACGATGGATATAATTATTAAACATATCAAAGCTAGCGCAACCCGGAGAAAACAATATAGTATCATTAGGCTGGGCTTTGCTAAAAATATCTTTTATAATTTTAGCTAGAGCCAGCTCCCCGTTAGTTTCTGTAATTTCTGTAATTCCTTGTTTGTTTTTCACTAAATTTAATAATTTGAGCCTCATTTCCGGACTTTTTCCAAAAACAATTACTTCAGCTATTTTATTATCTAAACTAGATAAAAATAAATCCTGACTGGCCTTATCATCAACATCCTCTTTGATTAACCCACCTAAAATAAGCCAAATTCTACCTTTATTTTTTATTTTTATGCTATTGATAGCTGTAAGTGTTGCATCTAAATTGGTCGATTTTGAATCGTTAATAACTTGAATGTTTTGATGTTCAGCTATCAATTGACATCTATGGGGCAATCCTTTGTAATTCGCAATATTAGTTAAATACAGTTTTAAATAATTAACTACTGGCTCATCAATACTGTTTAAACTTTTATTATATAAATATTTAGCATACAGTAATCCTAGGACCGCTAAAAAGTTACTTAAATTATGCCTGGCTTGTAAAACATCTGGCAAATCACTTACTGAAATAATTTTATTATTATTTAAGCAAATTACATTGTCCTGAATATTAAATACAGCCAATAATTTTTGATCTGCTAAATTATTATAATTTAACTTATTGTAATTCAATAAAGTATATCCAATCCTGTTGCTATTGATATACTGTTTATAATAATTTAATAAAGATTCTTGATCTAAATTTACTATATTATAACTGCTATTACGATAAATTTTTAATTTATCAAATATGTATTGATAATAAGTACCATGCCAATCTAAGTGATCAACAGATATATTTAAACAAACAGCCGCTAGAGATGAAAAGTGTTCAGTAAGTGCTAATTGATAGCTAGAAAGCTCAAGCACATAATCAGAATAATATTTTTGTTTATCACTATAATCTAAAAAATCTAATACTGGTACTCCGTAATTACCACCAACCGCAACGGCTGTATTAATATCATGTTTTTTATTAGATTTATTATAATTTTCTAACAAATACCCTAACAATTGACAAACTGTGCTTTTACCATTAGTACCAGTAATAGCAAAAACTTTATTACTATCTTCTCGTATTTCTTCACTAAATAATTCCAAATCTGAGACCACTTTATAGTCTTTTAGAAGCAGCTGAAATTTTTCAGGTTTAATACCTGGACTGGTAATAACTAAATCGCATCTGTTTAAATTATGAATATTTTTTTTAACACTTTCAAAATTATTACAAATATTGATTGTTACATTTAATGATTCCAGATCTTCAAGAGCCTTTTTTGATAAAATCTTTTCTTCATAGATACTAATTTGTAACTTATTATATTTTTTAATTAAAAAATTAAGAATCGACCTCCCAGTTAAACCATAACCCAAAATGACAAAGTGCTTAACCATGAGAATTATCTAATTTTTAATGAAGATAAACCAATTAAAACTAGTACCAGAGTAATTATCCAAAAACGTACAATAACTTTAGGTTCAGCCCAACCTTTTAGTTCAAAATGGTGATGGATAGGTGCCATTTTGAATATCCTTTTTCCCCGAGTCTTGAAAGAAAAAACTTGCAAGATTACCGATAAAGTTTCAATTACAAATACTCCCCCCATAATCAATAGAATTATTTCTTGTCTAACAATTACGGCAAGCGTTCCTAAAACTGCCCCTAAACTTAACGAACCAACATCTCCCATAAAAACTTCTGCTGGGTAAGAATTAAACCAAAGAAAGCCAAGACCGCCACCTGCTATGGCAGCACAAAACACGACTATTTCACCAGAGCCTGGTATATACGGTATAGTCAAATAATTTGCAAAATTAGCATTACCTGTAGCATAGGCAAAAACTCCCAAGGCAACAGAAACTAAGATTATAGGCAAAATTGCAAGACCATCTAAGCCATCTGTTAAATTTACTGCATTACTACTGCCTACGATCACAAAATAAGTAAATAATATAAAAAATACACCCATGGGTACTGTAAAATTTTTTACAAATGGAATAATCAACGTTGTTGCAGCTTCGGATCCCGCTATCGCAAATAATATTATAGCTGTTATAAGTGCAGTTGCTGATTGTAATAAATACTTTTGTTTTTTTAATAGTCCTACTGAGTCTCTGTAAACAAGCTTTCTATAATCATCAATAAAACCAATTAAACCAAAAGACCAAGTAACAAATAATAGTATCCATATATATATATTGTCTAGCCTGGCCCACAATAAAGTAGTAATGGTGATAGATATAAGAATTAAAATGCCCCCCATTGTGGGAGTGCCTGATTTACTAAAATGAGACTTTGGCCCATCATTACGCACCATTTGACCTACTTTCAATCTAGTCAAAGTCCTAATCACATAAGGCCCGAAGGCTAAAGATATAAATAAAGAAGTTAAGACAGCAAGAATTGCGCGCAAAGTTAGGTATTGCACAACATTAATAGCGTGATAATAATTAGATAATAAACCTGCTAGCCATAACAACATCGTAAACGCCTTTATATATTTCTATACATTACTAGATGCCACTAGAAACACAGTTTTGTTTATAGCGCTCCACAACTTTGTCAGTTACTTCCCACATTTTCATAAAATTTGAGCCTTTAATCAAAATTGTGACGCCAGTTTCCTCTTGACAATCTTTTTTTATTAATCTTACTAAAGTATTGCTCAGATTCTCTTTATCAGCAAATAATTCAGTAGAATTTATGTCTGTTGCCAAAATATTATTCGCATAAAAAGCCTGTAGAGTATATTTAGAAAAATCACCAAAAGCAAATACTAAATCTATATTTAAGTTTTTTGCCAGTCGACCAATTCTCTCATGTTCTAATTGAGAGGTATCACCAAGCTCACCTAGATCACCAATAACGAATATTTTCTTACCCTCACATTCTGCTAAATAGTTCAAAGCTGCTGCAACAGATGCTGGGCTTGCATTATAACTATCGTCAATAATATTTATTTTATTATCAAGTTTAATAGCTTGCATTCTCTTATTAACTGGCTGGGCTAACTCTAAACCTAATTTAATCTCTGCCATATTTACACCGAAGGCTAAAGCACCTGCAACTGCAGCGAGAGAATTCAAAACTTGATGCTTACCTAACAAAGATATTTCAATGTTTTCAGAATGATTTTGATAATTTAATCTAAAATTTGTTTTATCAGGACCTAGAATTATTTTATCAGCCCATACATCTGCTTCTGGATTTAAGCCAAAAGTTAAATGCTTGACGTTATTTAAATAATCTAAGCTAGCAAATTTTTCTAATAATAAATTTTTATAATCTAAATCGTAATTATATATTGCAGTCCCATCAGGACTTAAATTATTAAAAATGTTAAGCTTTTCACGGGCAATAGCATTCTCATTGGGAAAATTACCTATATGAGCAGACGAAATGGTAGTTAGTATAGCTACGCGTGCTTGCAGTAGACTCGTTAAATAGGCTATTTCTCCGGGGTGATTAGTTCCCATTTCAAAAATACCAGCCCAGTGTTCTTCTTCTGCACTAAACATCGCCAAAGGTACGCCAATATTATTATTAAAACTAGCTTGCGGACAGAGTATTTTTCCATTTTGTTGTAATATTGCAGCTAGAATAAATTTTGTCGTGGTTTTACCGTTTGAGCCTGTAATACAAACTTTTGGGCTTGACCATTTTTTAGCAAGAAACTTTGTAATCTCACCCATAGCCAATTTGGTATCGCTCACACAGACTTGCGGCAGATCAATTTGATTATTTATCCGCTCAACAATTGCTAACAAAGCACCTTTTTGTTTTGCTTCAGTCAAATAATTATGGCCATCGTACTGCTCACCAACAATAGCAATAAATATATTATTTGGACTAATTTTACGAGAATCAATTTTAATATCTGTAATTATTTTATTATGCAAATATTCAAAATCTTGAAAATTTAAACTACTTAGCAATTCTTTTACAGTCAAATTTAACATTTTTGTTCCAGTTTAATATTTTTTTCAAGTTCTCTGACTCCTTTTGCTCCCAGCATCCTAATAATTCTTTACTAAATCTCTTACAAAAACTCTCTCATTATAATCTAATTTAGTCTGACCATAAATTTGATAATCCTCATGGCCTTTACCAGCAATCACCACAACATCACCCGACTCAGCCTCTAATAAGGCTGTTTTTATTGCCTCTTTACGATCGTTTATAATTATATAATTATTACTATTAATACTATTCATACTATTAATACCAGAAACAACCTCTGCCGTTATTTGCTTAGGATCTTCTGTTCTAGGGTTATCATCAGTAATAATAATTTTATCAGCATATCTTGCAGCCACTGCCCCCATCTCTGGGCGTTTAGTTTTATCACGATCACCGCCACAACCAAAAACGCACCAAATTTTATTAAAAATCTTCAGTGTTCTTAAGGCTTTTAAGACCTGTTCCAGAGCATCTGGCGTATGTGCATAATCTATTATGACAGCTACTTGTTTCTGAGCACAATTCATCCTCTCCATCCTACCAGGAGCCGTGTTTAAATTTAGAATAACATCAGCCAAATTAATATGTAACTTATTAATATATAAACTAGCTATTGCAGCTAACAAATTATAGACATTAAATTCCCCCATTAATTTGGTCGTTAAATCCAATCCACAATCATCAAGAACAAGTTTTATCTTAGTTACATTAAAATAATATTTTATATCTTTAGCAAACAAGCCTAAATAATTATTAAAATTATTATTATTTAAGCTATATAACATAATATTTTTTTTATTTTTATCAGCCAACCTATCAGCAGCTAGATCTGTAAGCAATCTCTGACCGTATTGATCGTCGATATTAATAGCAATATTTCTAATACTAGGAAAATAAAATAATTTTTTTTTGGCGAGATAATACTCTTCTAGACTATCGTGATAATCCAAATGATCATGGCTTAAATTAGTAAATATAGCTGTTTTGATATTAACACCACTAAGCCTATACTGACTTAAAGCATGAGAAGAAGCTTCTAAAACTATATCTTGAATTCCAGCTTTTTGAAAATCATGCAAAATTTTCTGTAATAAAATAGGATCAGGAGTAGTAGTACTTAATTTATTAATTCTATTATTCAATAAGTCACTAATTTCACCATACCCCGTTGTCCCAATAACACCAACCTTAGTACTATTACTACTAGCTGACAATAATCCTGCTATTAGATAGCTACATGTAGTCTTACCATTTGTCCCTGTTATAGCATAAATATTTTGCTCAGCTGAAGGATTATTATAAAATTCTGCCGCTATTTGACTGATATACTGAGATAAATTTTTAACGGCCAAAGAATTATTATTATCTAATCTGGGTTTATTGTAACCTTGCTCGTATGGTTCGTATAAAATAAAACTTGCGCCATTATCTAACGCATTATTTACATAATCACGGCCATCTAAATTAGTACCAGGATAAGCAAAAAAAAGATTACCTGGTTTCACTGCTCTGCTATCTAATTGAAGATTATTAATTTCTGGATTAACACTGTTAGATATGTTAGATATGTTAGATATATCTAGAATTCTTAATAAATCAGTTAACTTTTTTCTCATAGATTTATTACACATCACCTGCTACATTAGCAACATCAGATTTATAATTATTCGGCGGAATCCCATATAATTTTAAAGCAGAAGCCATAACTTTACTAAACACCGGGCCTGCTACAGCACCACCGTAATATTCATTGTTTTTAGGATCGATAACAAAAATCAACATAGCTAATTTAGGATTAGGGTACGGTGCCATACCTATAAACATAGAATTATGCCTATTCTCGTCATAACCACCATCAGTAACACGCCTAGTAGTCCCTGATTTACCTGCTAACTCATAATTAGGAATAGCAGCTAACCTGCCAGTACCATCAGGCTGAACTACATCATTGAGCATTTTCAAAATTTTATTTGCGACAGCTTTGCTGATGACTTGCTCATTAAAATTATTTTGATTATTTAGGCCGTTATGATTATTTTTTAAAAACGATAGAGGAATCATTTTTCCGTCATTTGCAAAAACTGTATAAGCTTGCATTAACTGCATAGGCGTAGCAGAAATCCCATAACCAAAGGACAGAGTAGCTAATTTATGATGTTGCCCAGGTTTTATTTGATTAATCCATCCTGCTGCTTCACCTGGTAAATTAACTGCAGTTGGAGAAGTAAAACCAAATTTATATAAGAGATTAATCAAATTTTCTGGTTCAAATTGTAAAGTTAATTTTGCAACCCCAATATTACTAGATTTTTTTAAAATACCACTTAAAGACAAAGGTCCAAAATTTCGAATATCTCGAACAACTTTATTATCAATTTTGTACCAACCTGGATCAGTATCAACTACGAGATCTTCGCTAATGCGGTTGGTGTTTAACACTGCCGCCATACTAATTGGTTTTAAAATTGATCCAGGCTCAAATAAATCAGTAACAGCCCTATTTCGTACTTCTTTATAGTTCACATCCCCACGCCCATTAGGATTGAACGAAGGTTGATTAGCTAAAGCTAATATTTCTCCGGATTTAATATCAACTATAATTGCTATTCCAGCTTCTGCATTGTGCTCTGCAATAGTTTTAGCTAAGGCTGTATAAGTTAGATATTGTAATCTGAGATCGATGCTGAGCGTAATGTTTTCACCTGGTTTAGCTACACTTATTTGTTTAACTGTTTTAATAGTTCTACCTAAACGATCTTGCAGGACTGAAGTTTTGCCAGAGGTACCACGTAATTTTTTATCAAATAAAAACTCTACTCCTTCTTGTCCTTGTTCATCTATAGATGTTATACCCAGTAATTGAGAAGTCACTTCACCATTTGGATAATAGCGACGAAACTCTCTTTTGCTATAAATACCAGGCAAGTCTAATTTAGTAGCTAATTCTGCAATATCTGGCGCAATATGGCGCTTGATATAAACAAATTCTTTGGTTTTGTTTTCTTGCAGTTTATTATAGAAATAATCTTTTGGTAAATTTAAAACTTGATTTAATTGACTATATGAATATTTTTTATAATTGTCTTCGTGTAGAATAATTCTGGGATTAGCCCATATTGTTTCAACCGCTGTACTAACCGCTAAAGGCTCTCCCATTCTATCAAAAATAATACCTCTATATGCTGGTATTGTATTAGTCCGAAGCGTTCGAGCAGCCCCCTGTTTTTCTAAAAAATTTTTCTGAACGAGGAACAAATAACTTAATCTTGCAACTAAACAAAAAGCTATAGCAATTATTATACCTACAATTAAAAATAATCTTATATTGTATATATTTTTATTATTATGATTAATTTTAATCATTTTAATTTTTAATTTTTAATTTTTAATTTTTAGGAATCTTAATTAATGTAGTCTCATCCCAATTTGGAGCACGCATTGACAGTTCTTTGCTGGCAATGCTATCTACTCTGTTGTAACTAGTTAAAGTACTTTGTTCTAACAGTAGCTGTGTCCACTCTTGATAAAGCGAATTTTGTTCCGCAACTAATCTCTGCAATTCAGCCATATTTATCCTGTTAATATGTCTAACATAAATAACAGACATGCTGACTATAAAATTACTTAATAATAATAATAGTGTAATAAAAATATATTTATTACTGTTATGATTAGAATTAAAGTCCGTTCTTTTCATTTTATAACTATTATAACTAAATCTTTTCTGCTACTCGCAAAATAGCGCTGCGCGCCCGAATATTATCTTCTATTATGCCTGCTTTCAGAGGGTTTTGTACAATCTTTAATCGTGGCGGCTGAATTAAGCCTCGGCTATTTAATTCCGCATTGGTCAAGGGTAATTTTTTCAACAAGTCTTTTGAGTTTTGATTAAAATTTTCTTTCGAATATTTATTCATAAAGTTTTTAACTATTCTGTCCTCTAAAGAGTGAAAAGTAATAATAGCTAGCCTGCCAGTTGAATTTAATACAGCCAGACTTTGTTCTAAAGCCTGCTCTAAAACTTGTAATTCTTGATTAATAAATAATCTGATAGCTAAAAAAGACTGAGTAGCAGGATGTTTAAATTTAGGCCATTTTGGATGAGCAGTTTTAATAATTTCAGCTAATTGACCTGTTCTAGTAATTTTATTTATTTTTCTAGATGCTAGAATAGCCTTAGCAATTTTGCGAGAAAACTTTTCTTCACCATATTGCCATAATATATTAGCTAAATCTTGTTCATTGACAGAATTTATCCAGCTTTCGGCAGTAAATTTGCATTTAGAATTATCAGAATTATCCATTCGCATGTCTAACGGCCCATCATGGGAAAAGCTAAACCCGCGACTGGGATCATCTAACTGGGGTGAAGAAACCCCTAAATCTAATAATATGCCATCTAATTTAGAAATATTTAAATATTGTAGTATTTGGGATATATTCCCAAATGAGTCATGTTGGATTATTAGTTTTGGCTTATTATTTTTATTTGATTCTAGTTCTGAATATAATTTTTGAGCCGATTGTATAGCTAAGGGATCTTGATCGACAACTATTAATGTGCCATCTGCTGAGTTCAAACTGTTCAATATTAACCGACTATGGCCGCCTCGACCAAATGTTCCATCTAGATATATTCCATCGGGTTTAAGGGCAAGTGCAGCTACTGCTTCATGTAATAAAACTGCTTGGTGCGTGTATTGATTTGTGAGATTAGTCATTAGCAATGATAAAATATAAAAAGGTCGATCGATAAGCCGGGTTCTGTCGTGGGCAATCATTCATCTAGGATAGTCGTCACCGACCATCTCAAGCAACCTACCCAGTTCTAGTACGGGTCGCACTATAAGAACTCTATTTGGTTTTGCTCCAAGTGGGGTTTACCCTGCCATAATATGTTGCCATTTATGCGGTGCGCTCTTACCGCACCTTTTCACCCTTACCTGTATATAAATATACTGGCGGTTATTTTCTGTGGCACTTTCCGTAGACTTGCATCTCCCAGGTGTTACCTGGCACTTTACCCTATGGAGTCCGGACTTTCCTCACTAGTTAATTGACTAATCTAGCGCGACTGCCTGATCGACCTAACAGCAATTCTAACACACATTTTTTTTAAATATCTATTAAATTATTAAATATTACATATTAATCATTAAGATCTGCTCACGTAGATTTTGCGCAAGATACTAATTACCGTGTCAGACGGTTCCGCATTTCTTCTCCTTCGGCTGTTTCACCTGCCCTTCTGTGGGGTGCTACAGCTTGTCTAGAGGCTCTCACCACAACCGCAACACCCGCTCCAAATACAGCAGTAGCTGCCACAACGCATCCTATTGCCATTATGTGAACCATCAAGAAGCTTAAAGCTTGAGTTGCAGTAGCGGCCATAAACGGCATAGCTGTAGTCGTAGCAAAAGTCATTACAGCAGCAAAAGCAGTAGTGACAGAGGCTAAAATAGCCGCGCCAGCTATAGCAAAAGCGCCAGGAGCTAAGAAATAAACTACAGCGATACTACCGACCACTACTACTAACCCAAGAACAATTATGCCACCAATCTTGAATGCTTTAGCATAAGATATTGTGGGTGCAGCAAGGTTTCCTGATTTAGGTTCTTCCATTGTCGGTGGAACTGGTGTAGGAGCTGCAGCTGGTGCTTCTGGTGTTGTCAAAGCCGCATCTGCAAAAGTAGTTTCTAATTTCACTGGAGCCGCTCGAGTAATAGTCAAATCTGTCTGTACTTTTTCAACAACACCTGGTTGGCTAAGAACTTTTATTAATAATGCAGAAATATCTATTCCCTCAATATCTTCTGCGCTTAATGCAGGTACCATTGGATCCAAAACTGTTGTAACACCAGAGCCAGCTGATTCTTCTATTTTCTTAAAAACAGTTCTTGGGTTAATGCACTGCGCTAGCTGAATTAATCCTGAAATGAGTCGCAATTTTTTAGCAAAAGGCAACATATCGTAAATTCTACGATCAGCTAATTGTTGTTTAGAGATTACGAGCGTATGAGTACTATGAATGCCTAGAATTGATAAAATTTTTGGATCTAGATGATATAAAGTAGCTTCGTCATCGCTGATGAAAGATGGTCTTACAATTAAGGCTGTTTTAGGCGGGAATATTCGTCTCACTCTTGTGGGAGTGATTAATTCTGTAGGTTGATGTACAGGAAACAAGCTAGGAGTAGAAGTTGTATTCAAATCTATTCTGGCTGGCACTTGCACTTGTGCCACTTTTTTATTTTGTACTCTGCGCGTCAATCCATAAATTATTCCGGAGTCTACTCCCACCACCATAATGTCGCCTCTTAGTATAGTTGTATAGTTCGCTATAAATAGCTTATAATACTAACACCTTCTAAATCTAAAATAAATAGTTAGGTTTCGAGTTTGGCGCGAATAATGAGCAAAAACTTGCAATACAAAGCCTCAGAGGCATCTGATTCTATCATAGTAATAATTTTATAAACCAAATGTCAGTCCTAACACAACATTATGTGCCACTAAATTATCTGAACTGAACTTAGTAAAAACAAAAAAACCAGGTATTGTAGATGGCGAAGCATTCACAGTACCAGAATCTACCTTCCCTAAATTTGTATAATTATAAGCTAAATTTAGCCCTACTTTATTAGAGATCTTATGATTAAAACCTAAAATACCCGCCCAAGCAAAATTAGTTACATTATTAGATTTAGAAAATAAATCAGGCTCTAAGTAATATTTAGTATCTGTGCTAATAAAAGCAGCTCCAACTCCACCACCAAAATAAAATTTTGTCCTGGTCCCAATTGCATTATCTAAAAGCAAATTAAACATTGCCTGCTGTGCTTGAACATCTACATTTAAATAGTTATTTGCAGCCGGTGGCGCAAATACGGACATCTGTTTTGCTTGAATATTGTCATACCATTTATATTCTAATTCACCACGTACAGATAAGTTTCGCTTTGAAGCAAATTTAAGCAAAGTTGCACCAGTTGATAACGATACCCCGGGTGTAGTCTTACGTATGTTAAAACTATTTATTTCCTCAGGAATTGCCCCTGGAGGATTAAAAGTCGTTGTTGAATGGACATTGTCAACATGCTGAAAACTTGCTACAGCACCCATCCCTACATATACTCCTAAAGATCCAGAATTACTATATGCTGTACTAAACGTAGATAAAACTCCAAGCCCAATTAACAATCTTAGTTTAGTCATTTTGTTTCCTTTTATTGTGTGCATACTAGTTTAGTTCCTTGTTGTTGGCATTGCCATCCCAAACTGGGTACAAATGTAAATGCTAACGGCCCATTATTATAAACTGCAGTTAAATTATTTAATACAGGATTATTAAAAGCACTTGTTGCATAACACATTATCGGAGCTTTTTGGTTAAACACCCATTGACCAACTACAGCGCCAGCAATAGTCTGAGATAAAACAGTTATGCATTTTACATCTTTACTGTTTGAACATTTTTGTAAAACAGGATGTTTTTGACCTACTGGGCATTTAAATTGCGGAGTAAGAAAAGGACTCAGCTTCATATCAGCCACACTAGGTGGAAAAACATTGTCAACTATAATTACGATAGATTTAGGCTGTGTTGTAGCATAATCAATTTCAGTATCTGTAAGCCCAGCCGAATTAGACGCTGTTATTTTAATTTCATATGTAGTATCAGCTTGTAACCCATTAAAAGTACTTGTGCAGGTATTGGTCGAGCAATTTTGACTAGCAACTTCATTGTTATTGACCATTAAACTTACCGTTGATTTAGTAGTGCTATCACCTGTTACCTTCCAGTCTACTTTTAATGAACTATCACCCAAGATTTTTATAGATACATTATCTATAGAAACAGCGCTTGTCGTAGCAAATTCTCGATAAACATCTCTGGGGATAATAGTTTGACCGCTAATTATCACATTACCAGAGACTTTTATTGAATACTGAGTGTTTGGAATCAAGTTAATTAAATTTACTTCGCAACGAGGTTTATCACAATCTACTTGCTTCACTGACACATCTCCAGGTTGACGCAGCAATTGCATAGTAGTTGTCAATACTGCTGCTGACTCTGGCGGAGTAATATCAACTTGCCAAGAAAAGTTTGCAGTAGTATCGCTTGTGACATCAACCTTATCCTGAGCATTGATAACAACTGTAACTGTCGGCTCTGGTCCTGGACCATCTCCAGAAGGGAAAATTCCTTTTCCTGATGGGCAAAAAGTAATTGTATAGCCAACATTATTGCCAGGATCTATGGCTTTATCTTTGCTTGAGCATTGCATTGTACCGTGTTTATCACCGTATTGGTACTCGTACGCATCTGGACAGCCGTCAATTAACCAACCAACCAACGGCTTAACTGTTGCAAGCCATAAAGCTCGAGCTGGATTTGAATAGCTTTCGCTAGCTTTGCATGCAACATCATCATCTGTTGGTACCCCTGGCCAGTCTATACAGCCACAACATGCAGTTGATGAATTTTTTGTTTTTCCAGGCTTATACTCATTACACGGAAACTTACCTTTACAATAGTTATAACAAGAATCTAAATATAAATAGCCCGTCCCATAATCATCTGTTTTACACATAAATAATTGATTATTAGTAACTGCTTGCACACCCGTACCATCACTAAGCGCAATATTATGAGCGTTATTCAACTGAAACAAATCTTTTAATGCAGAAGTCTTAACTGACACAACCAACGGAGAGATATTAGCAAGCGTCTGATAAGCAATCGGCTTACCACAGTAGCCTTTGTTATTATAGTTTATATAATCTTCCGGGTATTTTAAACCACACACCCCACCTACACTTTTACAGTCAACATCGGTTGTACAAGTTTTATTATCAGTAGCTAAGTTACGATAAATTTCGGTAAAAATATGTTTTTCATATCCATCAGGTGGAGTAAAATTCCACGAACAACCTTTCATCTTTTTTGGATCGCCTGTTGGTGGATTACCTGTAGCTTTACAAAAGAAATTTTCTTGCATTCCCTGGTTGCCAAAATATCTTGCCACAGGCTCTATCGAAATTGGAACATTTACACCATTGATTATACTTATGTCATAAAAATCATTTTGTTTATCATTGAATGTAATTTCAGCTTGTGTAAAAGCGCTGGTAATACCTTTATCTGGCGAGCAAGCGCCGCTAGTGATAGAGCCCGTTGCTGTAGGTAAACTTGGCATAGTTGTACCCCAGGAATCTTTTTCATTACTGTATAAACGCTCACCGCATGGGGCAGAATGACAATTGTACTTGCCAGTGCTACTATCACAATCATATTGACTATCAATATTCAAAGTATATTGAGTAACGTTTTCACCAGCGTCATTTACTCTATCTACTAAATTAATACTGTACTCACGACTAGCTCCAGTTGTTAATACATAATCAGGATTTGAGTCACTTGACATCTCTAAAGTTGGGTATCTAAAATAGCAACTTATTGGCAAAGCAGTTCTTACACCCTTGCTATCCACTGAATACAATTGCTGGCCACAGTACCCCTTATTATTAAAACAGCTCGCACCAAACGCAGAGCCTGGTGGACATGTGACAACTGATTTAACATCTTTAATAGGCGTACCTTTTGCTCCCCATAATACTGTAAAAGGACAGTTGTTCACAATATTAATTGTTCGCGACGGCGGTGCCGCTGATAGTAGATTACTAAAAATAGCTAATATTATTAATAATGCAAAGCTAAAACGAATACGCATAACCTTCCCTGATACTAGTATAGAAACATATAGCCAACAATGGTTTTAATTAATTATAGACTTGATTGCTAAATTGTACACATAATTTTTTTTTACCTTAAATAGCTCAGAGACTATTTTGACCGTAGTTTTAGTATTTATATTCTCAGAATAAAATAGCTGTACAGCTGAATTAATCCTTTGTTCAAGCTCTGATTCAGGCTCTTTAAGCTCAGAATTACCAGAAATTATTATGACATACTCGCCTTTTATGGCATCTAGTTTTGTTAATTTATCTAGTACTGTTTCTATCGTTCCAAAGTAAACTGCTTCGTAAGATTTCGTAATTTCTTTTATTACTGATATCCTATGCTCTGAGCCAAAAACAGTTTGAATATCTTCTAAACATTTTAATACCCTATGGGGGGCTTCGTATAATATTACAGCCCTTTGTTGTTCAATCTGGGTATACAGCTCTGTTAAGTTTTTTAGTCGTGAAGCCTGTTTACTACTAAGAAACCCGGCAAAACAAAACTGAGTGCAATCTATGCCTGATATACTAATAGCACTGGTTAAAGCTGTGGGTCCTGGTACTACAGTTATTTTATAATTATGTTCTAAAGCAGCTTTGACTAAGACATACCCAGGATCTGATATCATGGGCATACCGGCGTCAGTAATTAACGCAATTTTTTTATTTTGTTCTAATAAGCTCAATATTTCTGCTGTACGCTCTTGTTCATTATGCTGATGATAAGATCTCAACTGGGTTGAAATAGAAAAATTTTGCAATAAATGTATGCTATGCCTGGTATCTTCTGCTAAGATTAAGTCACAGTTTTTGAGTACACTAACGGCTCGAAAAGTCATATCTTGCAGATTGCCAATGGGTGTTCCTACTATATATAAAACTGCAGAATTATTATTATCAGTGTTTAAGTTTTTCATACATGCAACCAAAAAAAATATTTTCTAGATTTATTACCCTATTATTATCAGGCTTATTGTTCAGTCTAGGCTCAAGTTTAAGTTTTTCTGAATCTACTCTGGTTGATCCAATTAATCAAGACAAACAAACCCTATTACTCAAAGATATAGAGAAATTAATTGACGATCATGAGTTTACCTCTGCATTAGATAAGTTAGATAATATAGACCATAAAAACTTAACATCTAAGCAAATAGCTAAATATCAAATGTTAAAAGCTGATTTGTTTTACAGAGATAAAAATGATGACAATGAACTCGAAAAATCAGAAAATTTAGCCCCTCCAGAAATCTCAGAACACTCGGGTGCTATTACTGAACAAGTAGCTACTGCTCCCATTATCTCTGACCCCATTATGTCTGACACTAGTCCTAGCACCAGTCTAGAAAAAACAAACTCCGATTTATGGAAAAAACTTGTAGCTCAAAATCCCAAAAACTTAAGCATCTTGGCTGACCAGCTAAATAATAATACTTTAGATAAAAAAACAAAAAAATTGTTCGCCCCTGACTCTAATTTTAATTCTAATTCTACTTCTAATAAAGAAATTATGCTTGGATGGATTGAGCTTGCGAATATAACTAAAAATATATCTATCACTAATCAAGATCAATTCTATAATAATATAATCAATTGGCAGGAGAGATTCAGTGCTCATCCAGCTGCGAGTTTTGTCAAACAACAAAATTCTCATCAAAATTTACAAACTATTGTTGTCTTATTACCCTTAAAAAGCAAACTTGCCGAAACAGCAAAAGCTATCAAACAAGGAATAATCACAGCACATTTCCAAAATAGTAATCAGAATAAACCAGAATTAATTTTTATCGATACAGGTAGCAACCCGCAACAAATCATTGATTATTACAATAAAGCCCTACAGTATAATCCAGATTTAATTATTGGTCCCTTAGACAAAGAAGCCGTAGAAATATTATCAAATTATGTCGCACAAAAAGCATCGGGTTCCGATCTGAATCCAGCCATTATTGCGTTAAATTATGTAACCTCAAACAATAGCACTAATTTTTATCAATTTGGACTCTCCGCTGAAGATGAAGCCGAACAGGCAGCAAGCAAAAGCTGGAATGATGGTCATAGCAAAGCGTTAATCTTTGTTGAAGATACTCAATGGGGAGATCGCGTGAGTAACATCTATCAAAATAAATTTAAACAATTTGGGGGCGCCATCACAAAGATTGTTAAAATACAATCTAACACTAATTTAAAACAAGTTATTAATACAGTGATTGACACCGAACAAAGTCAAATCCGTAAATCTTCTCTAGAGCTAGTTTTAAATAAAAAGCTTAATTTTCAACCACGCTATCGTAAAGATTTTGATCATGTTTTTATAGTCACTTCTGCTATCATAGCAAAACAAATTAAACCTATATTAAAATTTTATTATGCAGATCAAGTGCCGGTTATAGCCACTTCTAATATATATAATTTTAAATTACATAATACAGCTAATAGAATTAGTGATTTAGATGGTATCTTATTTTGTGATATACCCTGGATAGTACAGCAAGATAACAGCTTTATTAATAAAAACCTGCAAGAACTACAAAATACTTGGCGCACAAGTTTTGATAATTATATAAGGCTCTATGCTCTTGGAATAGATTCCTATAACTTAAGTTATAACTTAAATAAACTTAAATCAATACGAGAAATTGGTATAGCAAGCAACTCTGGCCATTTATATTTGACTAAAAATAATAAAATTTATCGTATTTTACCTTGGGCTATTATTGAGAACGGGCAGCCGAAAATGATTGATGTTTTATAGTTTTTTGTAATCATGAGCAAGCGTATTGGGCAAGAAATTGAGAACATTGCTTTAAAATATTTGTTAAACCAAAATTTGGTTTTAATAATAAAAAATTATTATTCTCGGTACGGTGAAATTGATCTTATTATGCAAGATCACAATACTCTAGTTTTTATTGAGATTAGATATCGCCGTAATGCTCAATACGGACATCCTATTGAAAGCGTTACTTATAGAAAAAAATGTAAAATTTACCGGACCGCACTTAGTTTTTTAGCTAAAAACCCTAAATTTAAAAATATACAATATCGCTTTGATGTAGTAACATTATTGGGCGACAGTGCTGAAACAACCTGGTATAAAAATATTATAACTGAAGAGATTTTGCCTATTTGGGGAAGCTAGGGGAAACTAATGGACATTATAAGTAAAATTAACGAACATTTTAGTCATTCTATTCAAACTAAAATTGAATCTGCTGATACTCTACCCGGTATGATAGCCGAAGCAGCTAATTACATAGTACAAAGCTTATTAACTAATAATAAAGTTTTGGCATGTGGCAACGGCGGCTCGGCGTGTGATGCAATGCATTTTTCTTCTGAATTATTAAACAGGTATCAACGAGAACGCCCTAGTTTACCTGCTATAGCTTTGACAACAGACACAGCTACTATAACAGCCATAGCTAATGACTACCATTATGATCAAATTTTTGCTAAACAGATTCGAGCTCTTGGCCAAGAAAATGACGTCTTATTAGCTTTTACGACTAGTGGGAACTCAGCTAATATTATCAACGCTGTAATCAGTGCCCATGATCGCCATATGAAAGTTGTTGCTTTGACTGGCAAAGACGGTGGCAATTTGACTAAAGTTCTTAAACCAAATGATTTAGAAATACGAGTTCCATCTAATATTACAGCACATATACAAGAAACTCATATTGTTATCATACATTTATTATGTGATATTATTGATCAGTCTTTGTTTTCTTAATTTTATTTTATTTTACTTTATTTTTAGGAGAATATATTATGCAAAGTTCTAAAATAACTAAAATTCTTATTGTTAGTATCTTTCTAAGTTCTCTAATTTTGAATCTTACTGCTTGTGGGCCTTTAATTATTGCAAGCGCAGCAAGTGGAGTTGCCGTATTAACAGATAGGCGTACCACAGGAACCTACATAGAAGACAAAGCTATTGAAGTAAAAGCGTTTAAAAATATCAATGAAAATACAGTATTGGCTGGACAATCTAATGTATCGATAACAAGCTATAATGAGCGAGTGTTAATTACAGGTCAAGCTAGCAATAACAGTATCAAATCTCAAATTGAATCTGTAGTAAAAAGCATTCCTAAAGTTAAAAATGTTTATAACGAAGTTATTGTAGCCAATAAAAATAATTTGAAAAAATCTTCTTATGATTCATGGATTACCACTAAGGTAAAAACGAATCTAGCTTCTGATCTGAGAATTAATCCATTGGATATTAAAGTAACTACTAATAATAAAGTAGTTTATCTAATGGGATTAGTTTCCCCTCAAGAATCAGAAATCGCTACAAATATTGTCCGTAAAGTTTATGGCGTAGAAAAAGTTGTTAAATTATTTGAGTATATCCCAGAAAACTATAGTCCTGATTCACCACGAACTCAATTTGCTGAACAAGAAAATTCTCAAGATCATCAGCAATATGGTTAAATTAGGTTTATAAACCCATATGCTGGAACTTCATATGGGTGTACAGACTTTAGCATATTTATTACTTTAGTTTTTAAGTCTGATGGGCAAATAATCTCTACTTTATATTCAATAACTTTAACTACATTTTCTTGTCCAGGTTGGCCTATAAATGGTTTACTGTTTTCCAAAGGTCGAAACTGCCCTTCACCTTTTGAGATCCAACAACAAGAATCGTACTCTTGAACTTGCCCCAAGCCAAGAGCAAATAAAGCATTATTAACAGTTGTGATGTGAGATTCAGGGACATAATAATAAAATAGTAGCATATGTAATACATGAAAATTTTTGTTTTAATTATGCATTATATTACTTAAATAATTAAAAACTAAAAAATTATTAAAAAAATCACTAGAAAAATTAATAGACTAGCCCTAGTTTTTTAAATATTTATCATATACAATGGGGTATTAATATTGCAGAATTTAGATGAAATCAGCATCTTTTAATTTATTCAACTAATTGACAAATTAACCTATTAACTATTAATTTAAGAGTAAGAGTAGAAATATGGAAAAATTAAGTTCGACTTTAAAACAGCTTCTCAACGAAGCCAATATAAGTGAAGCTGAATTAGCGAGACGTACAGGGATTGCTCAGCCCATGGTTAATCGACTAGCCACAGGAAAAAATAAAAACCCCAAATTAGAAACCTTAAAACCAATTGCTAAGTACTTTAGCGTTACTTTTAGTCAATTATTAGGTGAAGAAGATTTACCTAATTCGGATAAGCGCAATGATAGCTATAACCAAAGTTTTCAATTACCTGTTGTTGAGTGGAGCAATTTTGATAATTCAAACTATAGCCAAATGATTGCTACTACTGCAAAGGTCAGCAGTAAAGCATTTGCTCTTCTTATCAGCAATAATGAATTTGAGCCGCGCTTTCCAGCTAATAGCGTTTTAACTATTGAGCCAGAAACAACATTTAATCCTAATGATTTTATACTGGTAAAGAACCTAGCTTCTAATGATCTTATGCTGGCTCAAGTTAAGCAATCTGCTGATAATTCTAATTTAGCATTACATAATGTTAATAACACTAGCACTGAACAAGAAGTGGTTCTTGATCCAGCGCAATACCAAGTTCTAGGCGTTTTAGTGCAAACTAGTTACGATTTTAAATAAATCCTACTCTTAATTTAAGTTCACCCTACTCAGGGTGAACCCGTCAGGCTGCTTTTGTTTGAGATTTATCTAACTCGGGGTTGCTACGATCTTGTTTATATTCAACTCTAGCAATTTTCTTGCTTAATTGTCCCCTAAACAGCCATTTGATTAATAAAACAGCATCTAATAAGCAACTACGTTTTTTAATATAAAACAAATCATATTGCAATTGATCTTTGGCTTTTAAAGTTTTTTCTGCTGAACTATCCTGATCAGTAAAATCAATTTTTTCATATCCCCATGAAATCAATCCAGGCTTGCAAGCAAGACGCTGTCTATAGTACCAAATCAATGAACTTAACTCCTGAGAATATTTTGATAAAATAGGCTGTGGCCCAACAAAACTGACTTCGCCTTTCATTATATTAAAAACAACTGGTAAATTTTCCAAATTGGATTTTTTAATAAACTTACCAATTAGAGTGAGTTTATTATTTTTATAGCAATTGAAGCTATATTGTAAATAATCTTTATTATAACGACCTGTCACTATTTTTTTAGAAAAAACAGATCTCGAATTAAGCCAGATTAAACAACTTAAGATACCTATAATAGGCGCTGTAAATAATAAACTGAGACTAGCTAAACCCAAGTCTAGAATATCTTTATTTAATTCTTCATATTTAGTCAAAACTGGCTGGTTAGAGTATATAATCCCGCTTGGATCAAGAATATCTAATTGCTGACGCCCTAATTGTCGTTCATAAAACTCCATAAGCTCTAAAACAGCAATCCCATTTTGTTTACATTCTAATAACTGAGCCAAGGGAAAATTACTACGTCGATCATCGACAGCAACAACTATAGTATCTACTTTATTATCTAAACAATAATCTAATATATTATTAACAGGTTTGCTTATCTCATCTTTTAATTTCAGATTAATCTTCGCATTCAAAGTAATATTTAAAATCACTTCACGACTTAAACGCTCTCTATCTCCTATTTTATGAACATACCCCATAATATTAGTTTGCAAGTCAGAGACAGAATCTAAAGATTTTTTTAATTGCAGCGCCTTATTACCCGTGCCTAATATAATAGTCCGAGATTTAATAGCTGTATTACATGTAGCTCGTACAAAAAATATACGATTAACTAATAGCAGACAACCTGAAAAACAAAAACTTAATAACAGAACATTTCTTCCTAAATCAATGACCGACAGCCAATAAAACAGGCTATTCAAAATTAGCACACTTACCAATATTGCTGAAAAAATCCGAACAAATTGATCAATAATATTAGCGTTCATATAAGACCTATATAACCCCATCAAGTATAAACTTCCAGAGGCTATTAGAGTAAATAAAATAGCATCTGTAAGTCCAATAAGTAATGGTATGCTAAAATTTGATTTAGGTAAAATTATAAAAGCTGATAAAATAAACCCTAAAAGAAAAATTACACCTTCAACTGTAAATAGTTTACGCAGCTGTTCCCTGCTATAAAAGCGATAGTTTTGAATAGTCCTCATGATCTCCCCCCGTCAATTACCATTGCTGCTTTACTAATAACTAGTCAAAACAATATATATAATATTATAATGACTAAAAATATTAGCTATAGCGACGATGAATTCAAATACTGCTGTCTTACTAGTAAATCTTGGTACACCTACCTCAACTTCTACAACAGACGTACGAACTTTTTTACGAGAGTTCTTAATAGATCATCGCGTAATTGACCTACCCGGGCCATTACGCATGTTATTAGTATACGGATTAATTTTACCTTTTCGTACCAATAAGACAGTTTATGCTTATAAAACAATTTGGACGGAACAAGGCTCTCCGTTATTAATAAATTCCCGCAATTTACAGCAAAAACTCACACTCCATTTAAACTTAAACAACAATAATTCTAACGATCAGCAAGAACATTTTGATGTTTGGCTTGCCATGCGCTATGGCAAACCTAAACTCAAAAATATTCTTAATCAAATAGAACAAAACAACTATACCCGTATAATCATTTTACCCCTCTACCCGCAGTATGCATCAGCGTCTTCCGGTTCCGCACTTGAGAAATCTCTTAAATATTTATCTGACTTTAGATATTTTCCTAAAATTTGTTGTATTAATGAATTTTATTTGCATTCTGGCTATATAAAAAGCCTTGCTCGATCTATAAGATCGCATTTTGTAAGTAACTCTAATAACCATTTATTATTTAGTTATCATGGTGTTCCAGAAAAACAAAATTCTCTTAGTAGTCCATCTTATAGCGAGCAATGCAAAGCGACTACAAAAGCTGTAGCTCAAGAATTAAATCTTTTACCACAAGATTACACTACCTGCTTTCAATCTCGTTTAGGTAAGTTACCTTGGGTTAGACCTTATACTGATGAAGTGATCAAGCAGCTTGCTTCTCAAGAAGTTACTAATTTAACTGTAATATGTCCTTCTTTTATAGTCGATTGCCTAGAAACTCTTGAAGAAATTGATATACGACTAAGACAAACCTGGCTAGAACTAGGTGGGAAAAGCTTTACTTTTATACCCTGCTTAAATGACGATCATTATTGGATTGAACAACTAGTAAATTACATTAAAAGAAATATTTAAAAACCTTAAAGCCTTGCTAGTTTTAAACTCTATGTTATATTCATATTGTCTGTACAAACCATTTTATTTTAACATTATTGTAATCCAGGAGGATTGATTTAATGAAAAGTACACCTAGCAAACCTAGCAACCCAAGCAAAACAGCTCAGCCTAGCAAAAGCCCAAGCAAAACTGCAAGTAAGCCAAATGCACCTGCACACACTGGTAGTAAAGCTGGCGGTAAAACAAAAAGATAATCGCTATTCTTTATTTCTGTTATCAAAAATGCAGTGTCATTAATAGTGGCATTGTAACACAATGTTATCTCTAGGAATTAGATTATACATTCTTTCTAGTAATCTTTGTGTCAATGTCACTTTCCATTTTTTATCTGGAATAATTAAGCCTCTGCCTTCAGAATTATAGTATTCAATTAAAACATTACAGTTACCAGGCACAAATTCTGATAAGAGTTCAGCTAAATTTTCTAATAAAGCTAGATCTATCAGTAAAGTTTCATTAAGATTAATTCTGATAGTATTAGTTTTAGCTATCTTGGCTTCCATAATGTCCATGATATGATTCGCCACCATTCTAAGACCACCAGTCATTCGGTCTTCTGTTACCCGTCCAGAGATTACAATAATTTTATCTTTTAACAATAAACTATTATAACGCTCGACTTCGTTACTCGATAAAACGATGTCAATACGTGCTGATTTATCATCTACAGTAATAATGGCTATGCGATCACCGCTTTTTGTTTTAACCCTTCTTATAGCAAGAATAACCCCGGCTATGACACTACTGCTACTGCTACTACTATTATTAATTTTTAATTGTTTAATTTTTAAAATATTGAGCTGCTTTAACTCCTGCTTATATTCATCCAGAGGATGACCGCTCATAAAGATTCCAAGAGTGTCACGCTCAGCTTGTAAAATTTGAGTATTGGACCATTCAGTAAAAATTTTGCGATTAGTATCTATATTTTCAACGATAACTTGACCAAATAAATCAATTTGACCACTGGCTAAATTTTTAGCACTTTGTTCAGAATTTTGAATAGCGCTATTAATATTATGAAGTAATTCTGCACGCGATCTACCTAATTCATCAGCAGCTCCACTTTTTATAATAGCCTCTAAGCCACGTCGATTAACTTTACGAAGATCAACGCGTTTACATAAATCATAAAGATCAATAAATTTACCATTCCGCTCGCGCTCAGCAATAATTAATTCTACAGCATTTTCCCCAAGACCTTTAATAGCCCCTAGGCCATAGATTATTTCATTATCTTTATTACAAACAAATTTATAATAACCAGAATTAATACTGGGCTTTAATACTTTTATCCTATGGTTTAAACATTCTTCATAAAATAAAGCAACTTTATCGGTATTATCCATATCTGAAGACAAAACAGCCGCCATAAAAGCTTCTTTATAGTGAGCTTTTAACCAAGCAGTCTGATAGGAAACCAAGGCATAAGCTGCAGAATGCGATTTATTAAAACCATAGCCTGCAAATTTTTCCATTAGATCAAATATATAGGTAGCTGTTTTCTCAGCTATATTGTTTTTTAAAGAGCCTTGAATAAAAATTTCTCTTTGCTTGGCCATTTCTTCAGGTTTTTTCTTACCCATTGCTCGCCGAAGTAAATCAGCTTCACCCAAGCTGTAACCTGCTAAGACTTGGGCTATCTGCATAACCTGTTCTTGATATAAAATTACTCCATAAGTTGGACTTAAAATTGGTTCAAGATCAGGGTGTGGGTATTCTACTATGGCTCTACCATGCTTACGATCAATAAAGTCATCGACCATCCCAGATTGTAATGGTCCAGGTCTAAATAAAGCTACAAGAGCAATAATGTCCTCAAAACAATCAGGCTGTAATCGTCTGATCAAATCACGCATACCGCTTGATTCGAGCTGAAATATTGCTGTTGTCTCACAGGCTTTTAATTGGGAATACGTTTTTTGATCATCTAAATTAATTAATTCTATATTTAATTCTGGTTTGTTTTTTGCTCGTAATTGTTCATTTATAGTCTGCACAGCCCAGTTGATTATTGTCAGCGTACGCAAACCCAAGAAGTCAAACTTTACCAAACCAATCGCTTCAACATCATCTTTATCAAATTGTGAAACTAAAGCACCTGCTTTTTCTTCGCAGTAGATAGCAGTAAAATTTGTTAAATCGCCTGGAGAAATTACTACTCCACCAGCATGTTTGCCAACATTGCGTGCAACGCCTTCTAATTTTTTCGCTAGTTCTACTAATTCTTTGATGTCTTCGTCTTCATTATAGCAATTACGAAAAGCCGGTTCTTGTTCAAGGGCTTTATCTAAAGTCATTCCAATTTCAAATGGGATCAGTTTTGCAATACGATCTACAAAACCATATGAATGGCCAAGTACACGACCTACATCTCTAATTACCGCTTTAGCTGCCATAGTACCAAAAGTTATAATTTGAGAAACAGCATTTCGGCCATATTTATTCGCGACATAATCTATAACGCGATCTCGACCCTCCATACAGAAATCAATATCAAAATCTGGCATTGAAACCCGTTCTGGATTAAGAAAGCGTTCAAATAGCAAATCATAATCTAAAGGGTTTAAATCAGTGATTCCTAAAGCAAATGCTACTAACGATCCGGCACCCGAACCACGACCTGGGCCTACAGGTACACCGTTATTTTTCGCCCATGCTATGAAATCTGCAACAATTAAAAAATAACCTGGGAATCCCATGCTATTTATGACAGCTAATTCTGTTGCCAATCTTTCTGATAAAACTTTACGATAATTTAGCCCCGCCTCTGGATTTTCAAATTTTTTAAATCTAAAAATACTTTCTTCACGTTTTACTAGGCCTATTTGTGCTTGACTTGCTAAATGCTGGCTTATCGATATATTATTCGGTGTTGGAAAATCCGGCAAAAAAACCTGATCAAGCGTCAGTTCCATGGTACAGCGACGAGCGATTTCATAAGTGTTAATTACTGCGGCTGGCAAGTCTTTGAAAATCTCTTGAAGCTCTTCAGAAGATTTAACGTACTGCTCTTCTGTGTAATCTTTTGGTCTATTGGGATCAGATAAAACATGCCCACTGTTAATACACACTCTAGCCTCATGTGCTTCGAAGTCTGATTTATCAACAAACATAATATTATTAGTAGCAACCAGTGGTATATTATATTTAACCGCCAGTGGCAAAATAAGATTTAAGTATTTTTCTTCGTGTGGCTTCTTAATTCTTGTTATTTCTAAATAAAATCTATCAGAAAAGAGATTATAAAATTGATTAATAAAATCTTCTGCTTGTAAATTATTATTATTTGCCGTATTTAATAAAATTTGACCTAGATGCCCATCTAAACCTAGTCCGATTGCAATAAGCCCTTGAGTGGAAGCAGCATTATTTTCTACAAACCAAGAGGTTTTAATAAATGGCGCTACAAGTTCCTCGCGTTCTGAATAAGAACGACTTATCAGCTTAGTTAAATTTAAATAACCAGTTTTATTTTGGGCAAATAATAATAACTTTGCGGTGATATTTTGATAACTAACGAGCACTTCTGAGCCTATAATAGGCTTAACTCCGCTAGATAAACATTTTTTATAAAACTTCACTGTAGCAAATAAATTACTACAATCAGTTAATGCTAGAGCAGGCATCTTGTATTCAACTGCCTGCTCTACCAAAGCATCTATACTGGATAAACCCTCTTTAATAGAATATTCTGAGTGTGTCCTTAGATGGATAAAAGCTTTAATCATTATGGTGCTGTAGTTCTTTCCCATGTTTGTGTACGGCCTAATAAGGATATCCCTATATAACCTCTTACGTTTAAGCTTTTACCATTGTTATCAAGCTCTAGTGTAACGCTGTAGGTTTTCCCAGTTTTCGGGTCAAGTATTTCTCCCCCCCCCCACTCGTTATCCCCTTCTTTAGAAACCCCCCAGAGTATAACCATGCCTTTAATGGGTTTATTATGTCTTTTACCTTTGCATTTATCACAAACTTTTGTTTCAGGGTTCTCAGATGGATTATCTAATTTTAATATTTTAACAACTTTACCTGTGATTTGATTATCATTTCCCTCTAATAAGATAATACTCTTGGGCTCATTAGTTACATCGTCGATAGTACGCCAATAGCCTAAAGGGGAATTCGATGGGTTAGCATAGATCAAGCTATTAGTAAAACTAGTAACAGCTAATACTGTAGTTATTGAAATAAATTTCATTAAATTTATTATTCTTGCAATCTTCATGTAAGCTCCCTTTTATAATTTGAGTTTTATAATTTAATACAATTATTAATCTAAATTTTATAACTAAATTTTATAATTAGTTATTCTATATAAAATCACATAAATATAGTACAATTTTATTTAATTATTATAATTATTAATTATCTTTATATCATCTTTTATCTATATCTAAGGAGTAGCATGTGGGTACTTTCATTTGGGCGTTGATGTGGCTATTTGGTATTGGTTACTTATTATACAACCGTACGACCTTACAAGCTTTTACAGTTATCACAGGGATAGCTTTAATTATAACTACCCTGGCTCATCCTTTTGGTTTCTTAACTTTATTTTTAGCGTGGGTATTATTTTTGGGTATATTTGTCACTCTCAATGTTGCTGAAATTCGTCAAAAATATATTACTCAATATTTATATAATTTAGCCGCAAAAACCACGCCTAAGATGTCTTATACAGAAAAAGTTGCTCTTGAAGCTGGGCATACTTGGTGGGAAGGAGAATTATTTCGAGGCAAACCAGATTGGGATTTATTGCTCAATCATCAATCTCCTGTTTTAACCCAAGAAGAACAAGATTTCATCAATGGACCAGTTGAAGAGTTATGCGCGCTTACAGATGATTGGCTTGTTACTAATGAATTAGATTTGCGTGCTAATGTTTGGCAATACATGAAAGACAAAGGCTTTTTTGGGATTATTATTCCTAAAAAATACGGCGGTCTTGAGTTTTCTGCAGTAGCACATTCAACTATAGTAACAAAGCTATCTAGTCGAAGTATTACTCTTTGTACTTCTGTTGCCGTACCTAATTCACTAGGGCCCGCTGAACTGCTCTTACATTATGGTACAGAAGAGCAAAAAAATTATTACTTACCTAAACTAGCTAGAGGAGAAGAAATACCTTGCTTTGCCCTAACAGGCCCAGAAGCAGGATCTGACGCCACTAGCATTCCAGATACAGGCATAGTTTGCTATGGTGAATATGCTAATAAAAACTGTCTTGGTATAAAATTAAACTTCAATAAAAGATATATAACTCTTGCTCCTGTTGCCACAGTCATAGGTCTTGCGTTTAAGCTTTACGATCCTGATAATCTACTTGAAAATAATATTGTCGACCTAGGTATCACTTGCGCTTTGATTCCTCGTAACACAGCTGGTATAACAATTGGCGATCGTCATTTCCCATTGAATACAGCCTTTCAAAATGGCCCTATAGTCGGTAACAATGTATTTATACCATTAGATTTTGTAATTGGCGGAATTGAGATGGCTGGACATGGCTGGCGTATGCTCATGGAGTGTCTAGCTGTAGGCAGGGCTATATCTTTACCCTCTACCTCATCTGGTGGACAAAATTTTGGTGTTCTTGCAACCGGGGCTTATTCTCGTATTAGACAACAATTCAATACTCCTATTTGTGGTTTTGAAGGCATTCAAGAACCTCTCGCTAGAATGGTTGGCTTAAATTATATTTCGAATGCTGCACGCCTAGAAACAGCTGCAGCTATAGACAATGGCATGAAGCCTTCTATAGCTTCTAGTATTATAAAATGCCATATTACCGAATTCGGTAGACAAGTAGCTCTAGACGCTATGGATATCCATGGCGGCAAAGGCATATGTCTAGGCCCTAATAATTACCTTGGC
>JAGOUU010000118.1 GCA_018061105.1 Gammaproteobacteria bacterium
GACAAAGGGCTTGTTGTTTTAGGCGTACCTAGTAATGACTTTGGCAGCCAAGAGCCAGGCGATGAAGCCGAAATTCAAAATTTCTGTAAAGTGAACTTTGGTGTCACTTTCCCGCTGACAAAAAAAGAAGTAGTCTCAGGTAAAAATGCACACCCTTTTTATGTTTGGGCTAAAAAAGAATTAGGTTTTGGCACTGCTCCTAAATGGAATTTTCATAAGTATTTAATCAACAGGCAAGGCAAACTGGTTGATTATTTTTATTCGACGACAAAGCCTGATAGCACTAAAGTGGTTACAGCCATAGAAAAACTTTTAGAAGAATAGTTAAATAAAATAATATACTTATTGACTTAGCAGTCTTGATAAGTATACTGTTGTTTTTTTATAACTCTTAAAATTAAAAGAGATCTCTATGAAAACTCTAAAACAGGCTGCTGTCACAAGCGTTTTTTTATTTAATCTAATATTATCTCCTTGTTTTTCTTATCAAATCTCCCAAACTCCGACCAAAGACGTAAGAGCTGCCAGTACTGTCATAACTGTTCATGATCATTATACAGATCATTACTATGGATTTATTATTAGTGCTATAAGTAAAGCTCCTAATAATTATTTAGACGAATTAAAAACACCTGGTGGCTACATTAGCTACTCAGATCGCACTGTAGAAGCTGCGGCTATAAGAGAATTAAAAGAAGAAACTGGCCTTGATATCAACCAGTTACCAGATCAAGTAGAATTAGATGGTGATATAAAAATTATGGGGAAAAACCGTTACTCTTTTGTTCATATTCCGCTACAGATCCAAAATATTTCTAACTTTTTAAATAAATTTGCTATCCAAGAAGATTCTATAGACACGCAAGAGTTATCTGGTGGAGTAGCCTATCTTATTAATGAAAAAATATTATATGATTATAGATTGCGCTCTGGAGTCGAACACTTAAATATAAATCCTAGTTATTATAATAATTTCAGTAATAATAGTTTTATTTACAAAATAAACTCAGATAGCCCTTTTTCAAAACAAAGTATAATAAATAAAATAAAAAATATGCAAAAAAATGGTTCTGCTATGACTAAAAGCCAAATTGCAAATTTATTACAGAAATATAATATTACTAGTATCAATAAACTCAAAGCTGAACCTATAACTGTACTTAATGATTTTATTACAGAGCTGTTATTAGAAAATTCAGATTACTTACCTTTTAAACAAGCAAACCGTATTCATATACTTAACGCTTTGCATATCCATAAACATGAGCTGTGTCTGTAATCTTTTCTTGTATAGCGTAAAAATTATTATTAAACTAATTTTATAATATATTTTGTTTACCTATTAAATCATACATAACCCATGCCTGAACTTACTGATTACGCAATTATAGGCGCAGGCCCTGCTGCCCTATGTGCAATCCCTACTTTAATTGCTCATGGTGTGCACCCTAGCAAAATAACATGGATTGATAATAGTGGCTTTAATGCTGGAGCTTTTGGCTCTGAGTTAAGCCTAGGCAGCAGCGTTCCTGGTAATACTAGTGTTGAAAGCTACCAAAAAGTTAACAGTGCTATTTATAAAATATTAACTGATTACAAACCCAAAAAAGATTTTACAATCAATACTCTCCCTTTAGATAATACTTGCCCTCTAAAGATTGCTGCAGAGCCGATGCAAGATTTGACAAATTATTTACGAACTAAAGTTATCTCTATCCCTGGCACAGTTAACAATATTATTACTATAAATTCAGGAATAAAAATTACTCTTACACTTGCTAATAATTTACATCAGAATATTATAGCTAGAAAATGTATCCTCGCTGTAGGTGCCACGCCAAAAATATTTAAACTACCAGAAAATTATCAAAATCTAACAATAATTAATAATCCGAATATATTATTCACAAAATCAAGATTAAAAGAATACTTGGCCTATTTAACTCAAAATAATCTTAAAATAACACATTTTGCTGTCATCGGTTCTTCACATTCCGCAGCATTAGCAATAATGAATTTATTAGAAGCTGGAATCAGTGTAAAACAATTTATGAATAAGCCTTATAAATTTGCGCAAGTGTGTACGAGCCCAGATGGAATAAAATACACCAAACATGATAACACCGGTCTCAAGGGTGACGTTGCAGCATATACAAAGAAACTCTTAAATCAAGATAATAAAAAAAACTACCAAATATATTTAGGCTATAGCCAAGAAGAAATACATAACTTAATTATAAAACATTTATATAACTGTTCTCATATAATAGCTACAATAGGCTATCAAACAGCCAATACTTTATTAATTAATAATTGTCCATTAGATCAATTTACTTACAATAATCAAACTACTGAATTCCACCAAATTAACAACTTATTTGGCATAGGTATAGGCTTTCCTTTACAAGTTACAGCACCCGATGGCGAAGTTGAATTTGCTGTCGGCTATGGTAAATTCTGGAATGCTGTAAATAACCCTCAAGTGTTGAAAGCTTGGGGGCACTAAATATTTTAGTGCCTGCACTACATTTATACCGCTCTTTCAAACTTATCTAAACCGTCTCATACTTGTTTAAAGTGATCAGATTTAGCATTAAATTCTTGTTTCAACGAGACATAGTTTCACGCAGCAGTGTTAACTGCTGCGCCAGCGCTTTTCTCTCCGCAAGCGTAAATTCCACAGGAGC
>JAGOUU010000119.1 GCA_018061105.1 Gammaproteobacteria bacterium
CAGTTAAGGTTTATCAAAATATTCAAGCGGGGAATATTTATATTAATCGGAATATGATAGGGGCGGTTGTTGGAGTACAGCCATTTGGTGGCGAACGACTTTCTGGTACTGGACCTAAGGCTGGCGGTCCATTTTATTTATATCGCTTAGTCAATAGTTCGATAAATCCGCTGCTTCAATATAGAACAAATAGTGAAGTTGTGGTAAATGACCTTTTTAAATTAAATAAATTTGTTGCAACATTAGAAGAATATGGGTTTAATCACGTTGAGCAACAAGAATTGTTTAATTATGCAGAGTATATTCGGTTAAATTTATTAAACTTAAAACAAATTGAATTACCCGGTCCAACTGGAGAACATAATTTTATGTTTTTTGCCAAACGTGGTGTTATTGCTTGTTTTGCAGGAAATACTCTAGATTATGCTAAACAAATTGTGTGTGCTTTAGCAACAGATAATAGAGTAGTTTTACCACAAGATTTACATACTAATATATTTACAAAATTATCCGCGATAGGAGTAACCATTGTTAAAGATATAGGGCATGCTCCAGAAATTAACCTTGCGCTCATTGCTAAAAGTTATTTTAAAAAACGAGAGCTTCGGGAAGATTTGGCAAAAAGAGAGGGTAACTTAGTAATTAATGTATACGAGAAATCAGATGGGCAGTATGATTTATATTTATTGATGACAGAGCGGGCGGTAAGTATAAATACAACTGCAACTGGGGGGAATGTGCAATTGATAAGTGTTGAGGATATGGTGGTTTAATCAGTTGAATCGAAGAGGCTAAACTGTAAATTGCTGAATTCTAAAAGATCAGTGAGGCTACATTGCCGGGCTAAGGTAATAGCCTTTGGCGATATTGATGTGCCGGTATGGTTATTAGCATTATTTTTCTGGGCAAGGCAGGGCGATTCCACCGCCTTCGTTCCCTTAATAAAGCTTTGAGTGTAATTAAATCTCACTTCCATTACTAAATGACGTATTGGAGAAGCAGAATCCGCCCTGTCTTGTAAGGTAAAGCGTAAAAAAATTTTTTGATTATCAAAGTTAATTAGCACATCTCCGGTATTAATAAAATTTAAGCCAGCTGGCAAATTTATTAAATTTTTGCGAGGTATATCATGAATATTAGGATCACAGATAATTAATAATAATAAAAATTCTTCATCATTTTTAGCGCTTGTGACTAGGTCAAAATAGTCTATTGGCGTCGAGCTTGTATGGCTTATATGTGGTAAGCAGACCTTATTTTGGAATACCTCCAATTTTTTAATCATATTCTTATTATCCATATATACAGTTTGAATGGTTTGTTCTTGTGAATTTAATGAGGTAGGAGGTATTAACTTACCCTGATGATTAGTATTAAATTGTGATATGATAGAGCGAAATGTTTCAATTGCTTCAATCCTGTCGGGACTGCAGGGCGGGATTATACCAAATGGGTTGTGTGTAATCTGTGGGGTTGAAGATGGTGAGCTTGTAGCTGTATCATCTGCAGTTGCACCATAAGGTAAGAGTTTAATTTTCTCCTTGTGAAGTATAAGTCCTCGTGCTTCATAGTTAAATTGAGCAATAGTGAAAAGACGTACTGGACGTTGCTGATGAAGTGAAAATTTAAATAAAAGTTCATGCTCTTCTATCGATAATTTTTTTATTTCATTAATGACGTCTATCTTATTGATCTGTGTGCTCTTATTCTTATAAGTAAAACTATAATCTTCCTTATTCTCTATGGTATCCAGAAAATTGCTAACCGATCCTCCAGCATAATAAAGATCAAGCATGGTTTTTAAAGCAATTATTTTTGCAGAATTAGAAACAAAAAGTGTTTCTAAAATTTGTTTTAAATCAGATTGGGTGAAGGCCCCATAATTAAGCCCATGTTTTGTTATATCTGCACTCAAACTATAGATTTTATTATCAATTGCTTTTATAAGCTCGTTTTTATTATTGCCAACAGTGTTATTCTCTGTTATGATGGAGCTAGTTGTATAATTAAAATTATCATCCCAAATAGTTGCACGTTTGCTGCATGTTGTTACCATATTATTTTTATCTGGTGCCTCGAGAATTTTCTTGAAATGGTGCCAATGCATAATTTTTTTCAAACTATTAAAAACAGGAAAACCTGTTATGGTATTAGCCATAGGATTTATGTTTTCTATTGCAGTAGCTAATGGATCAGAATTCTGTACTACATTTATTTCACTCTCTAATTTTGTTATAGTGCTTGTTATATCAGGCAAATTAGTGGTAATGTTAGGGGAAGGGGCAAAAAGGTTAAATTTTTGAGGTAGAATAAAGTGCTTTAATAAACGGGGTAAAGCTTTCTTGGTAATGGTAAAGTAACTATTTTGAATATACATTATATACTCCAGAGCATATAGGTAAAGAGCGCTCTAACACTCTAAGAAGATTGTAGCTAAAACCTCAAATTAAACCATTATAAGAATTATCAAGGCATTTTTTAACTCATCGAATACATGAGTAGTGTATCCTGTTAAGAAAACATGATCTCGCCTTTTATGGGTGGGTTTTGATATTAATTTCACAGCGATAGTATAAAAAAAGGTACCATTTTCTATTGGAGGCAGAATACATTCAAAATAAGTGTGAGGACATTGGATCAAGTCAAATATGACC
>JAGOUU010000064.1 GCA_018061105.1 Gammaproteobacteria bacterium
AATTTACATTATATCCACTTTTAAATCTAGATAATATACTACATTTTGTCAATTTGCAGATTGCCTTCATTTAGATAGATATGTACGGGTTGTTTCCAATGACTATCTCGCAAATTTTCGCTTACCTGATATGCACCACCAATTGAAACTAATTCTGCTTCTAAACTGTAACAAAAAATGTGGGCATTATTATTATTCATGACTCCGGCAAGAGCACGGCCACGCAAAGGACCATAAACATGAATACTGCCATCTGCTAAAATTTCAGCGCCATGACTAACAGGTGCTAGAATAATGAGATCGCCGCCGCGTGCATAAACTTGTTGTCCTGATCGCACTGGTGTTGTGATAACTTTACAGGTAGGCTCAGATATATCTTGGACTGCATTAGCGATAGATGCTGAGTCTTGGTTATGTTGATTATCTTTGCTATCTTTATTTTCTGCCAATATAGCTAAATTGTTTAACATTGCAGCTTTGTTAACATGCTCGTTAAGACTTTTTCGAATTCCAATGGGAACAAGCCCGTTATTTCGCAAACAATTTAATAATTTTGGAAAATCCGGGATGTGTTCTTCTGGCAATTTAACAAGATCGATTACAATAGGGGAGTTTTCGAAAAATTTAGGAGCTTGTTCAATTTTTAATTTTAACTGTTTGTCTAAATTATCTAATTTGGTACTTTGTAACTGTAAAGAAGTTAAAGCATATAAGCTGCCTTTTAGCACAAAAGACGTTACTTCAAGTTTTGCAGAGTTTGTGGTTATATTTACACTCTCAGCATTGATCATAATCTCATCCAAACTAAATCCATTGCATAATTGTTATTAAACCTTATTTAGATGTTAATATGCAAGCAAGAATTATTTATACCAGCAATAAATTTTATTTATGTGTGGTTACATATCATACGTGTAAAATAAATCAAGTTTGAAAACTTGATGGCAATATGTAGTATGCTAGGATTAATATATAAATATCTATTCTATACAGGACAGGAGCTATTATGAACATTGCAGATTTTGGTGGTTTCGCTGGAATTGCCCGCATGATCAAGTTAATTAAAGAAACTGGTCATAAACTTACTACATTGTCAGAAACAACGGGCGTAAAAGAAATTCTTGACCTAAAACTAAAGTATATAGACGCTTTAGATAAATTTCGTCCGGGTAATACTCAAGGGGTAGCTTCAATAATGGACGAGTTCGATAAAGATGTTGTTCATACAATAGGGCAATTACGTTCTAAAATTACTGATTCTGGCAAATTAGCAGAAGCAGAAAAAACTCTGAATGAGTGTACCTCTGCTATCTCAGGAATGTTAAATATAGTCAGAGTAGCTTTAGATAACGAAGCAAAAGAAAAAGCCAAAAAAGCTGGTTAAAGTAAAACTAAATTTAATTTTACTACTTACTTAATCTAGGCTGTTTAATATAAAATTAAAATTAAAAGCTGTTTCATATAGGCTTTGATAACGCCCAGAAGAGCCACCATGGCCCGCATTCATTAATGTTTTCAATAATAATATATTATTATTTGTTTTGTTGGCTCGTAATTTAGCCGCCCATTTCGCTGCTTCCCAGAAACCAACTCGACAATCATTAAGACTGTTATTGATTAATAAATTAGGATAATTTTGGGGTTTAATGTTTTCATACGGTGCATACGACTTTATATAATTATAAACTGTTTGATTATTGGGATCTCCCCATTCTTCGTATTCATTGATGGTTAAGGGTAAATCTGGGTCAAGCATAGTATTTAAACAATCAACAAAGGGTACCTCTGCTATGGCTATATTAAATAAATCAGGTCGTTGATTAATAACATTGCCAATTAATAAACCACCAGCGCTACCACCATGGATGATTAATTTTTTGCTATTAGTATATTTATTACTAATTAAATAATTAGCAGCCGTAATAAAGTCACTAAAAGTATTGGTTTTACAATCTAATCGACCCTGATGATGCCACTCGTCACCTAATTCTCCGCCACCACGAATATGAGCAATAGCAAAGGCTATACCACGATCTAATAAGCTAAATCGAGAATAAGAAAAATAAGGATCAATAGATATACCGTAAGAGCCATAGCCATATAATAATAATGGCTGACGACCATTAGGTTGATAAGTATGTTTATTATAGATTAGTGAGATAGGGATTTTATTAACAAATAACCTTTTAGTAACATAATTATCTTTGTTAACATTAAAAACTTGGCTAGCTTTTATTAATCTTAAATCTGGCTCTGGCATTGCTGGCTTAATAGCATAGACTCTACTCGGAGTAACAAAAGACTCTAATTCAAAAATATATTCTTTAGAATCATACATTTCGTTCTGGCCAGCTGAGATCTCATAGAGCTCTTCGGATAGAATAGTTGTCAGATCAAGATGTTGAATATTATCAAAATTATAATTTCTGATAATATTCAATGCAGTTACGCAATTTTCTTTTGTATACAAGACCGCATAATCTGCGAAGCATTCGATAGACTCCAATTGGATATTATTATTGTGTGCGATTAATAATTCCAAGTTAGTACTAGAACTGGAATTAAAATTATATTTAAATAATTCATAGTTAAGCTTTGTTGGAGAATTAATTAAAATATAAAAATATTGTTCCTGAGTATTATTATTAAAATAATGATCAACTGAGTATTCAATATTAGCTTGGCGGGGTTTAACAGAAGTGAGTTTATCAATATTCTTGGATAAGTTAGAAGCTGGTAGATAATATATTTCAGTACTTGTTTGGCTTGAAGATTCTATAAGAATATATTTATTCGATCTTGTGCGTTCAATAGATACTCGAAACTTTTCATCAGGCTCAGTAAAAATGAGTCTAGTTTTGGTTTTGGGTACTAATTTTTTAGGTTGATAAAAATAGCTCCAGATAGAATAGGGTCTTAGAGAATTATCTAACGTAATATAAATTAGGTGCTTACTATCGGCTGACCAGGTTATTTCTGGGGCTATATTAATATCAGTATCAAAAGTAATTTTTTTAGTTTCAGCAGTCGTTAAATGTTTAATAAATAGCTCGTAACATTCGTTACCGGTAGTATCTACTGTATAAGCTAGATATTTATGGCAAGGGCTTACTTCTAGATCACCTATAACAAAAAACTCTTGATCTGAGGCTAAAATATTTTCATCAAGTAAAATTTCTTCCAAAAATTCTTCAGGGGAGTCAGAGCAGGAAGCTGAAATTAACTTACGGCAAAAAATACTGTATTCTTTATTAATCTCGGTTCTATAATAATAACAATAATTGTCTATCTGCCACGGGGCGCTGTTATCAGTTTCTTTAATTCGGGCTTTAATTTCATTAAAGAGTTCTTGCTGCAAATTATTAGTTGAACGCATAACTTTGTCAGCATAGTTATTTTCAGCATTAAGATAATCAATGACTTCAGAATTGTTTTTATCATGTAACCAGAAATAAGGATCAACAGTTTCATCTATTATTATATCTGTATTTGTTATATGAGAATTTTGGTTAGGATATTTACGAATGTGGTTTAATGTTTTACACTTAGGGGCATCGATGTTGAGGGAAGTCTCTATAAGTTTGTTCATTATTTATATGTTTTTTATTTAATTTTTTATATTTAGGAGAGCTATAAGCTTAAATTTATAGCTATTATAATACACATGAAGCAAGATTTAGCACCATATTTAACAAATTTAACTGTAAATAACAAAGAGTATTTTTACCATGATTTGACTAAATTAAATGGGGTTACTGCTGACAATTTAAGTAAATTACCAGTAACTTTAAAAATCTTGTTAGAAAATATAGTTCGTTGTGAGTCTGATGAAAGTAGATTACAAAATGGGATCGCTGCTTTATTAAACCAGGGTGGTTCTGGTGCTCAGCAAATAGAAATTTCATTTACTCCAAGTAGAGTACTATTACAAGATTTTACAGGTGTCCCCGCTGTCGTTGATCTTGCTGCGATGCGTGATGCTATGCAACATCTTGGGGGTGATCCTCATAAAATTAACCCATTACAGCCTGTTGAATTAGTTATTGACCATTCGGTACAAGTGGATAACTTTGGTAATGCTGCTGCTTTGCAATTAAACAGTGAAATAGAATTTGATCGCAATCGAGAGCGTTATGAGTTTTTAAAATGGGGGCAACAGGCTTTTGCTAATTTTAAAGTCGTACCACCAGAAACTGGGATTGTCCATCAAGTTAATTTAGAATACTTAGCTCGAGTGGCTTTTGTTAATTTTAATGTTGAACAAAATAAATATTTCGTATATCCGGATACTTTAGTAGGAACAGACTCACATACGACTATGGTCAATGGTCTAGGGGTTTTGGGCTGGGGAGTGGGTGGTATTGAAGCGGAAGCTGCCATGTTAGGCCAACCAATGCCGATGCTAATTCCAGATGTTATTGGTTTCGAATTAAGCGGGGCTCTATCAGAAGGAGCAACAGCAACTGATCTTGTCTTAACTGTTGTTCAGATCCTAAGACAAAAAGGGGTAGTCGGCAAGTTTGTTGAATTCTATGGTGAAGGGTTACAGCATTTACCTGTGGCTGATCGTTCGACTATTGCTAACATGGCGCCAGAGTTTGGCGCAACTTGTGGCTTTTTCCCCATTGATCACGAGACAATAAAATATTTACGCTTGACAGGCCGCAGTGAAGAAAATATAGCTTTAGTTGAACAATATGCTAGAAAACAAGGTTTATGGGTAGATTATGATAATTACAAAAGCACGGCTGTCTACAAAGATAAACTTGTTTTAAGTCTTAATGATGTCAAACCAAGTATTGCTGGACCAAAACGTCCACAAGATAAAATTTTATTAAGCACAGCTAAGCAACAGTTCCGTCAAGATCTTGAAAATTTTGATCCAAATTTTTCTAAAGTTATACCAACTAGCCTATCTAATGGGTCCATTGTTATTGCTGCTATTACCAGCTGCACTAATACATCTAATCCGGCTGTTATGATCGCTGCAGGTCTAGTTGCTAAAAAAGCTGCTTTAAAAAATTTAAAAGTACCTAATTGGGTAAAAACCAGTTTGGCCCCGGGATCAAAAGTTGTGACTGAGTATTTAAAAGCAGCCAATCTTTTAGAGGATCTTGAGAAAGTAGGATTTTTCTTAGTAGGTTACGGCTGTACTACTTGCATAGGTAATTCTGGGCCATTACCCGATGAAGTTTTGGCAGAAATTAAAACAAGTAATTTAACAGTGTGCTCTGTTCTGTCAGGCAATAGAAACTTTGAGGCTAGAATACACCCCGAAATCAAAATGAACTATCTAGCATCACCGCCTTTAGTAGTGGCTTATGCGCTAGCTGGGACTATGGATATAGATTTATACAGAGATCCTTTAGGACATGACAGTAATGATCAACCAGTTTATCTAAAAGACATTTGGCCAAGTCAACAAGAAATTCATAATCTCATCAATAGCTGTGTGACATCAACTATGTTTAAAAATAGCTATGCAAAAGTCTATGATGGTAGTGAGAATTGGCAAAAACTCAAAAGTGCCACTGGCGCAAGTTATACTTGGCAGGATTCATCTACGTATGTTAAAAACCCGCCTTATTTTGTTGATATGCAAGTACAGCCTAGCAAAATAGAAAATATTGCTGATATGAGAGTATTAGCCAAGCTGGGTGACAGCGTAACCACAGATCATATTTCGCCAGCAGGTAATATTAAATTTGAAAGCCCAGCTGGTAAATATTTACTAGCTTGCGGTGTAGCCAATAAAGATTTTAATTCTTATGGTGCTCGCCGTGGTAATCATGAAGTTATGATCCGGGGAACTTTTGCTAATGTAAGATTACGTAATTTATTAGCTCCTGGTACCGAAGGCGGAGTAACAAGATATCAGCCTTCTGGTGCGCCGATGACTATTTATGATGCTTCAGTGGAATATGCTAAAAATAAAGTGCCGCTATTAATTTTAGCAGGTAAAGAATACGGTTCTGGATCTTCTAGGGACTGGGCAGCTAAAGGTCCACGCTTATTAGGCGTTCGTGTAGTCATAGCAATTAGCTTTGAGCGAATTCATCGATCAAATTTAGTAGGAATGGGAATTTTGCCTTTAGAGTTTATTAATGATCAAACTCCAGATAGCCTAGGCTTAACAGGTGAAGAAAGCTATAGTCTAGTGGGCCTTGAGCAATTAAATCACAGGAAATTAGAAGTTATTAAAGTTAATGCAACTGATAGTAGTGGCTGTACTAAAACATTTGAGACAAAAGTAAGATTAGATACCCCTCAAGAGGTTGAGTATTACAGGCATGGTGGGATTCTACAATATGTATTGCGTCAGTTGATTGCAAAATAGATAGCTTAGACAACGCTTAGAGTATAGATCGTGAGAATTATCAGTCTATAATTATCTGATTTTAACTTTAGCCCTGGGTTTTTACGCTATTTGACTTGCTATTTTTCTTGCTATTCTTTATCATTTGGGTTTCCTGAGAGCTGCTCACGGAAATACATTGTAACAATAAGTTATCAAGAGAATAATAATGCAACTATTACAATTTGTCCGATTTTGTCATAATACAGGTCACTGTGTGGTTGGAGCTGTATTAATATTAGTAGCCGCATTACAGTGCGCTGAGGCACAAAACGACCAACTTATCCTTGATGCAACTAGGTTAAGCAGGTTAGCGGCAGTAATTATAGCCGTTGTTTTCATACCTACATTAGCATCTAGAGTCATTCGGCAATTTCGACAACCAGCTATTGAGCGTGGTAATATCGATGCTGTATTTGATGAACCTGAGTTTGCATTGAGAAATAATTAATAATCATGCTGTTCGACTGTCCAAGCTGATTACTTTAAAAATTTTCAAATAATTATCCTTTTCTAAACTTTAAAGTCTATAATTTAATTATAATAATAAAAAAATTATAAATATAATTTCAATTATGGACAGCAAGATCTTGATTAAAAGAATTGGTATATTCTTTATAATATTAGTAAGTTTGATTTCTTTTTTGTTCAGTATATCTACTGTACGTGCGGCCAGCAGCATAAGTTTAGGTAAGCCAGCCAAATTAGATGTCAGATTTCTTGTAGATTCATCATTTTCAATGAAAACGGCTGATCCTAATAATCTAAGAATCAGGACATTACAAAAATTAGTAAAAAAATTGCCTAATGACTCAAGAAGTGGTGTATGGACCTATGGTAAGTATATCAATATGTTGGTCCCCCTGGGTACAGTGGACGCAAGGTGGAGAAAACAGGCTATTTATAATTTAGATAAAATTAATGGTTATGGTAGTTATACTAATCTATCTTCTGCTATAGAATCGGCTTTACATGGCTGGCAACAAAAGTCAGGTTATCAAAAATTTATTGTAGTTTTAACTAATGGTGGTTTAAAATCTCAAGAGACCAAAGCGGGTGACTCAGCAGATCGTCTCAAGTTATTAACTAGAATCTTGCCTAAATTAAAAAAAGCGAATATTAAAATTCACACTATAAGCTTGGCTGATTCAGCTGATCATAGATTATTAAAAATTTTGGCTGAGCAAACTCAAGGTAAATGGTATACGGTCGCTGATATAAAACTATTAGAAGGTGTTATGAATCATATGTATAAACAGCTAAATATAAGTTAAATCAAATATTTTAATGAATATTGTCTATACTTATTTCTATATTACTTATATTAAAATTATAAAACGCGTTTACGGTACCGTAAATAAATATATATAAATATAACATAAATGGAATAAAGATCATGACAATTAAAACGTATCATCATATACTTTATGCAACTGATTTAGGTCAGCATGAAAAATTAGTCCGTGGTAGATTAAAAGCTGTAGCTGGGCAAAATAATTCAAAAATTTCTATTGTTCATGTGGTCGAATCTATGCCAGTCTTTATGGATATGAGCGGTTATTTAAATACAGCAGAGATTATAGAGCGAATTCAGGTCGAAGCGCGATCAGCAATAAAAAAAATTAGTAAAGATCTTGAAATAGCAGATGGCCATCAACATGTTATAGTAGGATCGCCAAAATCTTGTATTGTTGAATTGGCAACTCAAATTAAAGCTGATTTAATAATTTTAGGTGCACATAGTCGGCATTTGATAGATAATTTAATTGGCTCTACGACGGATGCCGTACTAAGAACAGCTAGTTGTGATGTGTTAGCAGTTCGTTACGAAGAAAAGTAATTATTAATTATCAATCAATTGGAGTGAGTGTGAACGCAGATTTTTCTTTATTAAGCTTATTTACAGATGCAACATGGGTTGTAAAATTAATAATGCTAACTTTAGTTGGTGTTTCTGTTGTTTCTTGGACTTTTATTATTCAACGTACAAGATATTATAATGCTCTAGAGCAATTAGAGTCTAAGTTTGAGCATGAATTCTCAACTAGCCAAGATCTAGTAGAATTATACCGAAGTGTTAGTTATAACAAGGACAGCGTTTTTGGCTTGTTACAGATTTTTAAATCTGGTTTACAAGAATATTTTGTTAATAAAAAATATGGACGCATGGATCCCGATACTATGCTTGAAAACAGTAAACGAGCTATGGAAGCAGCTATTCGAGAAGAAATTGATAATCTAGAAAAAAATCTGTCTTTTTTAGCTACCGTAGGATCAGTAAGTCCCTATATAGGCCTATTTGGGACTGTTTGGGGTATTATGCATTCTTTTATAGCTTTAGGTAGTGTTCAGCAAGCAACTTTATCTATGGTAGCACCAGGGATAGCAGAGGCTCTAATTGCGACGGCAATGGGTTTATTTGCAGCTATTCCAGCATTTATAGCTTATAACCGTTGTGCTACTCGTGTAAACGAAATGGTAAACAAATACGAGAGATTTCAAATTAGCTTTACTAATTCTATAGCTCGTCAGATTTATACGTAATTTATACTAGACAATTTAATTATATTGATTATGCGGCAAAGAAAAAAATTAAACTCAGAAATGAATGTGGTACCCTACGTAGATGTCATGCTAGTTTTATTAGTGATTTTCATGACTACAGCGCCGTTATTATTACAAGGGGTAGACATTGATCTACCTAATGCTAAAGCCAAAGCTATAAACCAGGAAGCTGAGACTCCCATAGTTGTATCGATTGATAAGACAGGTGCTTATTATTTAAATATAACTGAAACTCCTAAGTCAGCTATGGATTCAGAAGCTCTTTCAGCTAGAGTGGCTGCAGAATTAACCAAATCGCCAAAACGAGCAGTATTAGTAAAAGGCGATAAAGCTGTAGACTATGGAAAAGTTGTGACTGCCATGGCTTTGTTGCAAAGTGCTGGTGCACCTAGTGTAGGGTTAATGACAGATAGCACGGGGCTAGATTAGTTGGTGAGTACACGCAAATCAATTTTTAGAAAGACAAGACACGCAGATCAGGCAGATCTTACAGACTCAAGGCCCTTATGGCTATCATTGGGCGGCCATTTTGCACTGTTAATAATAATGCTTATCAATGTAAATTTTGACTCGCCTCGTAGAATAAAAATGGCAACTAGTAGACCAAAAGCAGCTGAACCTG
>JAGOUU010000012.1 GCA_018061105.1 Gammaproteobacteria bacterium
TACTAGATCAATAGCAATTTCTGTATTATTTAATATAGTTTCTTGAATATAAGTTTCACTAAAAGTAAATCCAATCTGGCGAAAATATTTGCAATAAGCACGCAATATAGCAACTTCACGCCAAGTGAAATTAGCATCAATAATTAATTGATTGAACTTATCACTTTCAGCGACACCCTTCCAGACCATCAAGAAACCTTCTTGAAAATTATCTGAAATTTTATCAACGATTATAGTCTCATTACTACAATGCTCCATGACAAAGTCATTAATAAAACAACTTTCAATAGTACTATCTAATTTACCGTCGCCATCAAGATCTATACCGGTATCTTTATTAATTATAATAATATTAGAATTTTCACTGTGAACTTTCATTCCCATATTTTCTAATACAGGCAATACTTCTGATAAAGGCAATGGCTTACTGCGATTAAATAGCTTTAATCTTACTCTACCGTGTTGTTCCTCTAGAGGTCGGTATAAGCTCATGACAATTTCAGCGCCATTAATAACCTTTTCTATTTGAACTATATCAAAAACAGCTTTGCGAGGAGAATATAACTCTGTATAACTTGTTGGAAAAGCATCAGCATAGCGTTGAAATAATTCATTAGCCTGATTTTCTCCTAAATCTTCTACTAAAGAATGTTGCAGTTCGTCTCTCCAACTGCGACAGCAATCAATTATTTTATGCTCTAAGACTTTTACTGAAATATCTTGATCATTTTTATGGTCAATAGGAAGCCTAACAATAAAATGAACTCTGGTTAATATAGATTCAGAAAAATAAACTGAAAAACTAATTTCACAGCCATGTAGGCCATTTAATAAGATATCACTAATTTCTGCTCGCTTGCGTGAATTGAACACTTCTCTCGGAACGTAAACTAGACATGAATAAAATCTATTATAGATATCTTTACGAATAAACAATTTTACTTGTTTTCGTTCCTGCATATACATAACACCAATAGCAATGGCAAGAATTTCATCCTCTGGGGCTTGAAATAAATCATCTCTTGGTAAAGTTTCTAAAATATATAATAAATTTTTACCCGCATGAGTATTTAACGAAAGATTAGCTTTTATAAAAATATTATTGGCTTTTCTTCTTAAAAACGGAATAGTTCTTATAGAGCTATTGTAAGTAACTGCGGTGTACAAACCAAGAAACCTACGCTCTCCAAGAATCTCACCATCTGGTCCAAATAATTTAACAGCTATATAATCTAAATAACTGCTACGATGAACTGTAGACTGCATACTTGACTTAGTAATAACTATAAGATCATCACGAGTTGTAAACGACTTGGTATCTTTTGGCAGATCAGCGAAACATTGATCGAGCTTAAATCGACTGGACTTAGATAAGATACCATAACCAGATTGCTCAACAAATTGTAAAGTTTCAGCATTGCTATCAGAATCTTTTATAAATACATAATCACAACAACCGATAAAAGTAAAATGATCATCTACTAGCCATTCGATAAAATCTGAAACTTCTTGAACCTCTTCAGATTTATATGTATTCTTAATTTGTAATAATTCTTGTTTAATAGCAGAAGCTTGATCGAGCATTTTTTGCCAATCAGCTACAACAACGCGAACATCTGATAAAATTTCTTGTAAATAACCTTCTATTTTACGAAGATCTTTTTTATTATTTTGTTTATCTACTTCTATATAAATAATACTTTCGTAATCCGATGTCGTATTTTTGCTATAATCTGGTAATTTGATATTAGTAATCTGATTATGGGTATCTCGAGTAATTTTTACGCTACCAGGAATAATCATCAAATGGCTAGTTAAGTTTAAATGTGCAATTGCTCGCGTTACAGAATCTACTAAAAACGGTAAATCAGGGTGAACGATTTCAATAACAGTATGAACAGAATGCCAGCCATGTTTCTCATATTGAGGATTAAAGACTTTAACATAGGTTTTTTCTGTGTCATTAGCAGCTAAAAAATTCCAATGCGATAACACTGCTCCGTATAAATTCTCGAGACTTCGTTGCTGCAAATCTTCGATTGCAACTAACTTATAATAATGCTTAGCAAAAACTTCAAGTTGCTTAGCTTGATTACGATCAAGATTATTAAAGATAATTTTATTTAAGTTAGTTATAAAATTTTCACGTTCTTGTTGATCGTCAAAATCATGTGTTGATTCTTGCATTTTTGAATAAGATCTTATTTAGATTTTAAGTTTTTTAATAATATTAATAGTGAAATTATATATCTTATATAATTATAGAGCTATAAATTAATCTAGCTAATTTTATAATCTTAAATCACCGCTTCTTTGATTCAGTTCGTCGCTAATAAAGCCGTAAAATAAAGCAGTAAAAATTTTTTTGATTTAGCTGATTCAGCTGATTCAAGCTGATTATAGCTAACACATTGATATTAATGCCCTACTGATTAGATAAACTAAATTTTTATATTATACTTAAAGATAAAGATAAATTAAGTTTTAAGTTAAGTTTTAAATTTAGCTTTTATAGTTGTTTAAATAAATTATTATAATATAATTAAAGATACGGGGCTATATGAGTTTATTTCAAAATTACTCAGATCGATTTGAACAACGACAGGACGAAGAATATTCTATCCAAGAGTATTTATCATTATGTAAAGAACAACCCCAAACTTATGCTTCTGCTGCTGAGCGTTTACTCTTAGCAATCGGCGAACCTGAGTATATTGATACTAAGAATGATCCAAGACTATCAAGAATTTTTTCTAATAAAATTATCAAAAGCTACCCAGCTTTTAACGAATTCTATGGCATGGAAGAAGCTATCGAAAATATAGTTTCTTATTTAAAACATGCAGCTCAAGGTCTGGAAGAATCCAAACAAATTCTCTACTTATTAGGCCCTGTTGGCGGCGGTAAATCTTCTTTGGCTGAAAAGCTTAAAAAACTTATGGAAGATGTACCTTTTTACGCTATCAAGGGCTCGCCAGTATTTGAAAGCCCGCTAGGATTATTTTCTGTCGAAGACGATGGCCAATTATTGCTTGAAGAATATGGCATACCTAAAAGATATTTATCACCTATTATGTCTCCGTGGGCCGTCAAAAGATTAAATGAATTTAAAGGCGATATCACTAAATTTAAAGTAGTAAAAATTTGGCCATCAAAATTAAGTCAAATCGGTATATCTAAAACAGAACCCGGCGATGACAATAACCAAGATATATCTTCTTTAGTCGGTAAAGTCGATATCAGAAAACTAGAAAGTTATTCTCAAGATGATCCAGACGCTTATAGCTATTCCGGCGGCCTGTGTCGAGCTAATCAGGGTCTATTAGAATTCGTTGAAATGTTTAAAGCCCCTATTAAAGTCTTACACCCTTTATTAACTGCCACCCAAGAAGGAAACTATAATGGCACAGAAGGCCTAGGATCACTGCCGTTTTCTGGCATTATTCTAGCCCACTCAAATGAAGCTGAATGGAAATCTTTTAAGAATAACAAACACAACGAAGCTTTTATCGATCGTGTTTACATAGTAAAAGTGCCATATTGTTTGCGAGTATCGGAAGAAATAAAAATTTACGAAAAACTATTATATAATAGCTCGTTGCGTAATGCAGCTTGTGCGCCCCATACGTTACAAATGCTGGCACAATTTACTGCTCTATCAAGAATGAAAGAGCCTGAAAATTCTAGTATATTTTCTAAAATGCGTGTCTATAATGGTGAAAATCTTAAAGATACAGATCCTAAAGCTAAGTCCTATCAAGAATATAGAGATTTCGCTGGCGTCGACGAAGGCATGACCGGATTATCTACTAGATTCGCTTTTAAAATATTATCCAAAGTCTTTAATTTTGATCACTCAGAAATAGCTGCTAACCCAGTACATTTATTATATGTTTTCGAAAAGCAAATAGAACAAGAACAGTTTCCACTAGAAGTAGCAGAAAGATATTTGTCTTATATAAAAGGCTTTATTACGCCAAGATATATAGAATTCATCGGCAAAGAAATTCAAACTGCCTATCTAGAATCTTATAAAGAATACGGACAAAACTTATTTGATCGCTACGTAGTCTATGCTGATTACTGGATTCAAGATCAAGAATTTCGTGATCCTGACACTGGAGAATTATTCGATCGCAGTGCTTTAAACGAAGAATTAGAAAAAATAGAAAAACCTGCCGGGATCAGTAATCCAAAAGATTTCCGTAATGAGATAGTCAATTTTGTCTTACGAGCAAAAGCTAAAAATAATGGCAAAAACCCTGATTGGACAAGTTATGAAAAATTGAGATCAATTATCGAGAAAAAAATGTTCTCAAATACAGAAGACTTATTACCAGTTATATCTTTCAATGGCAAAACCTCTACTGAAGATCAACAAAAGCACGATGAATTTGTCGAACGTATGATGACTAAAGGCTACACCCAAAAACAAGTTAGATTATTATGCGAATGGTATTTACGAGTACGTAAGAGTAGTTAAAATGACACAATTTATAGATCGACGATTAAATGGCAAAAATAAAAGCATGGTTAATCGCCAACGTTTTATTCGTCGATTTAAAAATCAAATTAAAAAAGCAGTATCTGAAGCTATTTCTGGGCGTAGCATTACCAATATTGAACAAGGCGAAGTTATTAATATTCCAACCAAAAGCTTAACTGAACCTAAATTTAACCAAGGCCGAGGCGGAGTTTATGAGCAGGTTTTTCCAAGCAATAAACATTTTACGAAAGGTGATAAAATTAAACGCCCTGGATCAGAGTCAGCCAGAAAAAATAATGGCTCTAATGCTGGCAACAGTGATAATATTGGCGAAGACAATTTTGTTTTTGAGATTTCACGAGAAGAATTTCTTGAATTATTTTTTGATGATCTAGAATTACCCAATCTTATTAAAAAACAATTACATAATATTAATATTCAAAAAAAAGTGCGTGCTGGTTATACTTCTGTTGGTGTACCTACAAATATTAATATAATACGCTCGATGCGTCGTGCCTTAGGTAGAAAAAAAGCCCTGACAGGTGCTCATCATCAAAAAAGCGAGCTTTTAGAACAAGAATTACAGACGCTGGAAAAAATAACTCATAAATCTGAGGAAGATCTAGATAAAATTATCTCTTTAAAAAAACAAATTAATCAGATTAAAACCAAAATTGCTAATATACCTTTTATAGACAGTATAGACATAAAATATAACAATAAAATTACTTTACCTAGTTTATCAGCTGGCGCTGTCATGTTTTGCGTCATGGATGTATCAGGCTCTATGGACGAGGCTAAAAAAGACATAGCCAAAAGATTTTTTATTTTATTATATTTATTTTTAACTCGTACTTACGAAAAAATAGATGTAGTATTTATACGCCATCATACTTCAGCTAAAGAAGTAAATGAAGAAGAGTTTTTTTATTCCAAAGAAACTGGTGGTACTGTTGTTTCTAGTGCTTTAGAATTAATGAACGATATCATCCATTCTCGTTATAGTGCACAAGAATGGAATATTTATGCAGCTCAGGCTTCTGATGGTGATAACTGGAACAATGATTCACCAAGATGTCATGATTTAATAATTAACTCGATTATGCCAAATTTACAACATTTTAGCTACATAGAAATTATGCCACGCCATCATCAAAGCCTGTGGGAAGCTTATAGTAATATAGCTAATCAATTTAGCAATTTTTCTATGCAGCATATAAAACACTATGGGGATATCTATCCAGTATTTCGGTCGCTTTTTAAAAAACAAGCTAAATCAAGCTAAATCAAGCTAAATAAAGAGATAAAATAAATATGTCTAGCTCACCCAAATATTTAACTACCTCTTCAGAATGGACTTTCGAACTTCTGATTAGCTTTGATAAAATTATATCTGATCTAGCCCACAATAAATACAAACTTGATACTTTTCCTAATCAAATAGAGATTATAAACGCTGAGCAAATGCTCGATGCTTACTCATCAGCTGGCATGCCGCTAGGTTACAATCATTGGTCTTTTGGTAAACAATTTCTAGATTCACAAAAATACTATAAACGCGGACATATGGGATTAGCCTACGAAATAGTCATTAATTCTAACCCATGCATAGCCTATCTATTAGAAGAAAATAGCATGGCCTTGCAAGTATTAATTATTGCTCATGCTTGTTATGGTCATAATTCTTTTTTTAAATCAAATTATTTATTTAAAACTTGGACAAGCCCAGAGTCTATAATTGACTACTTTTTGTTCGCAAAAAACTATATAGCTAAATGCGAAGAAAAATATGGAATAGATGCAGTAGAAGAACTTTTAGATTCTTGTCACGCCCTAATGAATCTAGGGGTGGATCGCTATAAGAGACCGACTCAGATCTCTATAAACGAAGAAGTAAAACGACAAACAGAGCGAGAAAAATATTTACAGTTACAGGTCAATGATCTTTGGCGGACTATTCCTATAAAAGAAGCTGTTAGCACTGATTTAACTGAGAAAAAACGCTTCCCAGAAGAACCGCAAGAAAATCTCTTATATTTTTTTGAGAAGCACGCACCTCTACTAGAACCTTGGCAACGTGAAATTATTAGAATTATTCGAAAAACTGGCCAATATTTTTATCCACAACGTCAAACAAAAGTCATGAATGAAGGATGGGCGACTTTTTGGCATTATACTTTGATAAATGATCTTTATGAGCTTGGCTATATAAACGAAGGTTTTACTCTAGAAGCCTTAAAAAGCCATACTGATGTAATCTATCAACCCTGTTTTGATGCTCAAAATTTCTCTGGCATTAATCCCTATACTTTGGGTTTTAATATGTTCATGGACATCAAACGCATCTGTACTCATCCTACAGATGAAGACAAACAGTGGTTCCCAGAATTAGTTAATACAGATTGGCTTATTATTCTTGATCAAGCCATGCGTAACTATAAAGATGAAAGCTTTATTCGTCAGTTTTTATCCCCTAATCTTATAAGAGAAATGAAATTGTTTAGTATTCTCGACAACGAAAAAAATAGCGAACTTGAAGTCACTGCCATTCATGACGAGCATGGTTATAAATATATACGGGAAGCTTTAGCAGAGCAATTTACTCTAAGCAACATTGACCCTAATATAGAAGTCTATAACATAGATCGCCAAGGTTCGAGATCGCTGACTTTGCGTCATACGCAATTTAAAGAACACCCTTTGGATGAACAAACAGATGAAATGCTGAAACATGTTCATAGAATATGGGGATTTGATGTCATTTTAGAATCCTTTTGCCCGGCAAAACAAGAGATCACTAAAACTTACAAATGTTCAAAAACAAACAGTTAGAAAAACACAAAAAATACTCATTCATTTGTAGTTAAGTTTTACCGAGTAAAATATAATCTATTTTAATCAGCTTTACGCCATTTTTTATTACATGCCAAAACCATTTATTTCTAGAGCTATTATAATGGGAGACAGCGCCTCTGACCGTGGTGAAATGCGCGCCACTCCATTTATAGGCAGGCTTGCTTTTATAGGCCGAGGCGCTCCCCAAAGAGGAAGGTTCGCTAATAAGTTTAACTGGGCTGATATCTTTGCTTCTGCTTTATACAATAAATATCTAATACATAGCCATAGATCCCAAAGCCAAGTTTGTCTTGATCATGCTGATGTGAGCGATAGTATAATAACCCGCCGTTTAAGTTCAGCGCTGACACTTAGCAGCCCTTATAGAGTAACTTTTGAGAATATTGATTTAGTTAGAACCTATTGTGTTGGCGGCTTAACCTCTGTTGATTATTCTCAGCTCTCTAGAATCTCAAAATTGGGCTATTCACTTTTGCACCCTATCCTAGGGGCAACCAGAGAGCTATTATCAAATTTAACTATTCAGCGCGGAAAAATTTTATCAGATGACGCTGGAAATATAGTTTCAGATAAAATAAAAGCCCAGACTTTAATCATAGAATGGTCTGGGGCCAATGATCTAGTTACTACTAATACTAGACCAACTACTGATGCAGCTGATCTAGCTATTGCAGCACGTCTTGCTAATATAAGAACTTTAGTTACTAATGGCTATAGAAATTTTAGAATTTTTAATTTACCAAATTTAGCAGATTGTCCACGATTTCGAAAATTAGAAAAATCTGAGCTAGAAAATGCTGATCACATATCAGAATATTTTAATCAAAAATTGGCTCTTGAAGTTGCAATTTTAGAAGGCATACTAAAAACTGAATATCCTGATTGCAACATCCAAGTTTTTGATGTTTGTGATTCTTTCCAGGGGATAAAAAGACGGTTTGAATCAGTAGAAGCTGCAAAATTTAGAGCTGAACATGGAGTAGAACCTACCCCCAAAGAACTTGAAACTAGAGTTAATAAAAGATTGTTTTGGGATGACATCCATATTACTTCAGAAGCTCATGCAAAATTGGCTGGTTATTTTTATTCTCATTTCGAAAAAGATTATGAATTTAGCAGTAGCACACGAGAGCCAGCGCCTATAGATGAAGTGTCAATTGCATCGTGTAGATTAATGGTGACGTCATGGCTTAAAACTACTAGTGACGACCACTCGTCGCCTACTGAGACCGTCAGCATTAGTTTAAGCAGTCCTGTGGCACACCCTGATTAAGAAGTTAAAACGTTAGTTAATAGGGGAGCGGACTTGCACTGCGTCTACATAAAGCCGTCTGCGAACACGCCCGATATCTTGAATAAGATACAGCTCTAGGTGCTCTAGTATATTGCGGAGGCGGCATAGACAGCCTAGCAAATTCGGGCCTAGCTTCGCAATCAGCAAATAATATATGAGGAGCCTCTTCATCTAGCAATGTAAAAATTTCTACTGCCAAACATAACATAAGTGCCTCCCAAGGGTATTCAGGAAGAGGATCTGAGGGTGATTGAGGACTCATAGAACTTCTTAATACTTGCAATATCATAGGATCAGCATTTTCTTGAATTAATTTTTTTTTGTGCTCAAATATGTAAGATCTTGTTACTTTTCTTAATGTTACTGCTATTTTAGAAAGCATATCAAGTATTAAAAATTGAGTATCCAAATCATTATTTATATTTTCAATGAATTTTTTGTTAAGCTTACGAACTCCTACCTTGCCAACGTTATCACGCTTTTTATCAAAATAACATTGATCTAAATATTTTATTAATGCATCTGTTAGACTTTCAAATTTTCTACTTAACAAAAATTTTTTTAAATCAATTACTAATTGATCGCGGCTGGTATAATTAAAATATCTTAAATCACCGCATAGTATTGGAATTACAAATTCACTGTTAATTTTTTTTAAATATTTTTTAGCCTTTAAACCTAAACGAGTGTATTCAGCACAATCCTCTCCATTTGGAACATGTATTGAATTCAAGTGATAAATAATTTCTATCAAAGCAAAAAATGCAACTTCCAGATTATGTTTAGAAATAAAATAATTTCTAAATCTTTCATAATCAAGCATTGCAGACTTATGATGCTTTTCAATACTTTTTTCTAGTTTGGATAAAATAGCAAGATTATATTTAGCAACGATAAATGTTGTTCCAAAAGTAGCTAAATAATAAAATCCCCCAGTACCAATTCGAACAGATTCACCAGGGTGATCTGGTTTGCCTTTAGGATCGATAAGGCACCATATAAAACGAATAAATATGCCTATAACTCCAATTAATGATAACAAGCATATTGTATAATATCTATGATACAATTTTTTATTTGATTCATAAGATGGGTTCTCTAATATTTCTGCTAGCTTTTCAGAAAAAACCCCAAGATCAGGTAGAAGTTTTTCAGGTGGTTGCTCTTCTAATATTTCACTTAAACTTAAGTATTTAGTTATAGCTGGACTGCCACCCTCAGGTACGGTAGTTACTGGTAGTCGTGAGATAGGACGTGCATCAAGCTGGCTATGGACAAGAATACCATCACCAGTGATGGGAGTACTACCAGAAGGCATTTGTCGCATCATAAATTTTATTATTTCAAATAATTTTATCAATTATAAGTGGTTATAATAATTAAAGTAAATTTATAAATTATTACCGTAATGATTACGTATTAAGGTTTAATCTTAGGCTTTTGTATTTCAGAAAGTTCTGCTTGATCTTGATCTTTAGCTTCAATTATTTTATCCCAAATCTGATCAGCTTTTCTATCAAATTTTTCTAAAATATGTTTTATATCGTCTTTAATATTTGTAAGCGCACGAACACTTTTTTTCATCAAATTATCTAGATCAAAATAAGTATCAAATTCTTTCTGAAAATCACTATATGTTTTTTCTAGTGTCTTGTCATCCATGCTGTCTACAACTTCAGAAATTTTATTAAAATTTTCACCATAAAAATTATTTTCCTTAAAAACAGCCACTGCAGCCAAAATTTCTTTTACTATAGCTGCTTTAGCTGCTTTTTGATCCGCGGTGTATCTTGATTGAAAAAATAATCCCATAAAACAAACATGTTATAACGGTTATAAAAAAAACTAATAGATGATTGTATTAGTATACCCAATATGATTATAGACTAGCTAGAGAATTACGGTAGTCGAGTTGAATAACTATAAGATAAAGTAGCTTTTTGGCATAAACATCTTCTCTAGTTCAGTTTTGAGAGAATGTAACTTTAAGATTGAGCAGCAAAAACCTCTAACAATTTGTTTTCATCCCAAATAGTTACACCTAATTTCTCAGCTTTTTCTAATTTACTGCCAGCTTTACTGCCTGCTATAACAGCTGTAGTATTTTTAGACACGCTTGAGCTGACTTTAGCACCCATAGCCTCAAGCTTTTCCGTAACTTCTTCCCGAGTTAGCTTCTCTAAAGTCCCAGTTAGAACAAAAGTCTTACCTAGAAATTTTTTTTCTGATCCAGCAGTTGTATTATTAACAGAATCAGACTCAGACCAAGTAACACCATATTAAATAAGTTTATTAATTATATCTAAATTATTTTGGTTATTAAAAAAAGTTTTAATACTACTGGCAACAACTTCTCCAATGTCTTCTATGTCTAACAGACGTTCATAGCTGGCTGCTTTAAGTTTATCCAGATTAGCAAATGTTTTTGCTAAGTTTTTTGCGGTTGCTTCACCAACTTCTTTAATACCCAGAGCATAAATAAACTTTGCTAACGTAGTAATTTTGCTTTTTTCTAATGCATCAATAATATTTTGAGCAGATTTCTCCGCCATACGTTCTAGATTAACTAATTGCTCTAAAGTTAAAACATACAGATCAGCCGGCGAAGTAATTAAATTCTCATCAACTAATTTTTCAATGAGTTTATCTCCCAAGCCATCTATATGCAAAGCCTTACGGGAAGCAAAATGAATAATAGCTTCTTTACGCTGAGCAGGACAGTACAGCCCCCCTGTGCATCTTGCTACAGCTAAATCTATAGGCTTGACTACATTTGAGCCACAGATAGGACAATTATCAGGTAAAATAATTTTTTCTGTCATAAGCTTATCGCGTTCTTGTAGAATAACCACAACAACTTCTGGAATGACATCACCTGCTCGACGAATTATTACTTTGTCACCAATTCGTATATCTTTTCGTTCAATTTCTTCTATATTATGTAACGTAGCATTGCTGACCGTTGCGCCACCAACAAATACTGGCTCTAAACGAGCAACTGGCGTTAGTGCCCCAGTTCGGCCAACACCAAATTCTACTGCACGTATATAAGTTGCCACCTCCATCGCTGGAAACTTATAAGCCGTGGCCCAGCGCGGAGCACGAGAAACAAAACCGAGCTCTTCTTGTAGATTTTTATTATTGACTTTTAATACCACGCCGTCGATATCATAACCAAGCTCAGCTCTAGTCTTTTCCAGATTATCATAATATTCCTGGGCTTCAATAATATTATCAACTACAGTGATCAAATTATTTACTCGAAAACCTAGTTTTTTTAAATACTCAAGATTATTAAAATGGGTTTCTAGATTATTATCAGATTTATTAGTAACATAGTTTATATTGCCTATACTGTAACAAAAAATTTCTAGCTCTCGAGTGGCGGTGATTCTTGAATCCAATTGTCTTAGGCTTCCAGCAGCAGCGTTTCTTGGATTCACAAAGGTTTTTTCGCCACGATCAGCCATTTTAGTATTAAGCTTAGCAAAAGCAGCATGACTCATATATACTTCACCCCGAACTTCTAATAGCTCGGGAATTTCTATATTATGTTGATAAAAATGGTGAATATGCTGTAAATTATTTAAATTCAGCGGGATTGATTTTATAGTTTTTATATTTTGAGTTATATCTTCACCAATATAACCATCCCCTCTAGTTGCCGCCCATGCTAGTATTCCGCGCTCATAACCTAGAGTAACTGCCAAGCCATCTATTTTTGGTTCACAGACATATTTTAAATTATTTAATTTGTCTTCGAATTTGATACGATCTTTTATTCTTTGGTCAAATTTTTCTAATTCAGAGAAATTAAAAACATTTTCTAAAGATAACATTGGCACAGAGTGAACAATAGTATTAAATTTATCCAGTGGCTTAGATCCAACCCGCTGGGTAGGAGAATCTTCAGTTAATAATTCTGGGTATTCTAATTCAAGATTTTTTAATTGCTGAAATAACTGATCATATTCTTGATCTGTTATAGTCGGATTGTCTAAAATATAATAATTATAATTATGCTTTTCTATTAGTTGTTTTAATTTTATTAAAGCATCTTTGCTAGTCTTACTCATTTTTCCACTACTTCTCTAATCTACAAAAGATCTACAAAAGGTCTACAAAAGGGGCTTGAGCCTAATGCTCCTCAGACATTACTACATAATTTTCCAATATAGCCTTAGTTTCTGCAATCTTAGCATTGCTTAATAGCTCACGCTCATCATCTAAAATTTCTGCGTTTAATAATTTTGCCAATTTATACCCTGTTTTTAACATGAGATCGTATACTACAATTGCATTAAATTCACAAGGCGCGCGGAAAAACATAGTGATTCCTGGCGTGCTGAATTCGTGCATATGATCTATATCAAATATCCCAGGTTTGATCATGGACGCAATACTGAACATTATAGCTCCATGACCACTAGTTTTTTCGTGTCGATGAAAAATACTCATCTCACCAAAACGGCAACCAACCGAAATTAAAGCTTGTAATAGCTCATCACCACTAAATCGGCGGTTCTCAGTAGCTTTAATATTCAATGTAACAAGAAACATAGAAGTGTCTTGTGCTACTTTGGTTTTTTGGGTATGAGCATGAGCAGGGTAAACTTTATTTTTATACTCAGCATACTCGTTCTTATCATGTAAAATTAATTCAAACTCATCGTATTCTTTTGCGCGCTTATAATCTGATTCAAATTGTCTATCTGAGAACTCCGGATTACCTAAGCTTTTTTTAGTGTTTTTATTAAAAGATTTATTTTTATTGCGTAAAAGATTACTAAAAAAATTATTAATAAAACTTAAAAAATGATTTTGATAAGATTTATTGACATATTTATTAGATTTAATATTCTTTCTTTTATGGTCCCAAACTATCCAAGCAATGACTATTAATGCTATGATGAATAAAATTAATCTAACTTTCATTTTTGAACCCTTTTAATCTAAATAATTTAATTAACTTTGTACCAATTGTACTGCTTCATCAACATCAACAGTCACTAAACGGGAAACTCCCGGCTCATGCATTGTGACGCCTATTAAATGCTCAGCCATTGTCATAGCAACTTTATTATGCGTGATAAAAATAAATTGAACATCTTTGGACATTTCTTTTACTAGATTACAGTAACGACCTACGTTTGCATCATCTAACGGTGCATCAACCTCATCAAGCATACAAAATGGCGCTGGATTCAATCTAAAAATTGCAAAAACTAAAGCAATTGCTGTTAGGGCTTTCTCACCACCTGATAATAAGTGTATAGTCGCATTACGTTTACCAGGAGGTTGAGCCATAACAGTAACACCAGTATCTAAAAGATCTTCCCCAGACAAAGTTAATTCCGCCCTGCCACCACCAAAAACTTTTGGAAACAAATATTGAAACTGTTGATTAACCGCATCAAAAGTCTCTTTGAATCTTTGCTTGGTTTCCTCGTCGATTTGATTAATCGCCTCTTCTAAAGCTCTAAGAGCTTCTTGTAGATCCGCCTCTTGAGCATCTAAAAAAGATTTTCGTTGATATTCTACTTGATATTCTTCAATTGCAGTAAGATTTACTGGTCCTAAGTCATCTATCTCTTGTTTTAATTGTCTTAGTTTATTTTTAACAGTTGTTAAATTTAAGTCTTCAGGCAACGTAGCTAATAAATCTAAAACTTGAATATTTCTTTCTTGTAGAGCTTCAGCAACATTGCCTAGCTTAATATTGATTTCATTTTGCTTTAACTTTGCCGCTTCAATTTTATCTCTTAGTAAATCATGCTGTTTTCTGATTTCTGTTAATTTCTTTTCTATATTTATTAAACTCTGATTTGCCGTATCATAATCTTGATTTTTAGCAGTAAGAACGTGAGCTTGAGTGTTTTTATCATCTAAATAAGAAGTTAATAATTCTTTTAGTTCTAATATGGGCTGAGTAAATTCTTCACTTTTAAGTTTTAAACTTTCTATGTCGCTAGTTAATCTTTTTTGCTGTTTATCCAGTCTATCAAGCTCTTCTTCTAGATGCTTACGTTGTTGTTGCAGTTTTTGTAGCTGTAATTCAACTTTATGTAATTTATCTTTTAATTGTTCAGACTCAGTACGAATATTTTTTAGTTCTAATTTAAGATTATTGCCAGTATTTTGTAATAATAATTTATTAGCAGTAAAGCCTTCCATAATAGCCATGGCTTTTTCTAATTTAGTCCGCTCTTGTTTTACTGCGGAGCTATCAGCTTCAACATGGCGCACTGCTTCAGCAAGATCTTGATCTATTTTGAATAAACGATTCCGCTGTTGTTCAGCTTTTGATTCCTGACGTGACAGTTCACTTTTGATCTCAGATTGCTTTGCTAAATTAGCTCGTAAAACTCGCTGGAGCTCTTCTCTTTTAGAGGCACATTGTTGCGCTTGTGTTTTTTGCATCGCTAGCTCTTGCGTAATAACACTAATTTTTTGAGTTAGCTCAACCAGATCAGCTTTTAGTGTTTTAATTAATGTTTCCCGAGTTAAAATGCTTTTTTTAGCATCATCTTTTTGGCCACTTTTATTTATTGTATACCAGTTATTATTTAACCATTGACCATCTTTAGTAATTACAGACTCGTATATTTCTAATTCTGATAGCATATTTTTAGCTTGCGCAAGATCATTTGCACAGTAAATATTATTTAATAAATGCGCTATTTCTACTGGGCCAGCAATTTTATTACTTAATAACTCAAAATTATTTTTATTTGATTTATTATTAACTATATCATTAAGCTTTAGATTAAGCTTTAGATTCAGATTTTTTTCAGATACATGAACAAAAGCTGTATTAAATTTAGCGACTAATTCAAGATCAGCTGCGCTTAAATCAAGGCTATTGAACTGTAAATCATCAGTAATAACCAAAGCTTTAATATAATCATTAATAATAGTCTCAAGGGCCAACTCCCAGCCATCAGTTATATTAATGATTTCTCCCAGGCGTTTTACTGCTTGTAATTTATTAGTTGTTAACCATTGATTTAAATTTTTCTGATCTTTTCCTAAGGCTGCTTCTTGCAACGTTTCTAATGAAGAGATCTTGCCGCTTATAGTTTGTTGTTCTTTATTATGCTGAGCTAATATTAATTGAGATTCTGTAATTTGTTCTTCTATTGATTTATAGTCTGCAATAACCTGTTCTAGCTCTTGTTGCTTTTGTTCTAGTATGACAACATATTCTTGATGGTTATTTTTTAGTGATTTAATCTCTTGATCATTATTTTGCTGTTTGAGTTCTTTTTGTTCTTGTTTTAATGTCTCTACTCTTGATTGAGTTCTGACTATTAAAGTATCATGTTTTTCTATAACAGCTTGCGTTTGATTAACTATTTTACTATTTGTGTGTTCAATTTCTTGCTGCTCACGCCATTGTTGTTCCCACGTGCTGTATTCTTGCTCAATATTTTTTAATTTTGCTAAAACTTCCGTTTTTTGTAGAGCCAAATGATCAAATTCAGGCTCTGATCTGTTTAGTTCTTCACAAATTTGTTGGTAATTTTGAGTTTTGGTATTTATAGCATGGGTGCAACCACTTAATTGTTTAGCAAGATTAGCTAAATTCTGATTACAGTACGCCTGCTCCGATTCTTTGTGTTTAATTTCTTGCTCTGTGTTATTGATAGCTTGTTCAACTTTAAAATATTTTGCTTGCTCCTGTTGTTGCTCATGATGCAACCGGCTGACGGCAATTTTATTATGTTCTAGCTCTGTGTTAGAACTTTGAGATTGGCTGTTTAATTCTTCAAGACTGATATACTGCTGATTAACCTGAGCAGTTACTTCGTTATAATCTAATTCAAGTTTTTTATATTGCAAGCCTAAATCGTATTTTTCTTGAGCAGTAAAGTCTTGTTTTAAGATTTTATATTTTTCTGCTGCTTGTGATTGCCGAGATAATTTTTCTAATTGTTTATCTAGCTCTGATCTGATGTCATTTACTCTGTCTAAGTTTTCTCTGGTATGTTTAATTCTAATTTCTGTTTCACGCCGGCGTTCTTTGTACTTAGATATACCAGCAGCTTCTTCTAGATAGATTCTTAACTCTTCGGGCTTGGCTTCTATCACTCGAGAAATCATGCCTTGTTCAATAATAGAATAACTCCTGGGACCAAGACCTGTGCCTAAAAAAACATCAGCAAGATCTTTACGACGGCAACGAGTATTATTTAAATAATAATTTGATTGCCCCTCACGGGTCATGACTCTTTTGATGGCAATTTCATTATAATTAGCATATTGTCCAACTATAGGATTAGAAGTATTATCAAAAACTAATTCAATAGAAGCCTGGCCTACTGGTTTACGACCACTTGAACCATTAAAAATAACATCAGTCATCGAATCACCACGAAGATTCTTCGCAGAGCTTTCACCCATCACACAACGCACAGCGTCTATAACATTTGATTTCCCACAACCATTTGGGCCTACTATGCCTATAAGATTTTTTTCTACTGGAACTGTTGTGACATCGACAAAGGATTTAAATCCCGAGAGTTTTATTTTTTTTAATCGCATTTTGCTAACTAGTATTTCTGACTAATATTTAAGACAAGATAATATTAATAATATTAGCTTAACGCAAAATACTTAACTACATAATTTTAAATATTTTGTAATTTTTTTAATTAATCTACTAAATCTTGATTAGTAGCTTTATTTTTGGAAGGTTCGACTGAATAAATTTTTAAATCAATATCACCATCTTTTTCTGTTACTTCAACAATACCACCATTTATTAGCTTACCAAATAATACTTCGTGGGCTAATTGTTTTTTAATTTTATCTGAAATTAATCTCACCATAGGTCTTGCGCCTAAAGCTTGATTGAAGCCATTTTTGATTAACCAGCTTTTAGCTTGTGTACTTACATTTAAAGTGATATTCTTATCATGTAACTGTACTTCTAGTTCTGTAATAAATTTATCGACAACATTAAGAATATTATCCTGAGTTAAAGAATTAAAACTAATAATGCCGTCCAATCTGTTTCTAAACTCTGGTGGAAAAGTTTTTTCAATAATTTTATGACTTTCTGATAAATGCTCTTGTTTTTTAAAGCCCATTGACGAACGAGACAGTTCTTGTGCACCAGCATTAGTTGTCATAACTAAAATAACATGGCGAAAATCTGCTTTGCGACCGTTGTTATCTGTTAATGTCCCATGATCCATGATCTGTAATAATAAATTAAATACATCAGGATGAGCTTTTTCGATCTCATCTAATAGTAATACCGAATGTGGTTTTTGTGTTACCGCTTCTGTTAATAAACCACCTTGATCAAATCCTACATAACCTGGAGGTGCACCGATTAATCTAGAAACAGTATGACGTTCCATATATTCAGACATATCAAATCTAATAAGCTCTAGCCCCAATAATTTAGCTAATTGTTTGGTAACTTCAGTTTTCCCTACACCGGTTGGCCCCGCAAATAAAAATGATCCCACGGGTTTTGTTAGATCATGTAAGCCTGATCTAGCTATTTTAATAGCATCGACTAAACTGACTATAGCGTGCTCTTGTCCGTAGATTAATAATTTTAAATCACGTTCTAAGTTATTGAGAATTTCTTTTTCAGACTTAGATATTTGTTGCGTAGGAATACGGACTATTTTAGCTACAATTTCTTCTATTTCAGTAGTAGTAATAATTTTCTTACGTTTATCAACTGGCTGAAGCTGTTGATAAGCACCAGCTTCATCGACTATGTCTATAGCTTTGTCTGGAAGAAATCTATCTGTGATATACCTTTGGGCTAGATCAACAGCTAAGATTAACGCACTGTCTTCATATTTTAACTGGTGATGTTCTTCTAACCTAGATTTTAGGCCACATAAAATATTATACGTTTCTTCTTTTGATGGCTCTTCTACGTCTATTTTCTGAAATCTGCGAGTTAAAGCATGATCTTTTTCAAATATACCACGATACTCTTGGAAAGTAGTCGATCCCATACACTTTAATTTTCCAGAGGCTAATAAGGGCTTAATCAAATTAGATGCGTCCATAACACCCCCAGAGGCAGCTCCAGCACCAATAATAGTATGGATCTCATCTATAAATAAAACAGCATTAGTTTCTTTGGATAACTGTGTTAATAAAGCCTTAAATCTTTTTTCAAAATCGCCTCTATACTTAGTCCCAGCTAATAATGCTCCCAAATCCAGAGCATATATTTTAGCTTTTGCTAAAACTTCTGGAGTTTTACCATCGACGATCATTTTAGCTAAACCTTCCGCAATAGCTGTTTTACCTACTCCAGCTTCACCAACTAATAAAGGATTATTCTTACGGCGACGACATAAAATTTGAACAACACGTTGCACTTCTTTTTCACGTCCTATAAGGGGATCAATATAACCTGTCTGAGCTTGATTATTTAAATTTATAGCATAACTTTCTAATGGACTTTTGGCGACATTGTCATGCGGAGCTTCAAAAATGTCATCTGGCGGTCGATTGAACTCATCTTGAAGTGGTTCTTGATTTAATTGATTTAAAGGATTTAATTTATCAAAGCCATTTTTTAAATAAGAGTTATCTGCACCTATATTGTTACGCGAAATAAAATTGATAACATCTAAGCGGGTTATATTTTCTCTCTTTAGGAAATACACAGCTTGACTTTCTTGTTCACTAAATATTGCGGCTAAGACATTAGCGCCAGTCACTTCGTTTTTGCCTGAGGACTGGACATGAAAAACTGCTCTTTGTAGTACTCTCTGAAATCCCAACGTAGGCTGGGTATCTCGGTCATCTTTGTTATTTTTATCCGTTTTGAGTAAAGGAGTAGTCTCGTCGATAAAGTTCTGCAATTCTGCTCTTAAAGCCTCTATATTCAAACCACATCCACGAAGAACTGTAACCGCCGAGGTGTTATCTAATAAAGCTAACAACATATGCTCGACAGTCATAAATTCATGGTGTTTATCATGCGCCTGTTTAAAAGCTATATTCAGAGTAAACTCAAGCTCTTTATTTAACACGGTTATCCCCTATTAACTTGCACGGGCCGGCCTGTTTATTATTATTATATTTTTAGTTTTATAACTTCTTTTGTTTTTTATATCTTTTGTATTATAAATACTAGTACATATAATCTGAAGTTTCGAATACTATGAAAGCATGTGAATAAAAAATTTTAAACTTTAAAAATAATTTAAATAACTTACTTTTGTATGCAATTCAGAATAATGCTTCACGTTTTGTAAGCCATATCTGCAATATAAGCAAAATTTAAAAAAACTGTGGTAAATTGGTTGACTTAAATATGGAACTTATATCATAGATATAACTGTAGTATTAGCACTGCAAATATTAAAAAATTAAACAGTAAAATAAGGATAGTTGTATGGCAATTGGAACAGTCAAATGGTTTAATAATTCAAAAGGATATGGATTTATCTGCCCAATCGAAGGCGGTGAAGATATTTTTGTTCATTTCTCCTCTATTGAGATGGAAGGATATAAAAGTCTCAAAGCTGGGCAAAAAGTAGTTTATGAAGTCAATAAAGGACCTAAAGGCCTACACGCAGCCTTAATCAAGCCTGGCGATGCAGAAGCAGCTTTCTCTAACGACAGCAAATCTACCCGCCGAGAAACTGCCAGCGCTTGATCTGCTCAAATATAACTATCTGTATAAGCCCTGTCTTAACCGTCTTAATTGATAACAGGGCTGGCTAGTTAAGAATTACATGCACTCAACAATTTTATCAGCAAAACCAGAGCAACTCACTTCCGTAGCCTTTGAACACATCCGCGCAAAGTCATAAGTCACATGGCCGCTAGTTATAGCTTTTTCCATCCCTTGAATTATTAAATCTGCTGCTTCTATCCAACCCATATGTCTTAGCATCATTTCAGCTGATAGTATTAAAGAGCCAGGATTAACTTTATTTTGCCCGGCATACTTAGGTGCTGTACCATGTGTAGCCTCAAATACTGCTACGGTTTCACCTATATTAGCTCCAGGAGCGATTCCTATTCCCCCTACCATAGCTGCTAAAGCATCTGATATATAATCACCATTTAGGTTCATTGTCGCAATGACTTCATAGTCTTCTGGTCGTAATAATATTTGCTGTAAAAAAGCGTCTGCAATAACATCATTGACAACAATTTGTTTACCCGTTTTAGGGTTTTTGAAAGCATGCCATGGACCACCGTCAAATTCTTGCGCGCCAAATTCTTCTCGAGCTACTTGATAGCCCCAATTTTTAAACGCCCCTTCTGTAAACTTCATAATATTGCCCTTGTGAACAAAAGTTACAGTCTCACAGTTATTATCAACAGCATATTGAAGGGCCGCTCGGACTAATCTGGATGTTCCATCTTTTGAGATAGGTTTAATACCTACGCCACAATGTTCTGTAAAACGTATTTTTTTGACATTCATTTCTTTTTGCAGAAAATCTAATACTTTTTTAGCTTCTGGAGTATCTGCTTCCCATTCAACACCGGCATAGATATCTTCAGAGTTTTCTCTAAATATAACCATATCTGTTTTCTCAGGCTGTTTCACTGGACTTGGTGAGCCAGCAAAGTATCTGACTGGTCTTAAGCAAATATATAAATCTAATACTTGTCTAATCGCAACATTAAGTGATCTGATCCCACCACCAACTGGCGTGGTCAAAGGCCCCTTGATAGAAACTACATACTTGCGCATAGCATCGAGAGTCTCTTCTGGTAACCATTCATTGCCACCATAAAGCTTATTAGCCTTTTCACCAGCATAAACTTCCATCCAAGAGATTTTCCTAGTATCCCCATAGGCTTTTTTTACTGCAGCATTGACCACAGTTAACATGGCCGGCGTCACATCAACGCCAATTCCATCACCTTCTATATAGGGTATTACTGGGTTATTAGGAACTTTCAGACTAGAGTCTTTAGAGTCTTTAGAAACAGTAATAGCCTCGCCAGCCTGGGGTACTTTAATGTATTGATATGCCATAGTTTAGTTTTGTCCGTTTTAGATTATTATACTGGGGTTTTGTAACGCCATGATAAAATAGTTAATAGGCTTTGTCAAAATCCCCAAATTTAAGATATAATGCTCCAATGTTTAGCGAGCCAAAAAACACTGAAAATACAAAAGTCACCAAAGTCACCAAAGTTATCATTGGCCTGTCAGGAGGGGTAGACTCTTCTGTAGCTGCGTATTTATTACAACAGCAAGGCTTTCAAGTAGAAGCCTTGTTTATGAAAAACTGGGAGGACGATGACACTGATAGCTACTGCAGCGCGGCGGCTGATCTTAAAGACGCTCAGTCAGTCTGTGATAAGCTAAATATTAAGCTGCATACGGTAAACTTTGCCCAAGAGTACTGGGATAAAGTTTTTAATTATTTTCTGAGTGAGTATAAACTCGCTCGCACCCCCAATCCAGATATATTGTGCAATAAAGAAATAAAATTTACAGCTTTTTTAGATTACGCTCAAAATATTCTCAAAGCAGACTATATAGCCACAGGCCATTATGCCAAAATTAAAAAAATAGATAATAAATATTGCTTATTAAAAGCTGTTGATAATAACAAAGACCAAAGTTATTTTCTGCATGCTTTGAATCAAACTCAGCTATCTAAAAGCTTATTCCCATTAGGTGAAATCAATAAAACTCAGATTCGTGAAATCGCCCGATCGCTTGGATTAGTTACCCACGATAAAAAAGATAGTACAGGCATATGCTTTATTGGCGAAGTAAAGTTTACAAAATTTTTAAGCCGTTATCTTCCAGCCCAACCGGGAAATATATTAGATCAAGACAATAATATTATAGGCCAGCATAATGGCCTAATGTACTACACTATAGGCCAACGTCAGGGGTTAAATTTGGGTGGTTTAAAAAATTACAGCGAACTGCCCTGGTTTGTAGCAAGCAAAAATCTTAGTGACAATACTCTGACAGTTGTTCAGGGTGCTGATCACCCGTTGTTATACCAGCAATCGGCTCATATAATAGATTATCATTTTATTGATGCTGATCTATATAACCAATTAGTAAAAAATCAATCGTTAGCTATTACTGTTAAGACTCGTTACAGGCAGCCTGATCAAGCGGCTGAACTAATAATTATAAATAACAATCTGGATAAACTACTCGTAAATTTTAACCAGCCACAGAGAGCTATTACCCCTGGCCAATCTCTCGTATTTTACGACAGTAATAATCCCAATATATGTTTAGGCGGGGGAATAATTTACTAATGCTAGTTTTTATTGCAGATTACTTTGGTGCTATCCTAGCTTTAACTATTACTATCTTATATGCAAGAAATAATATACTCGCCTGGCCTTTGTGTATTACGTCTAATCTTATCAGCTTGTATCTTTATTATACTACAGGCATATACGGCGAAGCTGCTCTTGAGATTGTTTATATAATATTAGCTATTTATGGCCTCGCCCACTGGGCATGGGGCGGGCCAAATAATAAGCCAGCAGTTATCAATCAGTTACCTTTTTCAGAGACTATATATTTAACTTTATTTTTTATTTTTGGTTATGTTTTGGTTTTTTATATTTTAACTAACCATACAAATTCTACTATTCCTGCTCTTGATGCTATTACTATGGTATTAAGTATAATTGGTCAATGGCTGACTTCTAGGCGCTATATAGAAAGCTGGATCGCATGGTTTATTACTGATTCGATTATGATCTTGATGTTTTATTACAAAGGGTTAAACGGGCATTTGATACTTAACTTCCTGTATTTATTCATAGCTATTTATGGTTATAGAAAATGGAATGAACTTAGAAATAGTGCTATGTCTTCGTCCTCCTCGAAAAAAACCTTCGAATTGGCGGCTAACTAACTGAAAAGATATTGCCTATATTAAGGACATAAGAACTCCAGAGGAGTTATTATCCGTAACTGCACCAGCTGAACCCATAGCCATAGCTACACCCAAATTTAGAATTTAACTATAAAAAAATATTTATGTTATATAGTTAAGCAGCTTGATTTCTCGGTAAGTTATCCTATACTAGATTCGCGTAAGAAATACATTTTTATAATTATATGAAAGAATATTTAGGTCCTCACATATTAGTAAAATGTTTAAACCGAATAACTCCACGTTTTTTGGATTTCGTGGAAATTGATATGCTACCCAGCGTTGCAGATCCTGATAGGATTGGCGCCCTTCCGGCGGACCATGGCTTTGAGTTAGCATCACATTTACAGAGGAAATACCTTCCCGTTCATGAACGTTTAGATTTGTCTGGAGATCAGGAATTACGATCTTCTATGGAGGAGGATGTTACGCCACCACCCGCACGAACTGATTTTAACGCAACTTATAGAATTTGTTATATGCATAACAGGGCTATAATGGTTTTTCCCCCTGTAATTATTTCTGATGATAAACATTCTCCTCATGCTTATTGTCTGACAAAAGAGCAAGCTGAACAGCTCAAAGTTGAAGCCCTATATCTATGTAAAAGCGTAATGCGTGAGCCGCACAGCTTGCTGCATCTTATTATGCCAGTTATAGAACCGGGCAATAGAATAGTTGTAAGATGTTCTACATACGACTCTGCAGAGCTCATATTTAAAGATCCAACGCTGCATACTGGCACTGAGAAATTAGAACCAAAACAAGATCTCATTTTTGACAGCGCATCGAGCATATCGAGCATGCATAGAATAGCGACTCATGGATTAAGTAGAATCTTGAGGCCATCAAAGCAGCATCTACATCGTAGTTATTTAGATCTGTCAGCAGATCCTTCGTCAAGCGGCTATTATGCAGTTGCAATAATTAATTCACTTATTAGTGGAATAATTGCGGATAAAGCAATTCCATCAAAAGCAGATATTAAAGAACGTGTTGCTTATATCAAAGAAATAAAAACTCCAGACGCTTTACTTGATGCTGTTACTCCTGTCGAACCCCCTAAACCTGATGGCTTTTGGACTTTTTAGAAAGTGAACGAGTGAACGTCAAAGGTGTGCTTCTTGAATTATGTTTTTTCTTGCTAAACAAATTACCCCAGAAACTTGTTGCTCCCCTTGTGTTCTTAATATAGTTGATTTAACTACTATAACAGAATAATGAGGTTCCAAAATTCTTTTAACATAATTCCAATTGTGCGTATATCGACCAGTATTATTTAATCTATAATTCTCAGATTCAGATTCAGATTCCGACTCAAGACTTTCTAGAGAAAATAATAGATAACCAGATTCAGCTAAATTATTATGAATATTATTAAATATACTCGTCAAATCTCCATAGTAAACTAAGACATCAGCTAGGATAATTAAATCAATTTTTTCAGAATCTAAATTAAATTTAAATTTAGAATTAGAATTAGAATAGGACAATAAATATTGTTCTATATCTGATTTTACTAATTTAGTATAAATATTCTTCTGCTCAGCGTAACCCAACATATTTTGAGAGATATCAACGCCCGTAATTGTTTTTGTAACAGGCTTAAAATTTTGGCCTATTAAGCCGGTACCACAGCCCAAATCTAAAATATTTAAATTATTTTTTTTATTATATTTTATAAACAAATTATACAACAGCTCTGGAGTTTTGTAATTTAATTGATTAATTAACTCATCTTCAAAATTTTTAGCATAGCTATCAAATAATGTTTCTATATATTCTGTTGGTGCCTGATTGGGATTGTGTTCCAGATTTAAATCTAAATTTAAGCCTGACTTTAAGCTAGCTATTAAATATTTACAAGTTTCATTATTAGGATTAATTCTGCTAGCTTGTGTGTAATATTCAATAGCTTTCTGATGGTCTCTTAATTTTTGATAAACTGATCCTAAATTATAAGCAGCAGCAAAAGATTCCGGATGAATCTCTAGGCTCTTCTGATAATGTTCTATGGCTTGACTATAATTGCCGCGCTGGTGTTCTAAAACGCCATAATTATAATTTGCCGCAGCTAAATTAAGTGTTTTGTATTCTAAAGCCTTTTGTAAATGATGTTCGGCCATCTGCCCCTGATCTATATTATTTTGCTGATAAAATTGACTTAAAGCAAAATGGGAATCACTGTGATCAGGATTAATTTCAAGCGTGCGTTGTATATATTCTACACCTGATGCTAAATCATCTAAGTTAAAATAACAGCAGGCTATATTATAATAAGCTTTATAATTATAGGGATTATATTCTAAACTTTGTTTAAAAATATTGATGGCATTAATTTGATCTTGTTTGTTTATACCCTTGGCTTCGAGGCAGGCTTGATTATAAAGCAAGGTAGCAAAACTACGAGAAATTTTATGAGAACTCTGATGCTTTTCAGAATCATCAGAATCATTAGCTTGAGATTCTGAGAGTTTTAAAGCTTTTTTAAATAATTCACAAGCTAATTCAAAATTATCAGTAAATAAGAACTGGGCAAATTGAGCTAAATATAATGGGTTATCTGGTGCTAAATTTATTGCCAAATTAATATATTCAATAGCCTCTTGGTGCTCACGCAACTGATAAGCACAGATAGCCAAGTTATTATAAATTTCTGGCGATGTTTTATAATCTTGGATTAACTGTTTATAAATTTTATAGCTATCAGCAAAGCGTGCTTGGTTTAAATATTGCTCAGCTTTTAATAATAAATTATCTAAATTATTGAGTGAAGTATTTATAATATTTAAGCCTCTATTGAATAATGTAGGCTAATAAGCGTCAGAGTAATAGTGAAATTACAAATTAGACATCAGCCTATGCTCTTCTTCTGTCATTTCCATCGTACCCCGTTGTAAATAGAATGTATTTATAGTCTCTACAATCTGTTTCGGATCATCGATGAATGCTACCAAATCAAGATCAGTTTTGTCAATCATGCCCTGTGCAGCGACTGTACTATTGAGCCAATCAAATAGTCCTTGCCAGAAGGGCTTGTCGACTAAAATAATAGGTATGCGCCGGGATTTGCCTGTTTGTATTAAAGTCAAAATTTCTGCAAATTCATCCAAAGTCCCAAAGCCGCCAGGTAGACATATATAGGCCGAGGCATATTTTACAAACATTACTTTACGTGAGAAAAAATGTCGAAAGCTTAAAGATATATCCTGATAAGGATTAGTGCTCTCTTCTCTTGGTAATTGAATATTAAGCCCTACTGTCGGGGATGGGCCTTTAGAGGCACCTTTGTTGGCAGCTTCCATAATCCCCGGCCCCCCGCCAGTTACGACAGTAAAGCCAGCTTCTGAAAGAGTATAAGCTATTTCTTCAGCCTGTTTATAATATTTACTATCAGGTGCTACCCTGGCTGATCCAAAGAGGCTGACTGTTTTCTGTAAGTGAGCTAATCTTTCGAAACCTTCGACAAACTCGGACATAATTTGGAACATTTTCCAGGATTCTTTGGTAAATAGATGATCTTTAAAATGTGGTGACGGTGGAAGTTGTTTTGTACGTCCAATGTTCATAACTCAGTCCATTTCAATCTATTGGTAATTTATTACAACATGTTAATAATATCATACTCTAGAAACATAACCAGTCTGATCTAGTCTGGTAACTCTGGATAACTGGGTAATATAGTAAAGTTTTAAAAAATGTTTATAATATTGGTTATCTATTTAGAGATATAGAGCTATAAGGCTATTTTATTATGCGTATAATACTGCTGGGGCCACCAGGGGCCGGAAAAGGAACTCAGGCTGATATACTTTGCCAACAATTTAATATTCCCAAGATTTCAACTGGTGATATGCTTCGGTCTGCTATCTTAAATTGCACTAAGTTAGGCTTAAAAGCTAAAGATATTATGGACAGAGGCGAGCTAGTCTCTGATGATATTATTATAGATTTAATTAAGCACCGCATTATAGAGCCAGACTGCCGCAACGGCTATTTATTCGACGGCGTCCCTAGGACTATTCCACAAGCCCAGGCTTTAGAATCTCAAAATATTGCTTTTGACTACGTGATTGAACTCAAAGTAGAAGATAAAAAAATTATTGAGCGACTAACCGGCCGCCGCATTCATGCTGAATCAGGTCGCACGTATCATACTATTTTTAATCCTCCTAAAGTAGCCAATAAAGACGATGTAACAGGTGAAGAGCTTACCACACGGCAAGATGATACAGAAGCCACAGTTAAACAACGCTTGGCTGTTTACCATCAACAAACTGCACCTCTTATTAAGTTTTATAAACTCTATGAATCAGAAGGTCGGCATTTCGCCCCTAAATATATAGCAGTAAATGGCGAAGGCAATGTTGCTACGGTCCAGCAAGAAGTATTAAATTTAATACAATCAAAAAAAACTACTAAGTAATAGGTAATGGATAATGCAAAAAGCAATAATTACTTCATTGCTTGATACAGATCTCTATAAATTAACGATGATGCAATGCGTCTTGCATCACTTTCCTGCTGCGATGGTTGAATATAAATTTCAATGCCGCACTCCTAACATTGATCTTAGCCTCTATATAGAAGAAATAAGAGTAGAAATTGAATCTTTATGCCAGCTTAACTTTCAAAGCCACGAATTAGAATTCTTGGGTAAATTAGATTATATTAAGTCTGATTTTATAGAATTTTTACGTGTTTTTAAGTTAAATTCTAATTTTATCCATTTAAAAACAGAAACAGATAATCAAGAAAATAATCAATTAGAACTTGTGATAACAGGTCCATGGTTACACACTATTTTATTTGAGGTCCCTGTCTTAGCTATAATTAACGAAGTCTATTTTCGTAATAAATTATTAGAAAATAACTTAACTCTTGAACAAGCTTATTTAAATGGCCAAGAATTATTAGACAAAAAAATAGGTTTTTTAAAAAATCTTAAAAATAATAATATAGGTGGTTTTAAATTTTCAGATTTTGGAACACGCCGTAGGTTTTCTAAACACTGGCAAGAACGAGTAGTAAAATACCTAAAAGACAATTTACCCAATAATTTCATTGGCACTAGTAATATCCAATTAGCCTATCAATACGACCTTCTTCCTGTAGGTACTATGGCCCATGAGTTTTTGCAAGCTTGCCAAGCTCTAGGGCCACGCTTAGTCGATAGCCAAAAATTTGCACTTGAAACTTGGACAAAAGAGTTTCGAGGCCGCTTAGGAATTGCCTTAACTGATATAATCAGTATGGATGCCTTTTTAAATGACTTTGATTTATTCTTTGCCAAATTATTTGATGGGCTGCGTCATGATTCTGGCGATCCTATTGTTTGGGGAGATAAAGCTATAGCTCATTATAAAAAGCTAAAAATAAACCCGATGTCAAAACGACTCATCTTTAGTGACAATTTGACTATTGAATCAGCTATTAATATCTACAATTATTTTTTTGGGCGAGCTAAAACAGCTTATGGGATCGGCACTAGCTTAACTAATGATGTTGGCTTTACGCCAATTCAAATAGTAATCAAAATGATCAAATGTAACAACCAACCAGTAGCTAAGATTTCTGATAGCCCTGGCAAGACTATTTGTACTGATAGCAGTTATGTAAAATATCTACGACAGGTGTTTAGCACTAAATAAGCTTAAGCTTATGATCTCTGTTTAGACTCATAAAAAAAATTATAAAAAAAACATCGAAAATATAATAGTTAAGATTAAGTTAATCTACCCCCCCTATACTTACCTCTATGAACTGCAAGAGCTATCAGCAATCTATACTAAACAGGCCCTGAGAGTTTCTGCAGATTGAAAAAAATTGCTATATAGGTTTATTTTTTTGCATAACTAACTAAACTTATATACAGAGAACAATTAAAAGTGAACTTATAGGTACTGGAGCTTAGTATGGCGCTATATTTGCATGTATGTCAGGACAGCAAAAAAAATGATTTTTTGTTAATAAGTGAACAAAACCTAGATGCAGGTTTGCCAGAGATCAAAGCACAAATCTATTTTGATCATCCTATGACTGACTTAAAACAGGAAACCATAGAGGTTGTAACTTATGGGATCTCAAAAAAAGAAACTGAAGATCTCTTAAACGTTTCTCAACAACGCGAAACTTCTAATAGAAATCTAGGACTATTTGCTCAGGGTAAAGTTGACAAAAAAAATCCTTTTAAGATCTTTGGTTACCCATCGGTAATAGATATTAAAGATGTTCTAAAAACTTTGCATATTAGTATGCCTAAAAAAGCTGATTATATTTCTCGAACTGTAAGACCAGATCTAGATCATGTTTTAGAACAAAAACACAGAGTTTTTTGGGAGCATTATTTACCCTTAGAGCCTAGAAAAAAAATTGATCAAGATAAGTGGTTAAACACAGAAGCAGAAGAAACTGAATTACTCAATAAGTTAAACGCTATTGATCTCATTTTAACTGAGCAAAATTAAGCATATATCATAAGAGAGCACAAGCATGAGTAGTAATAAAACAATATTGGAAAAACATACTGAAGCTAAAAAAAATTTGGAGGGCTTATATTTTAGATTTTTAGCATCACAAGATCAGGTTAAAACAAATCCAGATAACAAAGAGTTTAAACAAGATTTTCGCGAGGCTAAGCAAGATCTTTTAGAATTCATTCGTACGAAGATTAGTATTTTTACTGATATGATTAAAACAGATGGCCAATTTAATAAACACCCCTATTTTAGGGATATTCTAGAAAGCGATAGCAATTTTATTCCCGTTATAGATAGAGATCACAGCAGTCAAAGACCAAAAAATTAATGAATCACATCACTACGCCCTAAAGATTCTTTAATTATAGCTTCTAAGTTTACTAAACCTAATTGTTGTAAATTATATCGCGCAATTTGATCCCCATTTTGCGCAGCTGATTCTAACCAAAAAATAGCCGTAGATTCTGAGGCTATCGTTCCTTCACCTTTTAAATACAATGCCGCCAGATTAATCTGTGCTTTAGTGTGACCATTTTGAGCAGCTTTCAAATACCAATTAAAAGCCTTGTTAACATCTTGCAGATTACTATCCGTAGAATCATAGAAAGTAGCCAATTTAAATTGCGCATACGAATCACCTGTTTCTGCTACAGACTTTAAGATGTATTCTGCTTTAATAGGGCTACGCTTAACTCCCTGACCATAGATATAATAATCTGCAACTTTTAATTTGGCAGCTACCATACCTTCGGCAGAAGCTAATTTAAAATATGACAAAGCTTGTTCATAACTATGTTTCACTCCCTTACCTTTTTCATAGCAATTTGCAACTTCATATATACCATCGATAGATCCTTTATCAGCTGCTTCACGGTAATAATTAAAGGCACTTGTAAAATTTCTTTTGACGTAATTACCTAATGCATACATCCGACCAAGGTTACACAAAGCATAACTATCTCCCATAGTTTTAGCTGCTATAAAATAATCATAGGCTTTTTTATAATCTTTTTTATTATTAAGATCACCTCTATTATAAATAACCCCTAAATTACAAAGAGCTTTTGGGTGTAACTGCCGCGCCGCCAAGGTAAACCAATCATGAGCCAATTCTATATCGACAGGGAAAGTCTGGCTACCTACCCAATAATAACAACCTAATTTAAATTGAGCATCTGCATAGCCTGCTTCTGCAGCACTAACAATAAGATCGGCTATGAGACGCGTATACTGAGCCTTTTTCTCTACTGCTGCTTCGTTTTTCTGATCTGTGTTAGCTGTGTCATTAAACGAGCATTGCTTTTGCTCATATTGTATAACTAGGGCATAACATGCTTTGGGATTGGAATAGGCGGCAGATTTCTCTAACCAAAAAATTGCCTTTGTCAGATCATTAGGAGATTTAGCTTTTTTATTCAAGTGATTAGAGTATTGATAGGCTAATTCACTTAATAAATAATTTAGATAATGGATTGTTTTTATAACTAACCTCATGATTGTCATCACTATACCAGCAATTTGAGATCTCGATTGTATGATTTATTAAACTTAGAGTCAAGTTTTAGTCAAGTTTCTATATTTATAATTTATATATTTTATTATTTACTTTCATTTTTGCCTGTTATTCTTTTTACCATCATAACATTCGGCAGAGCCTGCATCCTATCTAAAATACGACCCAACTCATCAACACTGCGCACATCAATAGTTACATAAGTATGCACAATGCCATTTTTATCTGTATCAGTTTTTAAATTAGAAATATTAATCTTTTCTGCTGATAGCAACCCTGTCATATCTCGTAATAGACCATGGCGATCACGAGACTGTACAAAAATGTCTACAGAGAATAATATATTTGCTGTATCCTCACCCCAACTAGCTTCGATTAATCTTTCGGGATGAATATTTTGCAATTGATAAATATTTTGACAGTCTTGAGCATGTATAGTAACCCCCTGCCCTTGACTAACATAGCCTATAATAGGATTACCCGGAATTGGTTTACAACAGCGTGCTAAAGAAGTTAACAGATCACCCACACCTAGGATATTAATCCCTTTGGTATTTTGCAAAGTTTTAGGCTGCTTTTTTATAATATCTGGAATCGGGATGATTTCAGTTTGTCCATGTGTCGTTGAACGATTAGGGTGAATTTCTAAATTAGCGGCGTTGAGCACTTGAGAAATTTTTAGATCACCACGGCCTATACCTGCTAAGATATCATCATCTGTTTTATAGTTAAGTTTACGAGAAATTTTTGACAACTCTAAACTAACACCTAAACGGTTAAGTTCAGCATGCAACATTTCTCTACCTTCACTAATATTACGATCGTAATCCTGTTTTTTGAACCATGATTGAACTTTCGCCCTGGCACGTGGTGTTTTCAAATAATTAAAATGTGGGTTTAACCAATCACGACTTGGACTGCTATTATTTTTTGTTAAAATATCTACACGATCACCAGTACATAACTGATAAGTCAATTGTACCATTTTACCGTTTACTACAGCCCCGCGGCACTTGTTACCTATATCAGTATGAATAGTATACGCAAAATCCAAAGGTGTAGAACCCTCTGGTAAATCAATAACATCTCCCCCTGGGGTAAAAACATAAACACGCTCTTCAGCTATATCTGTTTTCAATTCTTCTAATAAATCTGAAGCTGACGCAACCTCATCTTGCCAAGAAATTAACTGACGTAACCAAGCAATTTTTGCTTCAAAGCCACCATCATGGGCAACACGTTCTTTATAACGCCAATGAGCAGCTACCCCAAGCTCAGAATCTTTATGCATATCATGAGTACGAATCTGAACCTCAACTGTCTTGCCTTCAGGTCCGATAACAGCAGTATGCAATGATTGATAACCATTTTCTTTGGGAGTAGCTATGTAATCATCAAATTCTTTAGGAATATGCCTCCAAAGACTATGAACTAAACCTAAAGCTGCATAACAATCAGTAATATTATGCGTCAAGATACGTACAGCCCGGATATCATATAATTCATGGTAATCTAAATTTTTACGCTGCATCTTGCGCCAAATGCTATAAATATGCTTCACTCGCCCACTTACGTCGGCTTTAATATTATGCAAACTAAGCTTTTCTTTAATAGCCTTGATTAAATTAACAATATAATTGTCACGATCAATTCTTTTTTCATCAAGTAACTTAGCAATATTTTTATAAGTGTCCCCTTCTAAATATCTAAAAGCTAAATCTTCTAATTCCCATTTAATTTGACCAATACCCAGCCTATTAGCCAGTGGGCCATAAATTAATCTGGTTTCTTCCGCCAATCTTTCTTGAGTTTCTTTATCAGCCTTCCGGACAGAACGCAACTCACACAAATGATCAGCTAATCTAATAACCACAACTCTTGGATCAGAAACCATTGCAATAAACATTTTACGTAATTGATCAGCTTTTTGGGTATTATTTATAAGAGCCTTAGAGCTTTCTAGTTTGCTCTGGATGTTTTTTATCGCATCCATTTTATTCACACCTTGTAATAAATCCAAAATATGAGAATCATATTTTTCTAAAATCCAATCTTTATTGATGACTTGCTTATGAAAAGCAATCAATAATAAACCTACTATAGCTGACTCGGAGTCCATATTAAGTTCAGCCAAAATAGTTGCAGTTTCTAAAGACAAAAGAAAATCTTTATAAGAAATGACTTTGCTCACTGTGCATAAAACATTAAGTTCAACTAATGTGGCAGTCATAGCCTTTTCATCTAAATTATGATTAACAGACAAAATGCTTTCTAGCCATACCTGCTGGTTAATCTCACCTGATTGTATTTTCTGATAGAGAGCATTAACTTGAACCATGGTTTATCCCGTTATATTTTTTTATATTTTATATATTTTTATTTTATTAAATAACCCATGGTTTCAACATGCTTCGTATGGGGAAACATATCCATAATTCCAGTTGAGATAAATTTATACCCATATTGATTACATAATATTCCCACATCGCGTGCAAAAGTAGCAGGATCGCAAGAAATATAAAGAATTTTATTTGGGTTTAACTTAGCTAAATATGGCAGTAACTCTTTGGCACCTGATCGTGGAGGATCTAAAATTACACAATCATATTTTTTATTTAGCCATGGATAATAGATCTCACTTTGATAATCTGGTCTATCTAATTTATATAGATCTGCACTATAAAACTCTGTATTATTTATTTTATTTAATTCAGCATTAACTCGAGCACGTAAGACCATCTCTTCGCTGCCCTCTACGCCAATTATTTTACCACCATTTTGCTCTAAAATTTTTGCAAAAGGTAAAGTAAAATTACCAAGCCCACAGAATAAATCTAAAACTTGTTCATTACCCTTTAGATCCAAGATATTAATAGCCTGAGTTAACATTAAATTATTTAATTCTAAATTAACCTGGGTAAAATCATGCGGCTGAAACAAGTATTGAATAGTAAAGTTTTTATCTTTATTATTATAACTATAAGTTATATCCGGAATATTTGTATCTTTTATATTTCTATCTAGATTAAATCTATAAGTGCTAGCCAGATCACCTGGCTGTAATAATAATGTTATTTCCTGATCAAGATTTTCTAGAAAGTTATTTACAGTAATATAATCGTTTTGGCTTAATTCCTGCATAATTCTTAAAATAAGAATAATATTTTCATCTCCCATCGCAAACTCAACTTGTGGGATTTGATCATAAATACTGAGATTTAAAATTAAATTACCCAACGGCTTAATTAGGGCATTTAATTTGGGGTGTAAAACAATACAACCATCCATATCAGTAAGATAATTGCTAGCTTTTTCACGAAAGCCGATGATTAATTTTTGTTTTTTTATAACATATCTCACCCCTAGCCGGGCCTTGGTTCTGTAACCATAGCTTGAACCAGCACTCAACGGGGGTAGCCAACTATTAGGGATTATATCACCACCAAAATGCTGCAATAATTCACTCACAATATTTTGTTTATATAACAACTGGCTTTGCGTTGACATATGCTGATAGCTACAGCCACCGCAGGTTAAGAAACTTGGACAGGCTGGGTTTATCCTGTCAGACGACATCTTGATGATATCTTGTACTTTGGCCTCATCGTATCTACGATGGCGTTTAGTATAAACCCAAGTAACTTCTTCCCCTGGCAGGACCCCATCTATAAAGGTTTTTTTTCCGCCTACTGTGACGACACCACGACCATCGTGGCTTAATTTGTCAATTATGGTACTACTCATAATTATCTAATCCCTAAGCTCTATACATCTAAATCTCAGGCCATTAGCTTAACAGAGTAATAGTAGCTAATCAAATGTACTGTATACAGGCCATATACACGTACAGGCAAATTCAAAAGTAAGCTTTCTATAACTCTTTGATTAAAAGTATTTATTTGAAAAGTATGAGCAAAATATGAGCAAAATATGAGCAAAATTAAGTCATCGTTAAGCTATTTAGGTTAGTATGAATAAATCTTACTATAAAGAAACACAACTAATTAACTATCACTTTATTATGAATCCAAAAGTAGCTCCTGAGTTGTATTATATTGAAAAAATTGGCCAAAGTGGTTATACGAGCATTCCTACGGGTCGCCTCGATGTTGGTGCCATATTAAAAGGAAGTTCTAGATGCTGGGTATCAACGAGCGCAGGCTCTTCAGTGCAGAAAAGAAAAACTCTGGTTATTGATAGTTTTTTTGCCGATACTACCTACGCATATCAGCTTAACGTTAAAAAAATATTAAAATTATTATTAGAAGAAGGTTTTGAGATCTATACAACAAGCCCCATACGTAATTTCGAAGATCTCGCTTTACAAGTGTATGACGATGAAAGTGTCACTGATAAAGACCAATACATCATTCAGAAACTAGCTGCCAAAAGAATACCAAGAGATCGTATCTTTTTCCTTGATTACTTCTGGCTCCAAAAGCAAACCCATCCTACCTACGCTCCATTTCTAGATATATTAAATTTTGAGTCTATGGATAGGATAATACAAATCGCTACAAAATCTAAACTTGGTAGTAGACAGATTTTTACATCTAGGTTTGAGTTAAAAACTTTATTTTCATTACACGATGTAAAAACCAAATTAGGTCTGGCTCCTGCAGATATCTCTCAGCCTTCCGAGTCTTTAATAGACGACTATAAACACTCATTAATGAGTGCCTCTTTTGTAAACATAGAACGGCACAGACCAGCAGAAGTACCAACGATTATTGAGTTTTTAGTTGATTGTATACTAAATAAAACTGAACGGTTGCACGAGACTGTGTGTTTTACAATAGATCGCTCCATATTTAATATATACTTAAACTTAATCAAAAAATCTCAATTTAAGACTCTTGCAATTCCATTTTGCAAAGAGTGGCTCGAACTCCAACATGTCCATCCAAAATATATTGAACAATTAACCTTGTTCAGCCATAACGCATCAACTCCTCCTTCGTATAGTTTAACTGATACTTTGCCTGAGTTTTTAAAATTTCTTACATTGGCGCAACATCTTAAAAAACTTACTTTACTTATAGATAAGTTGGAAAATCCTAAGTATTATTTAGAGCAAAAGGTAGATCTCGTCTTTAAATTCGAACCCCTAAAAGATGTTTTAGAAGAATTAACTTTATCTTTGAACGAATCATGTTCGATAGATCTAGGAAGATTTCTTAAAAAATTTCCATCTTTAAAAAAGTTTAAAATCATCAAGCTGCCAGCAAAAGATCTTCCTGCGATTAGAGACAATATTACAAGAGAGTTTCCTGATGAGCGTTCACTCATAAGAATAGAGTTATCTCGATATCAAGCGGAATTAGAAAGGCACGAATCATTATCAAGATTTAACCCGCATGTTGAATCCGAACACTTTCACACCACATATCCCAAATGGATGAGTTCGCTTCTAGGTTCAAGGGAAGTGACAAGCCCTGCTCAAGTTTCACATCAACCCGCGATTGAAGAATTAAAAACATCTGGACTAGAGGGACATTATAATCTTGAAGAATTAACTGCAAGAGAAATACTTAAAGCCGCTGAATTAGATGGAGGAACACTTAAAGCCGCTGAATTAGATGCGCGTTGTGATCTTGTTAAAGAAGATGGACCCTGGGTCCAAATTCATTTTATAGGCGGCCAACCAAGCGATGAAGCAGAAGCAACCCATGAAGGCCTTGCTGCAAGGGATATTACAGATGATATGTTCACTGGAAAAATATGGGAGCAAGAATTGGCAAAAGCGGAGGAAATAGCTGAGCGAGCCGGGATGGCTGTTACAATGGCTGAGAACCAAGAAGAAACTATAAGAGCTGAAATAACTGCTGCTGAACAAGCTGAACGAACTGCAATGGCTGCGAACCAAGAAGAAACTATAAGAGCAGGAATAACTGCTGCTGAACAAGC
>JAGOUU010000120.1 GCA_018061105.1 Gammaproteobacteria bacterium
AAACAGAGGCCGTTTCGTCGGCTCTTACTAATTGGCATGAAAATATAAATATATTATCTGTTAAAAATATGGATGTTGAAGGGTTGGTTGCAATTTCTTCGTTGGATAATCATGGGCTTAATCAAAGTAAACGTATATTGATAATTCGTGCTACAGACTCTCAAAATACAGGTATGAAGTTTTCTGATAAAAACCGTCAGGAGTTGGTGGTGTTAGGTAAAATGCCACCACAAATTAAAATGGGAAAGGCTGAGTTGTTTTTAAAATTAGATGTAAATGCAAAGTATGTTGTGCATAGTTTGCATTTAAATGGAGATTATAATAAGCCATTGAGTTTTGTAAAAAATAAAAACGGCTTAACTATAGTTCTAAATGATTTTTCCTCTAACACGGATCCAACAACTTTCTATTTGTTGGAAAGAAAATAAGTCAAATATTGTGAGATGCTAGTAATAATTTTATTCTGCTACAGCTGTTATGTCAGTTGTCAAGGTGTTTTAATATGAGTCAAATAGGATACAGGCCAGATATTGATGGATTAAGAGCAGTAGCGGTAATGTCAGTGGTTCTATACCATCTTAAATTTGCTTCAATACCAGGAGGGTTTATTGGTGTTGATATCTTTTTTGTGATATCAGGCTATTTGATAACCAATATTATAAATAAAGAGCTATTATCTAATAATTTTTCTATTGCTGCTTTTTATGAGCGGCGTATTCGCAGAATATTACCCGCTTTATTTGCAGTGTTTATAGTAACAACTATAGGTGTTTGTTTGCTTTTTTTGCCAGAAGATATTGCTGCTTATGGAAAGAGCTTATCGGCTGCTGCATTATTTGTATCAAATATATTTTTTTGGCAACATACTGATTATTTTACAGAATTAGCAGAAGTAAACCCTCTTTTACATACATGGTCTCTCGCTGTAGAAGAGCAGTTTTATATTTTCTTTCCATTAATACTTATGCTACTTATAAAAAAATTTAGGAAAAATTATATAGTTATAATTACATTTTTGGCTGTTCTTTCTTTTGTGTTTAGTATATGGGCCGTAGCTAATAATCCTACAGCTGCGTTTTATTTAGCAACAAGTCGTGCTTGGGAGTTAATGTTAGGTTCACTATTAGCTTTACGAGTTTTTCCTGTTATTAAAAGTAAGCTATTATTAGAGGCGTTATCTTTTATAGGTCTGTTATTTTTAATATATGGTTTTTTAACGATTCACAAAGGAAAGCCATTTCCAGGGCTTAATGCGGTATATCCTTGTTTAGGAGCAATGTTAATTCTCTATACAGGGGAGCATGCCAAGACAACAATTGGCCGATTTTTAAGTTTAAGGCCAATCGTTTTTATTGGGCTAATCTCCTATTCCCTTTATCTTTGGCATTGGCCAATTGTTGTATTCTATAATTATTTTTTATCTCCAACACCGATAATGAAGTTTGTATTACTGGCTATTTGTATTTTAATGGCAATTGGGTCATGGCATTATATTGAAAAGCCGTGGAGAAATAAAAAGAACTCTATAGGTCAGATTGACCGTATGCCTCTTTTAAAATTAACTGCATCCAGTATTATAGTGTTCGCCGCTGTAGGGGTGGGTATGAATGTCAGTGATGGTTCATTTTCACATTACTCCAAAACAGCTAGTAAATTAGCGGCTTATGCGCATTATCGTAATACTTCTCACCCAGGCTTATGCTTTTTAACATCGAATGCAAATGATTTTAATTTGTATGATAAGCAAACCTGTTTGTCAAAAGATGCTAAGAAAAAGAATTATTTACTCATAGGAGATAGTCATGCTAATCATCTTTGGATTGGTTTGGCTAAAAGTCTGCCAAATGTTAACTTAATGCAGGCAACGGCGAGTGGATGTAAGCCTGTTCTCAAGTCGGAAGGTCAAGTCCGATGCTTAAAGCTCATGGATTATATTCTTAATGATTATTTGCCTAAGAATAAGGTTGACGCTTTGCTGATCTCTGCAAGATGGACGACGAATGACCTTGAATTATTGTTGAATAGTTTGGATTACTATAAAAAATATGCGACAGAGGTTTATGTGTTTGGTCCTACGGTCGAATATTATGGGAATTTACCAAGAATCTTAGCATTAAGTCACGATTTGAAGTCAGATGTAATGCTAAAGCATAGTGTTGTTCCTGATCAGTTTGAGATGGATAAGTATTTGAAAAGTGCTGTGAGTAGCAAAGGAGTAAATTATATTTCGACATTACAGACGATCTGTAGTGATCGTGAAAACTGTAAGAGACTTACACCATCAGGAGTTCCATATCAGTTCGATAATTGTCATTTAACAAATGAGGCCTCAGTTGTTTTGGCAGAGCAATGGGTCAATATTAGGCTCATTAAATAACATAATAGAGTGGCTACCGAGTTGGTTTTTGTGTGGTTAGGGATAAAATATGTCAGATACATCTAAAGTGGCTGTAACAAATGTTACTGCGAACGTACCATTTAAAAAATCAGAATTCCGTAAGGATATCAATGGGCTAAGGGCTTTTGCTGTTTTATTAGTCGTTTTCTTTCATTTTGGGGTGCCTTATTTTTCTGC
>JAGOUU010000013.1 GCA_018061105.1 Gammaproteobacteria bacterium
ATAGTATCTAGAGGTATAGTGTGTTTTGGATTATTGATACTCTCAGCGGGAATTGAAGCACTTTCTAGACCAATGAAAGCCCAAAGTGTCAAAGCTACGGTGCTAATGATAGCGGTAAAATTGCTTTCGTTGCTAGCATTAAAAGGTGTAAAATGGTCAAAGTTTATTTCGACTAGCCCGAATACAGCAATTAACAAGATAGGTATAATTTTAATAACTGTGGTTATTAATTGCATGATGCCGCCATTTAAAACACTATAGGCATTAATTAACGTGAGAGACCAGATCACGGCTAAGTTACATCCCAATGCTAATAGCTGATTAGTATTAAACTGCGGAACAAAATAGCTTAAATAACTTGTAAAAGAAATTGCAATTGCAGCTGTGCCAACACACAAGCTAACCCAATATCCCCATCCCAGTAAGAAGCCAATAGTTTCACCTAATTCTTCTCGGCAATAAACGTAGAGACCACCAGTGCTTGGATAATGTTGGCTGAGCTGACTAAAAACTAAAGCAAAAGCCAAAGCGCCAAAGGTAGTAACTAACCAGCCAATTATGCTAATTCCACCGAAGTTAGCTAATACAGCCGGAAGTAGAAAAAGCCCTGAACCAATCATATTACCTAAGACTAAAGAAGTTGTCATCCATAATCCCAAGGGTTTTGAAGGCTTGGAAGATTTAAAAGATTTAGATTTTTTAGATGATTTTGGGGCTTTATGCTTATTCAAGTTTTTAGTATTTTTAATACAGTAGATCTTTTCTATTTAACACGAGACATAATATAATTACAAGCTTATTAAATGATATTAGATGATATTAGATGATATTATAGGCATATGAAAAAAATACTAAGAATTGCTACTCGCAAAAGTCAATTAGCTTTATGGCAAGCAAACTGGGTTGCCAAACAGCTGACAGATATATTTCCTGATTTAGAAATAGAATTTCTGAAAATTGTAACCCAGGGCGATAAAATATTAGATAAGTCTTTATCAGATATAGGTGGCAAAGGGTTATTTGTCAAAGAACTTGAGCATGCTTTAATATCTAACCAAGCTGATCTAGCCGTGCATTCTTTAAAAGATATGCCTGCTTTGCAGCCTGATGGTCTTGAGTTATCAGTCTTTTGTGCGCGAGCTGATGCTCGTGACATCTTGATTGCAAGAGAGGGCTTAGCGACAAGTTTAGCTAACATGCCTCATGGTGCTGTAATCGGGACTGCTAGTTTGCGCCGTTGTGCTCAGCTTAAAATTTTCCGGCCAGATTTAAATATTGTCCCCTTGCGAGGTAATATAGACACAAGATTACAAAAGTTAAACCAGCCAGATTTACACCCGGCTCATTTGGATGGGATTATTCTAGCCGCAGCTGGAGTTCAAAGGCTTTATAATCTGAATGATAATCTGAATGATAATCTTAATTTAAATATGCTCGATAATGATCCTATTACTGAGTATTTGCCTATTGCCAATTTTTTACCTGCGCCTGGACAAGGTATAGTGACTATTGAAGTGAGATCCGAAGATGTTTTTGTAAAAGATCTTATTAAAAAACTCAATTGTCCGCTGACTACTTTTCAAGCAAAAGCCGAACGAGCTTTTAATAATCTTATTGGGGGTAGCTGTGATGTCCCGATTGCTGCTTTTGCTGAAATCAAAGCTAATCAATCTGAGCTTGTTTTATGTGGTCAGGTTGCATCGCCAGATGGTAGCCAGCAAATAACAGCCAGTTTATCTGGTAATGTGCAAAATGCTGTCGATATAGGTGAGCAATTAGCTAATCAAATTTTAGCAGCAGGTGGTCGCAGCATTATAGCTAATCTCAATCTGAATTCTAGTTTAAAGAGGTCTTAATTGTCCCCATTCCCATTGCCAGCAGTAATCATTACTCGTCCAAAAGGGCGTGCAGATAATTTGATCCAAAAGCTTACTGATAGTAATTATGCTATTGTTAACATGCCTTGTCTTGAGATCATCCCCGTTACAAAATCGAATTATCAAACTTATAATTCAGAAATAAATTTTGCTGATTATTCAATAATAATATTTACCAGTGTAAATGCAGTAACTGGGTTCTTTAGTTTATTCAGTCATGATTCACAACTATCAAAATTAAAAGTATATAAATTTTATACTATAGGGAAAGCTACTGCTAAAAAATTACAAGAGTATGGCTATAATATTAAAAATATTATTTTTCCTGAGAGTTCTACAGAAGAAAATAGTGAGAGTTTTGTTAAGCTATTTATTAATTTAAATAATACTAATAAAATAAAAAATAATATTTTATTAATCCGTGGCGAAGAAAGTAGAAATTATATAAGTAAAAATTTACTTGATAGGGGTTTTAGTCTTACAGAGGTTGTAACTTATCAAACTTCTTGCCCTTCAAGTTGCCTCTCAGAAGAAGTATTAACAAGTTATTTTGATCATAAAGATTTCATAATTTTAATTACCAGTATCAGTATTTTAGAAAATTTTTATTCTCGGGTAAAAAAATTAAATAATCTGACTAAAATATTAAACCAACCTCTGATAGTAGTTAGTCAAAGAATTGTGGAAGCAGCTGTTTATAAAGGTTTTAAGAAAATATATTGCACAAACAGCATGAATGATGTAGCTATTATTGGTATGATTAACGAAATAGCTTCCCATAAATCAGTATTTTAATATTATAAATGTAACATGACTAATAATTATAAAAATATAGTTATTTCAATAATAATTATTGCTCTCTTAGCAATCAGCTTCTTGTTTTTTAGTGTTTACCGTATTAATAATAAATTATCTGAAGTTGATACGACTTTAGATGAAATTCTCGACAATAATTTTTCATCTGAAATACAAAAGCTCAAAATAGATTTATTAAATCAACAAAGTAAATTAAACGAATTTATTAATAATAAACCATCCGAATTAAATGGCTTAATTATTACGTTAAAAAATCTTGTTATTATTGCTAGTTTAAAACTACAGGTTGATCAAGATATTTTTTCAGTTACAAAAATTTTAAATTTAGCTCAAGAAAACCTGAAGGCTTATAATCATACAGATATTCAAAATTTACGCAAAAGTATCTTGGTAAAAATAGATCAGCTCAATCAAGTCAGTTTTCCTGATGTTGTTCGTGTTCAAGCGTCTTTGCAAGAATTTGAAAATACTGTAGAGCAGCTATCGTTATTAGATTTCGTCTGGGATAAGCCGAGGGATAATAATCTTAGTACTAATCAATTTGGGCAATCTGGTCAATTATCTCAGTCTCTATCAGTATCAGTAGCATTAGAAAAAGAGATTGATAACAATAATAAAAGTTTGCTAGATATTATTAAGTCAAAATTACAAGTTGCTTGGATTAATTTTAAAAACAGTTTATTAAAATTAATAACTATTCGTAAAGTAGAAGGTTCAGAATCAAGCTTTACAAAAATTTTATCAGAAGAGCAGATTAATATTTTAAAAACTTTTTTAAAACTAAAAGTTACAGAGACGAAGATAAATTTACAACAAAAAAACCAAGAGTTATTTGTAAAAAATATTTTGGATTTAGAACGTAATATTAATCTCTATTTTATCAGCAACTCTGAAACCAAACAAAAGCTTTTGAGATTATTAAATAACATAAAAACTGTAAATCTCATCCCGCAATTACCTGATCTTAGTAGTCTAAACAACGAACTTGATAATTTAATTATAAACAAATGAAAAAGTTATTTACTTTAGTTACAGTAATTTTATTTTCTATAATATTAGGATTATATCTTAAACAAGACAGTGGTTATATTCTAATAGCCTATAAATCATGGATTATTGAGTCGGGGTTATGGGCAGGATTAATCATTGTTCTCTTAGCTGTTTTCTTAGTCCATGAAAGTATTGTTTTTTTTAAGTTCATAATTAACCTGCCTTTTCGAACAAAAACTTGGTTTAATACGTACCAACAAAAAAGAATTTACCAGCAAACTAGCCAGGGTTTATTAAAATTGGCTGAGGGTAACTATAAAACAGCAGAACGGTTATTAATTAAATCAGCAAAAAAGCAATCAAAGCCATTAATAAATTACTTAACTGCAGCCAAAGCAGCGCAAGAGTCGAAAAATTTTGTTAAAAGGGATGAATATTTGCGTAAAGCTTTTGAATGTTCACCTAAAAGTAGCTTGTCAATTGGCCTCATGCAGGCTAATCTTCAGGTGGATAATCAAGAATACGAAGCTGCTTTAGCTACGCTCAAACATCTACAAGCTAATTATGGTAATAACAAATTAGTTTTAAAACAACTTTTAATAGTCTATGAAAATCTTAAAGATTGGTATAGTATTTTAAAGTTATTGCCTGAGCTAAAGCGCTACAGAATATATACTGCAGAGGAAATATTTAAGTATGAAGCTTTGACAGCAGTTAAGTATTTTAATGCTATTTTTAGTACGTTTGCCCTGAATGTGGGCTATTTAGCTGCTAACTATGATCAAGTGATTGCAAAAATGCACGAATTTTACAATAGTTATTTGAGTAAGAAAGCTAGACATAATCCAGAAGTTGTTATTGCCTATATAACAAATCTATCATTAATTCATGAAAAATATTTTGCTGAAGCTGATACTAGTTTGCGACATGTCCTCTGGTTAAAACAAGCTCAAAAAAATTCTGATAGAATTATTGAGATTATTGATCAGATAATAAACAATAATAAAGATTCTGTTTTACAAGTAGAGTTATTTAAGCTTTTTGGGAATACTGGATTCACTGAAGCTCATTTTATTATTTTAGAAAAGCATCTACAATCTGAGCCATATAACATCAGTCTATTATTCGCGTTGGGTAAAGTGGCTATTAAGCTGGAAGATTATAATAAGGCTTTTCAGTATTTAAATCAGGCTAAAAAGTTACAAACACAAAATAGATTTTCTCATAAATTACCTATTGATTGTTATTTTGCTTATGTTTTATTGAGGCTAGGTAAATCACAAGAAAGTATAGAAATATTTAATCAATTTTTCTCTGGGCGTTACTAAGCATATCAGGACCTCTTATAGTCTGCCAACAGGCTTAAATACTACATTAAGATTAATTATTAATAATCCAGCAAGACAAATAAATGACCAAGTTGCTATACTCATGCCAAACATTTCCCAGTTGATTTTGGCGCAATCTCCGCTGCCCATCATGGCTGCTTTAAGAGCATCAAATAAGGGCAAGTACTGTAACATAACTTCTAGGCTTGGACCACAGGCTGGGACTAAATTTGGGGGTAGGCTTTCAATCCATAACTGCCGGCCAGCTAAGCCTAATCCCATGATAGATAATGCTGAGTTTAAAAGGCCATATACTCGCAAGCCATAAATAGTAGGATTATGTAAAAAAGCGACTAAAGCAACTAAGCCAATTGAAATAAATGCTACTCTTTGAAGCATACATAGGGGGCAGGGAGCTAGATTTTGAAAATACTGCAAATACAAAGCAAAAGCTATCAAAAACAAACAGCTTAAAAATACTAGTAAAAATAATTGCTTAGATTTGATATTAAACATTTTGTCCCTGTTTATTTATTATAGCTAGTTAGAATAATATATTTATGGTATAAACTACCATCTAATGTTTATTATATATTATTTTACATAGAAATTTGAATAACACTACTAAATTTAGCAGTAAACTGCTATTAATGTACAAAGATAACCAGGCTCGTGTACTAGAAGTAACGACTGCGCATGGCAACTTTACGACGCCGTGTTTTATGCCCGTGGCCACTCGCGCAGTCTTTAATAATCTTGATCCCCAAGATGCTATCTTGACTAACAGCCAGATTATTCTAGGTGGCAATACCTATCACATGTTAGTTTCTCCAGGCATGGAAGTAATTCATAAAGCTGGCGGTATGCACAAGTTTATGAATTGGCATGGGCCCATGCTGACCGATAGCGGAGGATTTCAAGTTTTTTCTTTGGCTAATAGTAACCCAAAAAATTGTAAAATAGACGAAACTGGGGTAAAAATTTGCCACCCTGAGACTAAAAATATTATTAATATGACACCTGAGTCATCTATCATAACTCAGAAAACTATTGGTGCAGATATTATTATGGCTTTTGATCAATGCACTCCTGATAACATTAGTAAAGATGAAACTGTAGAAATCATGGATAGAACACATCGTTGGTTAAATCGTTCTATAGAACAACATAATAAACAGCCAGATTCTGATTATGGTTATGCACAGGCCTTATTTGGAATTATACAGGGTGGTGTTTATCAAGATTTAAGATTAGCTAGTGCCGATTATATTATTAATCAAAATACAGATGGTATTGCTATTGGTGGCGAGTCCATTGGTTTTGATATGCTTAAGACTAAATTAATTATGCAATGGTTAGAGCCAATCTTACCCAAAGAAAAAGTTCGATACGCAATGGGAGTAGGTTTAAACCCACAAGATTTATTCGATGTCGTACGAATGGGAGTAGATATTTTTGACTGTGTTGCTCCAACTCGCAATGCTCGCCATGGAGCTTTATATTGTGGTGAAATTGTACCCGATTTAGAAAATAAATGGTTAAAATTTGTCGGTACAGAAAATACAGAGGCTAGAATATTAATTAAAAAGCAAATCTATAGATTAGATGAGCGGCCGATTATGAATAGCTGTACTTGCTATACATGTAAAAATTATTCACGGGCGTATTTGCATTTTTTATTTAAATCTAATCAATTCGCCTATACAAGGTTAGCTTGTATTCATAATATTGCAGTGATGCAAATGGCCTGTGATCGTATGCGCGCTTTTATGCTAGAATTGAATAATATTAATTAATCTTAGAATAATTAAGTAATCATAATTTATGATCCGGGAAAAATTACAGCTGCCTAATAATAGCAAAAAATTATTATTGCATTCTTGCTGTGCGCCTTGTTCTGGCGAGGTCATGGATGCTATTTATCAATCAGAAATAGATTTTACTGTTTATTTTTATAATCCTAATATACATCCTATAGAAGAATATAATCTGCGCAAAGACGAAAATAAAAGATTTGCCGATAAACATAAAATAGAATTTATCGATGCTGATTATGATCGTGAAAATTGGTTTGCGCAAGCAAAAGGCATGGAGCAAGAGCCTGAACGAGGTATTCGCTGTACCATGTGTTTTGATATGCGGTTTACTAAAACAGCTCGCTATGCTTATGAAAATGATTTTGATGTTATTTCTAGCTCTTTGGGGATCTCACGTTGGAAAAACTTAGAGCAAATTAATATAGTTGGTATGCAAGCGGCAAGTTTATATCCTAATTTAACGTATTGGACGTATAATTGGCGCCAATGCGGGGGCTCAAAACGAATGTTAGATATTTCAAAGCAAGAAAATTTTTACATGCAAGAATATTGTGGCTGTGCTTATTCTTTAAGAGATACTAATAAATGGCGCGTTGAACACGGCCGTTCTAAAATAGTTCGAGGTGTGAAGTTTTATGGTGATCCTGATTCTCAGGATCAATGAGCATAGATTGCTATATATGTTACTAATTCTCTTTTTATTTCTTGTATTATTTGTTCTGTAAATTTTTCTAAGCTACGTGCTCTCCTACTTGCTATTCTATTTTCTTTTCTCGTAAAAATTAAATTTAATTTTCATAAAATAAATCTTTTTATATAAAAAGAGATCTGGTAAGATCTTTTTTATAAAATAATTTCATATAAAATTTATAAAAATTATTTTATAAAAAAATTAATTATAAATAAAAATTAGAAATATATTAGGAATAAATTATGAATAAAAAATGTTTTTTTACTTTTGCAGATTTATTGCATTTGCTTGGTTTATTAGGTTTGACTTCAGTTATTGGTATTAACAGCGCTGCCGCAAATAGTAAAGTTTTAGACAATCTTAATCAAAAAGATTTGTTTATTTATCACGGTAATCTAAAACTGACAAACAGTAAATTAAATATTGCAGAAATTCAGGGTGCGAGTCATATATACAATAATGATTTCAATGGATCAGTTACTATAAATGGTAATTGTGATCTAAAAGAAAATAAATTTACTAAAATATTGCAATTAACTGGCGAGTCTAAATCAGAAAATAATATTTTTGAAGATAAATTAAATATAAATGGTAATTTCAAAGATAAAGACAGCCATTTTTTATCAACAGTTAAAATAATTGGTAAAGCAAATTTTGATAGCTCCGAGCTTAGTAATAATTTAGAAATAGACTCTAATGAGATTAAGCTCACGGATAGTTCAGCAAATAATATTTTATTTAACAACAAAGAAGATCCAAGAGTAATAAGTTTACATCTTAATAAAAATACTAAAATAAATGGCGATATCATTTTCAGTAATGATAGAGGAAAAGTCTATGCCGATGAATCAGTAGTAATTTCAGGAAAAATTACTGGCGGTGAAATAATTAATAAATAATTAATAAAATAAGAGATAAAATATGCAACAAACTCAACAAGATAAATTATATATTAATGAACTTGGTCGCATTGAAATAATTGATGATCAATTGCTGGCTGAGCTATTAAGAGAAGATGAATTGCCTGATCGCGCAGTAACAAATTATTTGAATTTTACCTGCAATGGAAATTTTAGTTATTATTAAAAATAAATTATAAAAATAATAAAATAATAATAATACGATAATAAAGTGGCTCAACGTCAAAGTGCTTGGTTGGTGGGGAGCCATTAATTGCTCGGTATTTAACAATAGCATAGGTGGTAAGTTAGAAATAGATATTGTTAGGAGAAATAAGTTTGTATTTATAATAGGTTTGTTTATAATTTAAATTATAGAATATTTAAATTATATGGACTTAATCTTGGATATTAATATTAGTAAAAGCATAGTAATCTCTAGTTTATTATTTAGTAATTTATACGCAGCAGTTTTACCTGTGCCAGAAATAGATATAGGTAATATTGAGCCAGAACGTGTCGGGCGTGTGTTCACAGATAAACCTCGGGGTATAGTTGCTAAGGATGGAAAATTAGTCATACCTTTATTAACCCAGTCTTTAGAATTAGGTGATGCTAAGAATTATGTTTTTAAGCTTAAGAAAGTAAACTTCGTTGGAAATAATGCTATCAATAGCGATGAACTTGAAGGTGTATATAAGCCTTATTACGGCAAAAAAATTAGCTTAGTTAAAATTCTCGAATTGATCCACACTACGACGATACAATACCGTGAAGCCGGTTATATTTTGTCGCAAGCTTATTTACCAGCACAAGATATTGACAAGAACACAGGACTTATCAAAATTGGAATAGTCGAAGGTTATGTAAACGAAGTTAGAATTTCTAGTGATACTATTCCATATGCTACTAAGATTTTACTTGAACAATATGGCGATCGCCTAAGAGCTGAGCGACCTATCACTAAGTGGACTTTAGAACGGTATGCATTACTTGCTAAAGATCTGCCAGGTGGAGATATTAAAGTTGTCTTTTCGCCATCTAATAGACCAGGAGCTGCTGATGTAGAGTTTATTGCAGATAATCAAAAAATTGTAGCTATAGAGGGTTTAGTTGACAATAGAGGAACAAGATTACTAGGACCGATTGAATTCTCTGGCACAATGCATCAGTTCAATGGCCTATATGGTAATCATACTTTATTTAATGCTGTGCGTGATGATGGCACAGAGCTGCGAGTATATAATTTTAATCATCGTCAACCATTGAATTCTGATGGCTTGGCTTTAATTGTACAAGTTGCACGGACTGAAACCGATGCCAATTTTAATGATCTACCTCGGTCAATTAGACCGTCGGTTAAAATCAATACTCCCGGTATCAGTAAATCTGTGTATGCAATGTTTGAGTACCCGTTTGTGCGGTCAAGAAATCTAAATTTAATTGCTGATCTTAAACTAGATGGCTATGATACAGTCACTAAATTTTTTGGGAATAAATTATTTGACGAAAAGATTCGTGCTCTTAGAGCAAGTTTAGTTGTTGATTGGTTGGATCCTTATTTTTATAATATATTAGCTTTGACTTCTATAGGCATAGAATTCAGTCATGGTCTGAATAATTTAGGAGCTAAAATAATACCTGCGCTAGCTACACGCCCAGATACAAAAGAAAACTTTAATAAGATCATGGCGACAGCTTCGAGACAACAGCCATTACTCGAACGTCTAGATTTAAAATTAGTTATTGCAGGGCAATATGCTTTTGATGAGTTAATTTCAACAGAAGAATACGGCTACGGAGGCAGAGATATTGGTTTAGGGTATGATTCTTATGAATTGTCTGGAGATCATGGGCTAGTTGGTAAATTAGAATTGGGTTATACAATGCCTATCGAAAAAATCACAAAAAATATTTCTTTATTATCTAATTGGGGATTACAAGCCTTTGGATTTTATGATGCAGGGAGGGTATGGAATATTAATCATAGAAAAAGTGCTCAAAATAGCAGTGACTCTGCTCAATCTGCTGGTTTAGGGATTCGAGGAAAAATATTCAAATATATGAATTACGAAACATATATTGCAAAGCCATTGGCAAGAAAAGTACAGAATCAGCAAAGTAACGATGCAAGATTCTTCTTTGTAGTTGGCTTTGCTTATCCTCAATAATTTTCAATATCATGAGTGCAGGTTGTAAAAGTACAGCCTGTGTTCAGGTAATGGCGACAACATAAGTACAGTAGCTCCGATTTGGTGTAGCAGTTACCCATTACCAGTAATTAAAATATTAACTTTTTTTCATGTCATGCCCACAGCATTGCGGTGATTTGATCATGCCTTCACAATCTGGGCATTTGGCTACTTGTATCGACTTATTATCTTTGGTTATTTTATCAGCCATTAATTTCTTATTACACTTTTTGCATGTTAAGTCATTAATTTCCATGTCGCAGCTATTACATTGATAAGTCATATTTTGTTCCTGTTTTGTTTATATTGTAATTTATAAATTATAGCAGAAGATTTGCTGAGTAATTTCGAAAAATGTTATACTGGTTTACTTACGGATATAAATAAATTTAATATATGAAAAAAATTTTATTTTTAGGCAGTGGACCCAATAATCCATCTGTACGATTAAGACATTATGATTATTTTAAGTTATGGGAACAAGCAGGGTATCAGCCGCGATTAGTTAAGATTGACTCAAATTTTTTTAAATTAATAAATTTATTACATGAAGTAAAATCTGCGGATATAGTTGTTGTTATACGTAAAACCTTAAAACCATGGATATTATTTTTTATTAGAAAATTTGCTAAAAAAATTATTTTTGATTTTGATGATGCAATTTTTGCAAGCTCAAATGGTGCTTATAAAAGAGGTAGGTATAATCGATTTAAAAATATTATTGCTCAATCAGATTATGTTTGGGCTGGGAATAATTATCTGAAATCAGAGGCGCAAAAACATTCAAAAAATAATAAGATAGCTGTTATTCCTACTTGTTTAGATTTTAATAAATATTTAAATTGTCATAGTTATAATAAATCAAAAGAATTTTTAGATTTAGTTTGGATAGGCTCAACCAGTACAGGTAAATATTTAGAAGCAGTCTATCCTATCTTAGCAAAAGTATCGCAGGTTTTTCCTAATTTAAGACTTAAAATTATTTCTGATTTTAATATTACTTATCCAGGTTTAAATATTATTAGTATTCCTTGGTCATTAGAGACAGAAGCTGGAGAATTGCTGAGTTCTCATATCGGCATAGCGCCTATGGTTGACAATTCATGGACCAATGGGAAATGTGCATTCAAAGTGTTACAGTATATGGCTAGTGGATTACCAGTTTTAACTTCTCCTGTAGGCATGAATAAAGAAGTAGTAATCGATGGGGTGACAGGTTATCTTGTGGATTCTAAAAAAGATTGGCTTTCAGCTATATTGAAATTACAAGATAGTAATTTTAGAAATACTATGGGGTTGAATGCACGGAAATTAATAAAAGAGCGTTATGATGTAGATACTAATTTTTCTAAGCTGAGAGAGATTTGTGATAGTTTATAAGAAGAGTTAATTTGTGGATTGCAGCTGCATCAGAGCAAAAACCACTATAAACTAGAGCGATGCGTAGATAACCAACGCTCTAAAATCACACACGCAGCTATATGATCTATTTTTGCACCTTTTTTAATTAAATTATTTTGCCGTAGCTCAGTAAATTTTTGTTGTGCTTCTAAACTAGAATAGCGTTCATCCATAGTTACTACTGTAAGATTATATTTTTGTTGAAATTGATTTTTTAATTTTTGAGCAAATTGTTCTGCTAATTCAGATAACTCTTGACTGCTGCCGTCTTCATTATAAGGCATACCCACTACTATTATATTGGGTCGCCAAGTTTTGATAAGTTTTTCTAGTTCTTGTGGGTTTGGTAGACCGTTGACAGCAGACAAAATTTCTAATGGTGCAGCAGTATAAGTTATAGTCTGACCAACTGCAACACCAATTCTTTTTAGACCAAAATCAAAGCCTAATGCAGTAAGATTAGGCATGGCCACCATAACTGCTTAAATTATGTAATTCGTTAATGCCTAAATTATAGGTACATTCTCGCCATTGCTGCTCAAAGGGTATATTAAAAATAATTTCAGGATCAGCGATCATAGTAAGCCAATTATTATTAACTAATTCTTGTTCTAATTGGCCAGCCTCCCAGAGACAATGACCAAGAGTAATAATAAAAGGATCGGGATGATGATTATCAGCTAATGCTCGGATTGCATCGTCATTTTTATTTAAAATTAAATTATCATCTTCAGTGTATGAAAGCATCATTGTTTTATTAGTCTTTGTCGGGCCGCCAGATAACACAGGCATATCTTTTAGATTGTCATTATGGTTCTTGACCCGCATTCTTAATAAAATTTCAGCAACTGTGATATCTAACGGTCTGTTTATAACAATACCCATGGAACCTTTTTCATTATGTTCGCAAACCAAGATCACGGATTGAGTAAAATAAGTATTATTCAACGATGGCATTGCCACTAACAAATAATTATTTAGCGAGTTAAATTGATATTGCATCGAGTTTTTATAATTCTCGTAATTCTTGGTATTTATTAATTAGATTCAAAGTAGATTTGTCTAGATCCAAATTTGAACTGAGTTTATCGTGATTTTTATAATTACTATTATAGCTTAGATAAGGCAAAATAACATCTGCTATTGTTTTACCTCTCTCAACCCCCCATTGATCAAAAGAATTTATATTCCAAATGACTCCTTGAGTGAAAATCTTATGTTCATACATAGCTATTAAAATGCCTAAATTATATGGACTTAATTTTGAAAACAACAAAGTATTAGAAGGCTTATTACCTAATAAATGGCGATATACTGGTAAATCTCCTGGTTGATAGCCTTCCATAAGAGTTTTAGACTGCGCTAAAGCATTTGCAACTAGCTCTTGTTGTTGACTTGCCGGGTGGTAACTACTAGTTATGGGCACAATAAAGTCACAGGGAACAATATGTTGTCCCTGATGTAATAATTGATAAAACGTATGTTGACCATTGGTACCTGCTGCTCCCCAAATGACAGGAGCAGTTTTATAATTAATATAATTATTATCCCGGTTAATTGATTTACCATTGCTCTCCATGTCTAATTGTTGCACATAGCTTGGAAAATATGTCAAATCGCTACTATAGGGCAAAATTGCATGGCTTTGACAATTAGCATAATTAATATACCCTATACCTAAAAGGCCTAGTACAACTGGAATATTTTTTTTCCATTCATTTTTTCTAAAATGTTGATCTAAAGCAAAAGCTCCTGCTAATAATTCTCGATATGTTTTATACGAGGTGCCTAGAGCAATAATTAAGCCTATTGCGGACCACAGTGAATATCTACCACCTACCCAATCCCAAATGGGAAATATTTGATCTGGATGTACCCCAAATGCAATAGCTTTATCAGGTTGATTAGTAATAGCAATATATTGGTTTTGAATATTTTTACCAGCAGAATTTTCAGTAAGCCATTCGTAAGCTGTTTTGGCATTAGCTAAAGTTTCAGGTGTAGTAAAAGATTTTGAAGAAATGATAAATAAAGTTGTCTCAGGGGAGCATTTCTCTAAAATATAGCTAATCTCAGCGGGGTCAATATTAGCTACAAAATAACAAGTTATATTTTTGTTATGATAAGCTTTTAAAGCTTGATAAACCATTCTAGGCCCTAGATCAGATCCACCAATGCCTATATTAACTATTGTTTTAATAGGTTTACTAGAAAAACCTAATAGTTTTGAACTATGAATACTATTAACTAAATTGGAAATTTTTTGTTGAATATGCTGTATAGGCTGATGAATTTCTGAATTATCTAGATTATTGGATTCTATAGCTCGCAAGGCTGTATGCCAGACATTTTTATCTTCAGTAGAATTTATTTTAGAAGCAGAAACAGATGGGTTAAATAATTTATTAATATACTCATCTAATTTACAATGATCAGCCAAGCGACATAATTGATCCAAACTGATTTGATCGACCCAATTTTTTGAGAAATCTAAATGGCAATTGAGATCTGAAATTGAAAATATTTGGGATCGATCAGAGTGACTATCAAATAAATTTTGTATTGTGTAATCGTTGGTTAAAAAATTTTTATAAAAATTAATTAATTTAGTATTAATATCTTTTTTAGCAAAAGTATTCAGCATATTGTCGTACTTGACGAGTTGTATTCACTATAATTTAGCAGTTTTTATAGGTTTAGTTTTAGGTTTTTTCTTTATAGTTAAAACAGTGATTGGATTTAATATATTAAGATCAGCTAATTTAGTTTTAATATTTTCTTTATGTTCTACAGGAAATGGCCCCAGATGAACTCTATAAATATTATTTTTATTATTGTCTACAATACTATGTAATTTTACAGGATGATCAAAAGCTCGATTGGCTTTATTAATTAATTGTTGAGCTTTTTTACGATCTTGAAATGATCCAATTTGCAGCGTTACTAAACTTGGGCTATGATGATTAGCTTTATTGGGATGACTAGGGGGGCAGTCTTGTTTGGTTTGTTTGACTTGTCTAACTTGTCTAAGCTCTTTAATATGCTTAGCGTGATCTAGATGGTCTTGACGGTCTTGAGTATAAGATTTAGGATCGATAGCTGTCAGCTCTACATGAGCAGTTCCTTTACCTAAGACGCCGAGTTTACTAGCAGCAGCGTAAGATAAATCGACAATCCGATTGCTATGAAATGGTCCACGATCATTAATTTTCACTATAATAGATTTATTATTATCTAAATTAGTTATTCTTGCATATGTTGGTAAGGGTAAAGTTCGATGCGCACCTGTTAAGGCATACATATCGTATGGTTCGCCACTAGAAGTTTTTTTACCATGGAATTTAGTACCATACCAAGAGGCTAAGCCAGATTGAGTAAAATCTTTGCTATTTTTTAAAGTATAATAACGATTACCTAAGACTTTATATGTCTCAGGATTTCCATATTTACTTCTAGGTTCATCTTTGGGAATTGGTTCTTTGATCAAAGAAAGATCTATAGGGCGTTGTGGAGCTCCATCTTTTTCTTCTAGACCAACTAGACTACAGCCAACAAGATCAAGAACAGTAAGAAAAATTATTGAAAAAATAATCTTTCTTACTGTTTGATACGATTGAAAATTCGTAATAAAATTAGTATTCAACATTACTAGCTAGTTTATAATTTTTTAGCTCGTTGATCTACCTTTGAGTACTCTTTTTTAATTTTTTCACTTAATACATAGGCTGCTAATGCATAGTTTTGACTAATGTTATATCGAGTAATAACATAGAAATTATTAAAACCTAATCTATATTCTTTACTTATGTGAGTTACATTGGTTTTTTTAGACTTTTCTATTTCAAAACTCAGTAGACTAGCCGTTAAGTTCTCAAAATTATTTTTAACTTCTGATTTATTTTTGTGTGTAGTTTGAGATTGATTTTTAGATTTGACCGGAGAGACTACTGCTCCTAGTTTTGTTAATTTTTTAACTGTAAGTTCTGGTTTTAATTTATCAATATGTTGTTCGATTAATTTATAATTTTTAGGTTTAATTTTATTAATACTAACTTTAGTTGTAATAGGAGCGTCTTTTTGCCAGCCGTGTTTATTTAAAAAGTTCCCGACACTACCAATAGCATCGTCTATGTTATTTAATAAATCACGGTGACCAGAATTACTAAAGTCTACTGCAAAATTTCTAATACTACTTGAAATAAATTGCGGATACCCCATCGCCCCAGCGTAAGAGCCATAGTAATTTCTAGGATCGGTATGTTCTTCATGAGTATAAACTAAGAAATGCTCTAACTCAGATCTAAAAAAATTGGCTCTAGGTGGATAGTAAAAAGCCAAAGTTGCTAAAGTATCTAGTACAGGAAACCTACCTTTATTTTGGCCATAAGAGGTTTCTATGCCTATGAGAGCAACAATGATTTCTGGTGGAACACCAAATTCTTTATGGGCACGCTCAAGCGTTTTAGCATTTTCTTGCCAAAATTTAACGCCATTTTTGACACGCAGATCCTTAACAAGTAAATTTTCATATTTATACCAGGGTAATTTTTCGGCAGGTTTTTGAATAGCTTGGATTACATTTGGCTGATATTTTGCTTTATAGAGAAATTCTTTAAGATCAGTATCGTCTAAATTATATTTATCTACCATGTAAGTAATAAAATTATCTACATCAGGTCCAGAAATGTAAGTGTCATCAGCAGTTTTTATTTCTGCCGCTGAATAAGATAAGTTTAGGCTTAGCAATAATAAAACAAAAATTTTCTTTAACATAATGATTTAATAAATACAAATATTTTATCGATCATATAATATTCTGCCAAAATTAAATAGACTATGCTCAACTAAACTTAATTATAGCTTAACAAGCTCTTGCAAGTTTATATGTGTTGGTATACAGTAATCATCTGACTTATAGTCTTAATATAATTATGACGATCCCACAAATTCAGAATCCAAAAATGACCCATCAGCGGGCTAAAATATTATTAGGCTTGATACAGCATAATAAATCTAAATTTAACCAGAAAGAACTTTCTTTGGCTTTTCGTAAGAAATCGCTGTTAGTTCATCCAGATAGGAACAGAGACAACCCTCAAGCCACACAAGCCTTTCAAGAATTAGTAGAGGCAAAAGATTATTTAATTAAAGATATTAAAATTAAAGTAATTATTCGTGGTTTTGGAGCTGCTTGTCTGATTCTTGGATTGGCTATACTAAGTCTATCAGTAGTTGCATTTATTTTTGCTGCAAAAATGCCAATATTACTTACTACTTTGGGAGTTCTGGGTATTTTGGTATCAGTTTTATTTCTGGGCGTAGGATTAATAGCTTTTTCATATGGGCAGGGGTTATTGCCTGAGCCGCGCGAGTTTTCTAATAATCTATCTAAGCCATCAAATCTAAAATTAACGTATTAAGAATTCAGTAATTTTCGATGGCTTTTGATCGACATTATAATACCAAAAGTTGCCATAATAGTTACCATAGATGTTCCACCATAGCTGACTAAGGGCAATGGCAAACCTACAACTGGGAGCATACCTGATACCATGCCTATATTAATAAAAATATAAATAAAAAATGCCATTGTTAAGCTTCCTGCGGATAAGCGTGAAAAAGTATCTTGGGCACTGGTGCTGATATCTAAGCAGCGTAAAATAATTAAAGTGTATAAAATTAATAAAACTATAGCGCCAACAAGACCAAATTCTTCACCTAAGACAGCAAAAATAAAGTCAGTAGTTTTTTCTGGTAAAAATTGTAAATGAGCTTGCGAGCCTTGAAGCCACCCTTTGCCAAATATGCCACCGGAGCCAATAGCTATTTTAGATTGTAAAATATGATAACCACTGCCTAGTGGATCTTGTTCGGGGTACAAAAAAGTTAAAATTCTTTTCTTTTGATAATCATGTAAAAAATACCATAAGACAGGTAAAGTTGACAAAGTTCCAATAGTAGCAAATATAATCATCCTCCATCTGATTCCAGCAAAGAATAAAACAAAGACACCACTGGCTGCTATTAACAAAGCCGTGCCTAAATCGGGCTGTTTTGCTATGAGTAAAACAGGAAAAATAATAATTAATCCGGCTACTAAAATATGGATTAATTTTAGTGGCAAATCTTTATTGCTAAAATAGCTGGCGAGTAATAACGGACAAGCTATTTTTAATAATTCAGATGGTTGAAATTTAAATATTCCAAAGCCTAACCAACGTTGTGCACCTTTACCCGTGTGTCCGACAAATAAAGTAGCTAATAATAGTAAGACACCAATAGCATAGGCCCAAGGTGCCCAGGCTTTATAATATCTTGGTGGAATCTGTGCCAGGCCAACCATGAGCATACTTGCTAAGAAAATATGGAGTACTCGACGCTCAACTATGATAATATTTGCTGAGCTTGCGCTATATAAAATAAATAAAGCATAAAATAATACGACGGCTATAAGAGCTAATAAAATGGGATCTAAATGAAATCGCTGAAAGATACTATCATTATGATATCTTGTTTTATAATTTCTTGATGCTGAGCTTTTACTGCTAGCTTTAGACGGTGATATATTGATCATATTATTTGTTAATCATTCATTAAATCTTCTTCAGTTGGTTCTGGGTATTTTGGAAGATATTTCTCAAAATTAAAATTATCAGGGTTTTCATGTTCATCTGAGCTCTCAGGATCATGAGAATCATTAGGGTTTTTCCACTCATTTGCTTGCGTATTTGAATTAGGATCAGTATCAGGCCCTTGAGTATTTTGGTTTTTTATTGCTTGAATTTTTGCTTTCATCTCAGGGGTTTCTAATAAATAATAATCCATCATCTTTCTAGCGACTAATTTAGGCGTAGGCATAGTTTCACCTGCGTTTTCTATAATAACTCCAATGGCTATTTCTGGAGCTTCGGCAGGGGCAAAGGCCATAAAAAGCTTATGATCCATTAAATGGGCCTTACTGCCGCTTTTCTCCAAAGCTACAACTTGGGAGGTACCAGTTTTGCCGGCGATAGTATATAGTTCCGGATAACGAATAGCTTGTGCTGTACCTTCAGTAATAACACCCTGCATGGCACTAATCACCATTTCTAAAGCTTCTGGGTGGCTCGCCATAACAGTGTCAGCAGATTGTGGCTGATAACGTACAAAATCTAGATTAGGAGTTCTTTTTTGCAGTAATAAATGTGGCGTTGTGTTAACACCTCGAGCAGCAATAATACTTGCTGCTTGGGCTAATTGCATAGGGGTCACTAATAAATAACCTTGGCCAATACCAATGTTAATAGTTTCACCTGGGTACCAGGATTCTTTACGCACTTGAGATTTCCAAGCTCTTGAAGGCACTAAGCCAGGAAGTTCGTCACTGATGTCTATATTAGTTTTTGTACCGTAATTAAATTGTTTAAAAATATATTCGAGATTATCTATGCCTAAAGCTTTAGCAACATTGTAAAAATATACGTCACAAGACTGGATGATAGCTTTTCTAAGATTGACATAACCATGGCCTGAATGTTTCCAGCAGTGATACGTATGTCTATCACCCTCTAGGTTAAAATAACCAGGATCATATATTTCATGATTTGGATCAATAGTATTAGTCATGAGACCTTGCATTGAAGTAAGAGGCTTAACGGTCGAACCGGGTGGGTATAAACCTCGAATAGATCTGTTATACAATGGCTTGTTAGGATCAACTTGTAGTTTTTTGTACTCTGCGGCGGGGATCCCAGACACAAATAAATTTGGATCGTAGCCTGGTGAGCTTGCTAAGGCTAATACTTCGCCGTTATTAGGATTTATAGCCACGACCGAGCCGCGTTTACCCTCAAGAAGTTTTAGGGCCAGCTTTTGCAGATTAATATCAATAGTTAAATAAAGATCATTGCCCGGTACTGGCAGATGTTGTTGTAATACTTTATTAATTCTGCCCCTGGCATTAATCTCAGCTTCTTGACGACCGACTTGGCCATGAAGTTCGTCTTCGTAAAACTTTTCTATACCTAGCTTGCCAATATATTGCGTATCAGCATAATTCTCTTGATCAATAGTTTCGAGCTCTTGATCATTAATTCTACCGACGTAGCCAAGAACATGGACAAGATCTTCTTTGTAGGGGTAATGTCTTACTAGCTTGGCAGCCATTTCAACTCCTGGAAAATTATGACGGTTGACGGCAAATACTGCCATATCTTTTTCAGTAAGATTGACTTTAATAGGTACGCCAGAACGGCTATAACCACGTTTTAATAAATCATAGAATTTTTGCTCATCGGCTTCTGTAATAGGAATAATTTTATTAAGCGCGCCAATAGTTTCTTTGAGGTTTTTAATTTGATGAAGATTAAGCTCAAGTTCAAAGATAGCTTTATTCTCAGCTAAAATAACTCCGTTGCGATCATAGATAAGCCCGCGGTTAGGGGCTATTGGTAGCAGATTGATTCTGTTGTTTTTAGAAAAGGCGCTATAGCGGTCGAACTGTAAAACCTGTAACTTAAATAAGTGGACGATCAGGGCAAAAAAAGCAATAATAATAAATACAATAGCAGTATTTGAACGATTGGTGTGAAGCTGCTGTTCTTTATAGTGATTTTTAATGTTAATGCCAGTCATTCAGTAAACCAAAAATGTAATCTTAATCTAATTCTTAATCTAATTAGGCATATTATATATAGTATAATGTATATAATAGCATTATTGTGGGCTTTATTATAATACTTATTTGTGATAGGGGTGATGGTTTAAAATAGCAAAAGCACGATATAATTGCTCTGTTAGTACTACTCTTGCTATAGGATGGGGTAAAGTAAGCTTAGACAACGAGATTTGATCATTGGCTCTGTGATAACAATCTGTAGCAAAGCCATCTGGACCGCCGATAACGAGATAAATATTTTTTGAAGTAACTCTAAGATTATTAATATATTCTGCAAAACCTTCGGAAGAAAACTGCCTGCCTCGTGAATCTAATAAAACCAAGTAGTCTGATTGGGTCAACTTATCTAAGATAGCTTTGCTTTCTTGCTTTTTTGCATCTTCCGGGTTGCTAGTTTTCGTGCGCTTTCCTAAAGGCAAGGTAATTAAATTAAGCCGGCAAAAGCTTTGTAAGCGTTGGGCATATTCAGAATAAGCCGAATCGACCCAATCAGGCATTTTAGTCCCAATAGTAATAATATTGATATTCATAAATATTGAATAAATATTATTATTTACATTGGTTAGAGCTAGAGCGTTCTGTTATGACTGGCACATTTCCCCATAATGCTTCAAGATTGTAAAAATCTCTCGTGTCTTGTTGCATGATATGGACTATTATATCGCCAATATCAACTAGTACCCATTCTGATGTATTTAGGCCTTCTACGCCCAGAGGTTGCAAATAGTTTTTTTTAAGTTCAGCTACTAAGTTATTTGCTATTGAATTAACATGTCGGTTAGATCGACCACTGCATAGGATCATCCGATCAGCAATGCTAGTCATGCCTTCTACATTTAGAACTTTAATATTAATGCCTTTGAGATCATCGAGGATTGTTACAACTAAGCTTTCAGTTTGCGAAAGGTTCATATGTTAGCTATTGCCCTTAATTAAGTTTAATTAATTTAAATAAAATAAGCGAGATTATATACTAGAATTTGGCACTAATATATAACTCATCTATATAAATTGTTTTTTAAAATATAATCAAGAACTGTAATAGGAAGGTAATTTTTCAAATTATTTTTTATCTCCTGAGTTGATAACCCTTTGTTTTTAAATTGTTTAATTAAATCTCTAATCATTGTCGCCGATATGTTTATCATGGGATTATCTAATAAAATAACAGCTCCATATATATTATTATTAGTTAATTTTTTTGATTCCTCTAGTGAAATAACATGCTTTTGTAAATAAATATTGGACCAGTCTGATTGATCTAATTGATCTAATTGATCTGGTTGATTTAATTTATTATCAATTTGATTTAAGACGCGGTTTAAAACAATAAAATTACAAGAAGTTAATATTTGAGAAGAATTATGCCAGGTAGGTAGGCTATTAAAAGCATCTCGTCCGAGAATTAGCCATGGGACATGATCCGGATAACGAGTTTTTAAATATACAATAGTGTCTATTGTATAAGATGGTTGATTACTAGAGCGGTCAAGCTCACAGGTATTAATAATAAATGTATTTTTATTTATAGAATTATTTATAGAATCTAGAGCAAGCTTTAACATAGCGAGCCGCTGTTCAGGCGTAGCACAAGCCTGGGTGCGGTGAGCTTGAGTATTGTTAGGGATAAATATGATTTGCTCAAGGTTTAATTTGTCTAAGACATAGGTAGCTATTTGTAGATGCCCATTATGAATAGGGTCGAAAGTTCCACCTAGGATTGTTAAATGCATGTTTGCAGAGGCCCCCGACGCTTCGTGTCGATTCTCTTTTTACTCCGCTAATACTTTTTTCTGCAATAAGCTTAATTCTTTTGAGCCCTTTTCACCTAAAGCCAACAACTCTGGCAGCAAGCTTATTGGAATAGATCTATCTCCTTCAGCTGTGCCTTGAATTTCTATTAATTCTCCGAATTCGTCTATGACTAAATTCATGTCCATGTCAGCATTTGAGTCTTCTATATAGTCTAAGTCTAAGATGGGCTCGTTTTTATATAAACCGACTGATACAGCCGAAACAGTTTTTATAATAGGGTTTTTTTTAAGAATTTTCTTACTGAGCAATTTATTTATAGCCAATATTAAGGCTACGCAGCCGCCAGTTATTGCTGCCGTTCTTGTACCACCGTCAGCTTGAATAACATCGCAGTCTATAAGAATAGTATGCTCACCCAGCTGTTTTAAATCAACACAAGCCCGTAAAGCTCGGCCTATAAGTCTTTGAATTTCTTGTGTACGACCAGATTGCTTGCCTTTTGCTGCTTCTCTTTCCATTCTACTGTGAGTAGATCGGGGTAACATACCATATTCAGCAGTGAGCCACCCTTGATTAGTGCCCTTTAAAAATTTTGGCACGGTGTCTTTTTGAAAAGTTGCCGTACATAGCACTTTTGTGTTACCAAAACTTACTAAAACTGAGCCCTCTGCATAGCAAGTGTAGTCTTTTTGAATGGAGATCTCACGTAACCTATTGTTTAATCTATTTTCGGCTCTGCTTACTTCTTTTAACTGCTGCATTGGGTGGCTTCTCTATAACTTAATGAATTTAATAACTAGACTTGTTAGTAATTAGGCTTTGCTGCATAATACTATGTTTAATACTGTTAATACGTTTAATATATTTAAACTACAATATAATATACACTATTTCAGATTCAGAGTTAATCTAGATAGGCTTACATGATGAATAAAAAAGGTTGTTTAATCGTTATTGCTGCACCCTCAGGCGGTGGTAAAACTACTTTAGTTAATGCTTTGCTAAAAGCTATGCCTGATATTAAGCTATCAATTTCTCATACGACACGACCAATTCGTCCAGGTGAGCAAGACGGTATAAATTATTATTTTGTTTCAGACCAAGATTTCAAGAAATTGCTTGATGAACGCGTTTTTCTGGAATACGCTAAAGTATATGATTATTTTTATGGCACTTCAAAAGTATGGGTTGAAGCAGAGCTAAACAAGGGCTCCAATATAATTCTGGAGCTTGATTGGCAGGGTGCGCGGCAAATTAAAGCGATGTTTGAACATGAGGCAAAGTTTATTTATTTATTGCCGCCATCGTTAAAGGCCCTACAAGAAAGACTGCGTCGTCGAGCGCAAGATCATCCAGAAGTCATTGAGCACAGATTAGCTCAAGCAAAAGAAGATATTTCTCATTATGATGAATTTGATTATCTAGTAGTCAATGAGAATTTGGAGCAGGCAGTAAACGATCTAGTAGCAATAATTACTAGTATTAGATTAGATATTAAACAACAAAAAAATAATTTGAAAAGTTTACTACGACAATTATTAGATAATTATTAGATTAATTTAAATATTTTAGGGGGTGAGAAGTTATGGCTAGAATCACGGTAGAAGATTGTTTGAAAAATGTTAGAAATCGTTTTGAATTAGTATTATTAGCATCAAAAAGAGCGCGTCAACTTGCTAGCGGCGAAGCAGAGCCAACAGTACCATGGGAAAATGATAAAGAGACTGTCGTAGCGTTACGTGAAATTGCAGCTGGAACCTTCACTGAAGAAGATTTAATTAAGCAGCAAATTGAAGAGCAGCAGGAAAGAGCGATTCATGATAATCAGCATGAAAGTGGTATCACGGCGTTATATTAATATTTTAAATATCTTAAATATCTATGGATAGTAATTTGGAGCTTTAATGCTGCATACGTTTAATACTTTACGTGCCAAACTAGAAAAATATCTGGACGTAGATCAAATTGAACAAGTCTATGATGCTTATATATTTGCAAATCGTGCTCATAAAGATCAATTAAGGGTTTCTGGGGAGCCTTATATCACTCACCCTTTAGAAGTATGTTGCATTTTAGCTGATTTAAAATTAGATCTTCAAAGTATTTTAACGGCATTATTACACGACGTCCTCGAAGATACGAACACAAAAAAAAGTGATTTGATTGAAAAATATGGCGAGACTGTAGCTGAACTAGTTGATGGCGTCAGCAAGTTAAAGCATCTGAATTTTAGTACTAGAGCAGAAGCTCAAGCTGAAAATCTGCGCAAAATGATGCTAGCCATGGTGCGTGATATCCGAGTTATTATTATTAAAATGGCTGATCGTTTGCATAATATGCAAACTTTGGGGGCTTTAAAACCACAAAAACGCCGTCGTATTGCCAGAGAAACATTAGAGATATATGCGCCAATCGCTAATCGTTTGGGGATGTACTATTTCAAAACTGCTTTTGAAAATTATGGTTTTGATCACCTTCATCCTATGCGATCGCGAGTTTTACGGGAACAAGTATCTAAACAACACCGCGTTAAATTAAAACTAATTGATGAAATTCAAAAAAATATAAAAGTTACTTTAACAGCGGCTGGAATTAATAATCATAAGATAATCGGGCGTGAAAAAAATATCTATAGTATTTATAAAAAGATGAAGAATAAGCGTATTCCATTTAATGAAATAATGGATATTTATGCTTTTAGAATCGAAGTAGCTACTCAAGATGATTGCTATCGTGCATTAGGATTAATGCACGCACTTTTTAAGCCAGTCCCGAATAAATTTAAAGACTATATAGCTGTACCTAAAATTAATGGTTACCAGGCATTGCATACAGTACTACGTGGGCCAGATGGTGTTCCTGTTGAAATTCAGATCCGCACTTATGAGATGGGAAATCTTGCAGAAAACGGTGTGGCTGCTCATTGGCTGTATAAATCTGCTGATGCCAGTATAACTACGGCGCAAGTGCGAGCACGTGAATGGTTTTCGTCGTTATTAGAAATGCAAAACAGCGCAGGTAATTCATTAGAATTTATAGAAAATGTTAAAATAGATTTATTTCCTCACGAATTATATGTCTTTACGCCAAAAGGTGATGTTATTAAACTTCAGGCAGATAGCACAGCTGTAGATTTTGCTTATGCCGTGCATACTGATATAGGTAACACCTGTGTTGCTACTAGAATAGATAACCGTTTAGTGCCGCTCAGTACTATTTTAGAAAATGGGCAAACAGTAGAAATAATTACAGCAAAAGGTGCGAGGCCAAATCCTGCTTGGCTGAGCTTTGTTCAATCAGGCAAAGCACAAAGTAATATAAGACATTTTTTAAAATTCCAAAAAGAAGCAGATATGCACTCTTTGGGTAAAAAAATGCTAGATTCAGCTCTCAAAGATATTAATATTAATATTCAAGATGTACCTAAGCCAACAATAACTCGTTTATTAAAAGAATGTAATTTAAACTCTCTTGATGAATTATATCAAGACACAGGGGTAGGCAATCGCTTGGCGTTTTTGATAGCTAAAAGATTAACTGAGCTGTTAAATTTAGATAACAAATTATCAAATGAAAATATTAATAAACCTATTGCTATTCAAGGCACTGAAGGCATGGCTATATCTTTTGCTGAATGTTGCTATCCTATTCCTGGTGATGCCATAGTTGGTGTTTTCATAGAAGACAAAGGTCTAGAAGTCCATACTAGTAATTGCAAAAACCATCTGACTTATAAAAAATATAAATCTAGCAAAAGTGATAATGAAATCCGGCGTGACATGAGCAACCAAGTGCAGTTGTGCTGGGCTGATGATTGCAAGGGGTTATTCAAAGTTAAAATAATTGTTGATGTTGCTAATAAGCGTGGTATGCTTGCGGAAATGGCTATAGCTATATCAGGCAGTAAAGCCAATATAGAAAAAATTACAACAGAAGATCAAGATGGTGGTTTAAACACTTTAATTACGATGTTACTCGGTGTTAAAGATAACCAGAATTTGTTTGACGTTATACGCAATCTTCGTAAAATCAAATACGTAAATAAAGTTTCTCGCTATGAACAACAATAAAAAAGTTATTTATACTGAAAAAGCTCCTATGCCAATAGGTCCGTACTCACAAGCAGTCAAAACTGGTAATTTGGTTTTTATTTCTGGGCAAATTGCCATTGATCCAACAACTAACCAACTTGATATCGCCTCTATTGAGAACGAAGTATTATGTGTTTTTAATAATCTTAAGGCCATCTGTGAAGGGGCTGGCTCTAGTATTAATAATATAATAAAGTTAAATTTATATTTAACAGATTTAACAAATTTTTCGATAGTCAATGATATAATGAAGCAGTACTTTAATGAGCCGTATCCTGCACGAGCTGTTGTCGAAGTAGCAAATTTACCAAAGGGAGTGAGATTTGAGGCAGAAGGTGTACTACAACTAGATTAATATATTTATAAAATATAAAAAATTTTTAAAAAATTAAAAAGGACTTGTATGTTTAAGAAAAAATTAAGTTATTTAATAATATTCTTAACAAGTGTATTATTTTTTGGCTGTTCTAGCTCTGATGATACAGCTTATATTTCTAGTCGGGTAGATAACGGTGTTATTACTTTAGGTAGTGATGTAGCAGAAAAATTTAATAAACAACAAAAAAGTGTTGAAATTATAACAGATAATAATACGTTAAGTTTAGTTTCTGATTCTGATTCTGATTCTGATTCTGATTCTGATACCGATGCTGATTCTTCAGCTTTACAATCTTATAAATCTACCAAATCTAATGCTAATATAGCCAATTTAAACAGATATTTATTAAGTCAATTAAATCAATCAAATCAATCAGACCGACCAGATAACCCAGATCAAACTTCAGTTATTGTTTCCAAAATTAAAACTACTAAAATTACCAAATCTAAAAAACACACAGAATCCACGAAAACCTATAAATTAGACCAAGCAAAAATGCGTGTTCTACTGGATGCTTATTCTGTAGATTTTGATGCTTTTGCCAGTGAAGAGCAATTACAACAATTTTCTCGATATGTCCGTGGTGCGCTCAATAAAAATCCTGTTATGCAGAGCAAACTAGGAGATTTTTATTTAGATGGTATTGGTGGCGAAAGTTATCCAGACCTAGCTGTTAGCTGGTATCTGATCGCTGTAGCCAATAATTCTACTTATGCTAATTACATACTGAGTATTTTATATCAACAAGGCATAGGACTACCGCAAGATTTATCAAAATCAGTTGCATCTTATAGAAAAGCAGCCGGTAAACAAGACAGCGCAAACGCCATGGTCATGGTAGCTAAGCGTTATTCCAACCCTTCTAGTTTTATTTATAATAAAAATGAAGCAGCAATGTGGATGGAATCAGCAGCAATGCAAAATAATGTTGAAGCGCAGTATTTACTTGGTGACATGTATGCCCAAGGCCGAGGGCGCCCTAAATCTGGTCTAGATGCTGCTAAATGGTATAGCAAAGCAGCAGCAAAAGGATCAGCTTATGCACAATATAGTTTGGGAGTATTATATTACAGCGGTCAAGGACTAGAGAAAAATTATACAGAAGCTAAAAAATGGTTAACATATGCAGCTTTTCAGCAAAATCCTGAAGCTGAATATTTATTAGGCAAAATGTATGAACAAGGCTTAGGTGTTCCAAAAGATTTGACGAAAGCGTATGCTTTCTGGAAGTTAATTCCGCCAGGTCAAATAGTAAATGAAGACGTTGATACAAGATTAAGTAAAGTTATTACCAGTATGACTCCGGCAGAGCGTATTCAAGCTAATAAATTAGCACAAGAGTATAATCAGCAAAACAAAAAAGGTTAGATAACCAAGCGCAGTCTCCTTCCAGGTTTAAAATCCAAGCTTGTTGATGTATCAGCATCAGTAAGCTCAGGATTAAGATCATCTTGAATAGTTTTCATCTTATTATTTTTCATGTCAATAGGTAGCCTATCATCAAAAACTGCTAAAACACTGGCAATAGCTTTGTCACAACGCTCTTTTTCAGAAACCTGCTTAGCAATCGGGGAGCTAAACGTGATTGCACAACCACCATTTTTATTAACACGGTGAATAGTAAAATGACTTCTAGTATTTAAATTGAGCGCACTGTACCAGTCACACACTTGAGCTAGCCCTCTGCCGCAACCACCACCACTATGATCGCCTTTTACTTTAGAGCTTGCACCCCGGCTTAAAGGTCCAACTAGGCCTAGGACATCTGCAACAGGACAAATCTGTTCAAAAGGGACTCTTATAAGGGAAAATCCTGGGCCATTATCACTAATAGTGATACTTATTAAATTAAGTATTGAGTCAATTTTTACGCTAATCGTAATTGCAGTAATTTTTAATTTAGGATCAAGAAAATTTTTTGCTAATTCCGAAGTGGAAGCCAATGCAAAGCATAACGCTGGAGAAGCTTTGATAAGTTCATTTGCATCAAGGCTTTCAGCTTCTAATATAATGTATCTGCTTAATAGCTCACTGAGATTATAATATATTTTGGCAGTATCTAAAGCTAAAGAAGATTTCTTCGTTGAGAGGATTTGACTTAAGGCAGAAACATAATTAATAAATTCAATTCTTTTGCTCATTTGAATACCTCAGATAGAACAATATCTAAATAATATTATGCTTTATAATCAAAAGATTAACATTAGGTAAAAATCTATTCAATACTTACTAATATTATTTTAATTATGTTATAAAATTATAATACGAGACAATAAAAGACTTAAAGTAATTTTATGACATTAACTGAGTTGAGATATATTGTAGCAGTTGCAAGGGTAAAGCACTTTGGAAAAGCTGCGGATGAATGTTTTGTGAGTCAACCTACCCTTAGTGTAGGGATAAGAAAACTAGAAGATAGTTTGGGTATAGCTATTTTTGAACGTGGACGAAGCGAAGTCAGGATTACACCAATAGGGCAGGCTATTATCACTCGTGCACAGAATGCTTTAGCTGAAACTGAGGCAATTAAAAATTTGGCTCTGGCTGATCAACACCAATTACGAGAGCCAATAAAATTCGGTAGTATCTATACTCTTGGCCAGTATTTATACCCAGCTTTTATAAAGCAAATTTATAATTTTTCACCAGAATTATCTGTCTCTCTTAGTCAAGACTATCATGAAAAATTGTTAATGAAATTATTAAATAAAGAATTAGATATAATATTATTATCTACTACTAATAATCAGATACAAAATTTAAAATCGCCAGAATTGTGTTATCAGCCAATTCTTCAAGAAGAATTATATATATTAGCTGCCAAAAGTCATAAACACAGTGAATCAGAAAATCTCAGCTCAGATATGATAAATAGCAGTGATTTATTGTTATTAAATAAACAACATTGCTTGCGCAATGAATGTTTAAGTATTAATCCTAATTGGAGTGAAGACAAAGATAATGTCAAAGAACCAGGATTTAATTCTTTAGAGTCCATGCATGACAATGTTGTTTTAGAATCTGGTCTTGCCATAATACCAGCGGTATTTAGTGTAGATTTAAAACAAAAACAAAATGATCAAGTAAAAGTTATTTCTTTTAATAATAATATTAATAATAGCCGCGTACCAACTAGAATCTTGAGCTTAGTTTGGCGAAATGATTTTCCAAGAATGCAGGCTCTTGATACTGTAAGACATGCTTTAAAAAATATTGATATTTTAGGTTTAAGTGTAATACTATAATTTTATAATGATAAAAATAATAAAAGACAAGATTATGAAAAATTACCTAAAAAATTTATTCAACGAAGTACCTCCACCATCTCCGGTGCCAGATATACCACCTATGCCCTCGCCATTACCTAATCCTAATCCTGATCCTGATCCAAGTCCGGTGCCACCTAATCCAGCACCTCAGCCTGGGAAAGATGAGCCAGGTAAACCTATATATTGTTGTGTTTGAAAAATCAAAGGGTTAGCGAAAGTAAATTTCTATAATATATAGATTTTATGTTACTTTATTGACTTGTTATCATCTATTTGCTTTTATTATATATATATATTATAAAAGCTGGGTATATCTGGGTGTATTAATTCACTATGCTTAAATTTATTAGATTATACAAATTATTAATAGCAATAGGTCAATTTGGTTTTTTTTGCTATACCTGTTCTAATATCTTTGCTAATCCCTTAGATGTTTTTACTACTAAGATAGATAAAAATAAAATATTTTATTGCAATGACGGCGTATATCAGCCTGAAAATGTAAAGCCACTGAAAACCGGCCCTGGCACGATTGATTATTGTGACAAAGTAAGACTAAATATTAAGCATTATAATACAGCTGATAACCAGCTCAGTACAACTTGTCCAAGTAAATCTGTTTACAGAATCATTACAAAAGTATCTCCTGTAGGACAAGATGGTCGTTGTAACGCTGCAGAAATAAAATGGTATTGCGATTCATTTGATACAGGTGTTTTCTCTGCTGTTTTTAATACGGATGCGAAATTGCCTAAAAATTCAATGTATTGCCCAGAAGAATTATATGATAATACTCTTGAAATATTACGTTGCCCAGATAATAAAGTTTTTTCTGATGTTAAGCTTAGAGCCAATCGTATAGACGTTACTAGAACATATTGTAATATAGTAAATGTAGGTGAGAAACATTACGTAGAGAAAGATCAAAAATATGCTCGTTATACTTCTGATGAGATAGCTTCAATGCGGGAGATGGGAGATGTGGATGCGAGTCTGTTAAAAACTTGTGCCAGTCGCTCAGCATATCGATTAATAACTAAAAAAGATTTAGTAGATCCTAATGGCAACTGTCGTGTGACGTATGACGTTTATTGTGATACGGAAGTATTTGATAAAATGCCATTTGATAACAAGCTTTGCCCATTGTTACCAATAAAAACTGCCGCTGTCGCAACAGCTCAGACAGATACTGGCTGTTGTGGTTGTGGTGGCTGTTGTGGGGGTGGCTGTAGCAGTGCTTCAGGTGTTGGGGCGGTGTCTACGCAAGTTCCTATGGCAATATATGGTAATCGTATCATCGAACGTAACGGCATGCGTTACGAGTATGATGTATATACTGGTTATTATTTGCCGATTCAATAATTCTATTGTATATGATATTATATTATATCTTAAACTCTCAGAGTTTAGATGTTTTATTTTGCGATCTCTAATCTTATGTCTTATGGAAATCTTAGAAAAAAGTTATAAACCGGATAATTTAAATAATTTAGATTATCTGAGTAATGTTAAGAAATTAAAAGGCGTTGGCCAGCATCTTGCTAACAAGCTTGCGCAAATGAATATTCATACTATATTGGATTTGCTATTACATCTGCCTTATAAATACCAAGATAGAACCAGAATTACTAATATAGCAGATTTAAAAATAAATAATCATGCAGTATTAGAGGGAGAGGTAGTTGATCTTAAAGTAATTTTTACAAAAACAAGAAAAAGAAATCTTATTGTTTTTTTGCAAGATCAGTCAGGTATAATTGAGCTCAGATTTTTTCATTTTAATAATAGTCAAATTCAACAATTCACAACAAAGCCTAGATTACGCTGTTTTGGTGAAGTTAAATACGGGCAACAGGCTTTATGTATGATGCACCCAGAGTATCAGATAACAAATAATAATAGTATTAATAATATAGCCGAAAATTTAACTCCTGTTTATCCTAGTATTGATGGCCTTACACAAAAACGTTGGGTACAGCTCATTAATTTGGCTTTAGATTATTTACAAGATAAAAAATATTTAGACTATTTGCCGACTGAAATAATTAAAAAATATAATTTAATGAATTTTATGGAGGCGGTGAAATTAATTCATAGGCCACCGCCGGATCTTAGTATAGATTTATTAGATAATAAATACCATCCAGCCCAGCAGCGTTTAATTTTTGATGAGCTATTAGCAAATCAATTAGCTATGCAAATGCTGCGGCAGCAACAAAAAAAATATACAGCGCCTAGTTTAAGCAATACAGATTATTGTCAACAATTGCTTGCTATACTGCCTTTTGAATTAACTCGAGCCCAAACAAGAGTAGTACAAGAAATCTCAACAGATCTGATTGCTGAGCATCCCATGTATAGATTAGTCCAGGGCGACGTTGGTTCTGGCAAGACTATAGTAGCTGCATTGGCTATGTTACAGGCTGTAGGTTCAGAAAAGCAGGTTGTGTTAATGGCTCCAACAGAAATACTAGCGCAACAGCATTACCATAATTTAAAAAAATATTTCTCAAAATTGAATCTTAACTCAGAGTTATTAATTGCTAAGCTGCCTGCTAGTATTAAGACACGTATTAAAGCTGAGTTAGCAGAGAATACGTTAAAAATAATTATTGGCACACATGCTTTATTACAAGAAGGGGTGAGATTTTCTAATCTTGGCTTAGTGATTGTAGATGAACAGCACCGATTTGGAGTAGAGCAGCGATTAGCTTTATGGGAAAAGGGTATAAATCAAGGACAGGCTCCACATCAGTTGACTATGACGGCTACTCCCATTCCTCGTACGCTAGCTATGACTATATATTCTGATCTAGATTATTCTGTTATAGACGAACTGCCACCTGGTCGCAAAGCTATTGCTACTATTGTATTATCAAACAAAAAAAAACAACAAGTTATTGATAGGATAAAAATTATTTGTGAACAGGGCCGTCAAGTGTATTGGGTTTGTACTTTGATTGAAGAGTCAGAAGCGCTTTCCTGTCAGGCGGCAGAAGAATGTTATAAAATGCTGCTAGAATTATTACCTGATCTTAAAATAGGATTAATTCATGGAGGGATGAAAAATGATGTTAAAAAACAAGTTATGGATAATTTTAAAAAAAATGAATTAAATATTCTTGTTGCAACTACAGTGATCGAAGTTGGCGTGGATGTTCCTAATGCAAGTTTAATAATAATAGAAAACCCGGAACGTTTAGGATTATCACAATTGCATCAATTACGTGGTCGAGTTGGGCGTGGAGATCAAGAAAGTTTTTGTTTATTGTTGTACCAGGCGCCTCTAAGTGAAACTGCGAAAGCAAGATTACATATTTTACGAATATGCCAAGATGGCTTTGAGTTATCAGAACATGATCTCAAATTACGTGGCTCAGGAGAAATTTTAGGCAAAAGACAAGCAGGTGTATGGCAGTTAAAAATTGCTGATTTAATAAAAGATAAAGATAAACTCAAACAAATCAAAGAAGCAAATAATTTAATAAATCTTAAGTATAACTATCTCGTAGAGCCTATGGTATCATTATGGTTGGGTAAGAATTATAAATTAGCATCAGCTTGATCTTGGCTGTTAGGTAGAGGTATTATAGACTATGGATTATAGTCTATGGATTATAGAAAAAATAAAGATAAATAAAATAGCACATTGGATGTCAAATTACTAATTTGAGTAAATCCTGATAAATAGGACCTCTATGCACTATCCGCAAACTGTTATAAGGCCAATCAAGGAGCAAGATCTCCCAGAATTAATAAAGCTTGCTGAACGAGCTGGTAATGGCATGACTAATCTCCCTAAAGATGTTGAAGCTTTAACTCAAAAAATTACAACCAGCATAAATTCTTTTAGAAACGGTAATCTAGGCTCAGAATTCTTAGGGTATTTATTCGTTTTGGAAGATATAGCAACTAAAGAAATTGTTGGCTGCAGTGGAATCGCAGCAGCAGGCAGTTTCATGATGCCATTTTATCATTTTAAGCTTTCTAATGTTCAATATGTTAGTCCAGAGCTAAATCTTAGCAGTCAACATAAAATATTAACAATGGTTAATGACTATAATGGTTGTTCAGAGATTTGTAGTTTGTTTTTATTGCCAGGTTATAGAAAAAACCATAATGGTTTATTGTTGTCTCGATCTCGTTTTTTATTTATGGCAGATTATAAAGAAAGATTCAGCAAGACTATTATCGCTGAAATGCGAGGAGTTATAAATCCAGATGGTAGTCAGCCTTTTTGGGATAATGTTATTTGTAAATTTATTGATCTGCCATTCTTAGAAGCTGATAAATTAACGGGCACTGGCGTAAAACAATTTATCTCTGATCTGATGCCAAGGTATCCTATTTACACAGACTATTTACCTATAGAGGCACAAAAAGTTATTGATTGCGCTCATAAAGATACTGAGCCTGCATTAGCTATTTTAAATAAAGAAGGCTTTTGTAACCGAGGCTATGTTGATATCTTTGATGCTGGCCCCATGGTGGAATGCGAAATTGACCGTATTTATTCGGTTGTAAATAGCAAAGTACAAAAAATTAATTGTATACTCCCAGATGAAACAGAGTTAGATAATAAATATTATTTAATCAGTAATAGACGATTAGACGCGCGAATGTGTCTGGGTAAGTTAAAAATAAAAACAGATGGGAGCAATCAGCAACTATCTGAGTTATTAATAACCAAATCTGTAGCTCAAGCTTTAGATGTAAAGGTTAACGATAAAATTAGATTTGTGTCTCTGGATTATTAAAAAAAATATAAAAAATATAAATATGTTAGACAATATTCAACAAGCAAACAACGGTGATAAACAATTTGTCTCTTTAAATCCTGCTAATCAAGAAACTGTTTGGCAGGGTGAGTATGCAGATGAAATAAATGTTGATGAGGCTATAAAAACTGCTAGAAAAGCTTATGTGTTTTGGAGCCAGTTAAAATTAGAACAAAGACAAGAATATATTAAAAAATTTATTGAAATTCTATCAATTAATAAAGACAAATATGCTCAGACTATTTCACAAGAGATGGGAAAGCCTTTGTGGGAAGCCAAAACAGAAGTGAGCGCTATGATTGGCAAATATGATCTTAGTGTCAAATCTTATCATGATCGGACAGGTTATATTATTAATAATAACAGTAATATTGGTAGTATATTAATCCATAAACCCATAGGAGTTATGGTAGTATTTGGGCCATTTAATTTTCCTGGTCATTTACCAAATGGTCATATTTTACCGGCTTTATTAGCAGGAAATACAGTGGTTTTTAAACCGAGTGAACAAACTCCTTTATGTGGCGAATGGATGATAAAATATTGGTTAGAAGCAGGGTTGCCAGAAGGAGTTTTAAATCTTGTACAGGGCGCAGCAGAAACAGGTAAAGCTCTAGTTAATCATCCTGATATAAATGGTGTGTTATTTACCGGCAGTTATACAGTCGGAAAAATGATTCACCAACAATTAGCTGGACGTCCAGAAGTCATACTTGCTTTAGAGATGGGTGGTAATAATGCTTTAATAATAGATGACAGTATTACTAGTAATTATGAAATCAATGCAGCTGTTTACAATACCATTCAGTCTGCGTTTATAACTTCAGGGCAACGATGTACTTGTGCACGTAGATTATATATCCCCAATAGTAAAACTGGTAAATTGTTTTTAGATAAACTTGTGGAAATCACCAGTAAATTAATTTTAACGGGATCTGAGCCGTTTATGGGGCCAGTGGTCTCATTGACAGCTGCAAATAATATTTTAAAATTTAAAAATAATCTTATAAATAACTCAGAAAATAATATAACAGAATTATCAGAATTAAAATTAATGGCTGATAACTCAGCTTTGCTTGCGCCAGGTATATTATTATATAAAAATAATAATTTAGATATTCTAGATGCTGAATGTTTTGGACCCTTGTTACAAGTTTTTTATTATACTAATTTTGATGAGGCTATAATAGCTGCAAATAATACTAAGTATGGCTTAGCTGCAGGTTTACTGAGTAATAACAAACAGAATATTGATAAATTTCACAATGTTATAAAAGCCGGCATAGTCAACTGGAATCGACCAACAACGGGGGCTGCTGGTGGTTTACCATTCGGAGGCATTGGCCACAGTGGCAATTATAGGCCAAGCGCTGCTTATGCTGCTGATTATTGTAGTTACCCAATGGCTAGTCAATACTCAGAGAATCTTGAGTTACCAGAGCAGCTATCGCCTGGGATAGTTTTATGAGAATAATTTTATGAATATCCTACCTGCTCAAGAGTACAATTTTGATGGCTTGGTTGGCCCAACCCATAATTATGCTGGGCTGTCACACGGAAATATTGCTTCTGTTAATAATTCTTCTTTAGCATCTAATCCTAAATCTGCAGCTCTACAAGGGTTATTAAAGATGAAACAACTGATGGATCTTGGAGTCCCACAAGCTGTTTTGCCCCCTCAGCCACGACCAAATCTTGAATTGTTAAAAAATTTAGGTTTTTCTGGCACAACTGAAAAAATTTTAAAACAGGCTTATAATACAGAGCCCAGACTG
>JAGOUU010000065.1 GCA_018061105.1 Gammaproteobacteria bacterium
TAGTTTATCTGCTTGTTTGTTATCTAATTTGTTATCTAAAGGGATAGAATTATTTAATTCATCGTTAATGTTGGCAGAGGACAATGGCTGAATTAATTTCATGATATACTTGCTGCTTTAATATATTTTAATATTTATACTTTAGATACTTAAATAATTCCTATGATTATACACTTTTCTAAATTATGCTTCACTATTTTACTTGTATACTTGCCTTAAGTTTAAAAATATGCACAAAATTAGAGATAATGATATAAATTGGATTATACATGAATATAAAACAACTAACTAACCGTTTTGTTATAATTTTATTTATCTTCTTAAACCTAAACCTATTCAATATAACAGTTACTTATGCAGACGCTAAAATTATTAAGCGCTCAGAGCTTGCTGAAGATCAGACTTTTCATCGTGGCAATGGCGAAGAAGTTGACAGCTTAGACCCTGCTAGAGCAACAGGAGTGCCTGCTTTTAATGTAATTGCTGATCTTTATGAGGGCTTGATGACTATTGATCAATCTGGTCAGTTGATACTTGGGCAAGCAGAAAAATATACTATTTCTAAAGATTTAAAAACTTACACTTTTACTCTAAAAGATAATCTAAAATGGTCAAACGGCGATCAGCTTATTGCCGAAGATTTTGTTGTCGGCATGCGCCGTACAGTCGATCCTAAAGTCGCGTCTGTCTATGCCGATATAATGAAGCCCATCAAAAACGCAGAAAAAATAGTGGATGGTAAATTAGATGTGAGTTCATTAGGTGTAAGAGCGTTAGATTCTAAGACTGTGGAAATCACATTGGAAAAACCTACACCTTATTTTCTTGAGTTATTAGTTCATAGTACAACTTTTCCGATTCATCAGCCGAGTTTAAAATTATACGGCAATGAGTTTATTAAACCTGGTAAATTAGTTTCAAATGGGCCATTTATCTTACAAGAGTGGGTTGTAAACTCGCATCTGACGGTAGTGAAAAATAAAAATTATCAAGATGCAGCACAAGTAATTTTAAATAAAGTCATATTTTATCCCATAATAGAACAGTCTGCAGAGTTAAACAGATATCGATCAGGGGATTTAGATTACACCAATATTATTCCAGATGTGCAATATAAATGGATCAAAGAAAATTTGGGTCAAGAATTATACGTTGCGCCACAGCTAGGAACTTATTATGTTGGCTTTAATTTACTAAGGCCGCCATTTAAAGATAATAAAAATTTACGCAAGGCTTTGTCTCTTGTTATAGATAAAAATATAATAGCTGAAAAAGTTTTACGTTCTGGGCAGATTGCGACTAATCATATTGTTCCTGATAAAATAAACAATTATGTTCCTATTGTGAATCGTCGTACAAATTTTGATAATCTTGCTAATCTTAGTGCTGAGCAAAGAATAATATTGGCACAAGATTATTATCATAAAGCTGGTTATAGCAAAGAAAATCCTGTTTATATTAAACTTACTTATAATACGTCAGAATCACATAAAAGTGTTGCTCTAGCTATGGCGGCTATGTTTAAGAAAGCGCTTGGAGTAAAAACTGAATTAGTCAATCAAGAATGGAAGGTATTTTTGCGTACAAGGCAGGAACGGAAAGAAACCGAACTCTTTCGTGACGGTTGGATAGGTGATTATAATGATCCGTCAACTTTTTTGGATTTATTTACTTCATATCATCATCAAAATCATAGTGGCTTTAAAAATCCGGAATATGATAACTTGATTACACAGGCTTCTGTTCAAGCGGATTCAACAAAAAGAGCTGAAATTTTAGCTGAAGCAGAACAAATTTTACTGGAAGAAGCTCCTATTATTCCATTGTACACTTACGCTTCGCGGCATCTTATTAAACCAAAAGTTGGTGGTTTTGTTTCAAATATTTTGGATATGACTTATGATCGTTATATCTATATTAAAAAAACTTAAATTATGTCTTATTTTATCTTAAAAAGATTTTTTCAAGCAATACCAACGTTATGGATAATAATTACTTTGGCTTTTTTATTGATGCATGCTATGCCGGGAGGGCCTTTCGATGGAGAAAGAGTTGCTAGCCCAACTATTAGGGCAAGTCTAGAAAAACAATATCATTTAGATCAGCCATTATATAAACAGTATGGTATCTATTTAAATAATGTTTTACATGGTGATTTTGGTCCGTCATTTAAATACAGAGATTTTACTGTTAATCAATTAATTTACGATGGCCTACCAGTATCAATGACACTAGGCTTTTATACTATGGTATTTTCAATAGTAATTGGAGTGGCTTTAGGGATACTTGCTGGCTGGAAACAAAATTCTCAGTTTGATTATTTTGCTATGATCTTTGCTTTAGTGGGTATGTCAATCCCTAGCTTTGTTACGGCACCATTGATGATATTATTATTTGCTGTTTTATTGGGTTTGTTACCAGCGGGTCATTGGGAAGGACCGATTAGCATTGAAAATTTAATTATGCCAGTGTTGGCTTTAAGTTTGCCTATGATTTCTTATATTACAAGAATTATGCGGGGTAGCGTAATTGAGGTTTTAAACTCGTCTTTTATCAGAACAGCTCGATCCAAAGGATTACCAGAATGGAAGGTCTTGTTTTTTCATGCATTAAAACCAGCAATTTTGCCTGTAATATCTTTTGTTGGCCCAGCAACTGCTAGTATCTTAACAGGATCTATAGTTATCGAACAAATTTTTGGTCTGCCAGGGGTAGGCCAGCATTTTATAAAAGGAGCAATTAATCGTGATTATACGCTTGTTATGGGCATAGTAATTTTATCAGCTTTTTTTATAATTATGTTTAATCTAATTACAGATATTATTTATGCTTATTTAGATCCGAGAATTCGTTATGATTAAAGTAAAATTGTATGAAAACCCATTTTATTTATGGTTAACAAGTTTTAATCATTCGCCAAATAATAGCCGAAGTTTGTGGCAAGATTCTTATAGAAGATTATTAAAAAACAAGCTAGCTATAAGTAGTTTAATTGTTTTAACTATAATTATTTTTTTAGCTATTTTTGCTCCTTATTTAACGACATACCCCATTGAGGATACAGACTGGAGTGCCATGTTACAGCCGCCAAGTTGGATTGATGGACACTATTTTGGTACAGATTTATTGGGGCGAGATATTTTCTCAAGGACATTGTCGGGTGGTAGAATGTCTTTATTAGTAGGGACAGTTTCTACTTTAGTAAGTTTAATTATAGGTGTCTCATATGGTGCTATTTCAGGTTTTCTAGGCGGCAAAGTAGATTCAATCATGATGCGTATTGTGGATATATTATATGCTTTGCCATTTATGTTTTTTGTAATTTTATTAACCGTATTTTTTGGTCGGCATATAGTGTTAATTTTTATTGCAATAGGTGCTACTAATTGGCTAGATTTAGCGAGAATGGTGCGGGGGCAAACTCTGAGTTTAAAAAATAAAGAATTTATTGAAGCAGCTCGTGCTAGTGGTATTAGTACTTGGAAAATTATAAAACAACATATTATTCCTAATTTACTAGGTATAGTTGTTATTTATGTTACCCTTACTATTCCTGCTACTATCTTAGCTGAATCTATATTAAGTTTTTTAGGATTGGGAGTACAAGAGCCTGAAACCAGCTGGGGTGTGCTAGTTAGTGAAGGAGCTCAAAATATAGCAGGAGCATGGTGGACACTAGTTTTCCCGGCTATTTTTTTATCGTGTACTTTAATGTGTTTAAATTTTATAGGTGATGGCTTGCGTGATGCTTTAGATCCTAAAGATAGGTGAAATTATGGCTTTACTTACAATAAATGACTTAAGTATAAAATTCAAAACTCATGACGGTATTGTTAATGCAGTCAATAAATTTAATGCTCAAATTGAGCGCGGAGAAATGCTTGGTATAGTTGGTGAGTCTGGATCGGGTAAAAGCCAAACGGTTTTATCTGTTATGGGTTTATTAGCTAAAAATGCAACTGCGGAAGGCAGTATTATTTTTGAAAATAATGAAATTCTTAATGCATCAAATCAGGACCTACGTAAACTCCGTGGCAATCAAATTTCTATGATCTTTCAAGATCCGATGACTTGTCTAAACCCTTATTTAAAAATTGGTAAACAATTAATTGAAGTTTTAACAACACATCGAAATATTGATAAAACTAATGCTGAAAAAATAGTTTTAGAATGCCTAGATAAAGTAAAAATTTCAGATGCAAAAAGCCGAATTGAACAATACCCTCATGAATTCTCTGGCGGCATGCGTCAACGGATCATGATTGCTATGGCTTTGTTGTGCGAACCAAAACTATTAATTGCGGATGAACCAACTACAGCTTTAGATGTTACTGTTCAAGCTGAAATTATGCAATTACTAACAGAGCTTAAACAAAATTTGAATATGGCTATAATTCTCATAACTCATGATATGGGTGTTGTGGCTGGTAATTGTGATAATGTGATTGTCATGTATGGCGGCAGAATAATGGAGTCTGGAACTGTCGAAGATATTTTCTATGAACCGCAACATCCGTATACTCAGGCCTTGCTTGCTTCAATCCCTAGATTAGACTCTGATCAAAAAGATTTAGTTGTTATCCCAGGGCAACCACCAAGTTTATTAAATTTACCTTTGGGTTGTCCTTTTACAGAGCGATGTAAAGTAAGAATAGACTTATGTTCACAGGAGATCCCGAGTCTTAAATTAATTAGCACTTCTAGTATTAATAATAATATTAATAATAATAGTAATCATCATAGCAAAGCTTGCCATTTAGAGAAACAACTCTATGTTAGAAGTTAATAATCTTAAAGTTTACCATGCAACCAAGCATGGCCAATTTATTAAAGCAGTTGATGATATTAGTTTTTCTTTGAGAGAAGGTGAGACTCTTGGGCTTGTAGGGGAGTCCGGCTGCGGGAAATCAACCTTAGGTCGAGCTATTTTACAATTGATTAAACCGACATCAGGAGAAATATTATATTATCAACAAGATTTGGTAAAACTCGCTCCTAAAGCTTTACGTGAAAAAAGAAAAGAATTACAAATTATTTTTCAAGATCCCTTAGCTTCATTGAATCCACGTATGACTGTAGGCCAAATTATTGCGGAACCGTTGAAAAATTTTTATTCGTCTTTAAGTAAACAAGAAGTATTCAACCGAGTAACGGAAATAATGGTGGAAGTGGGGTTACTGCCAGAACATGTTAATCGTTATCCACATGAGTTTTCTGGAGGGCAATGCCAAAGAATTGGTATAGCTCGTGCTTTAGTTCTTAAACCCAAACTTTTAATTTGTGATGAACCTGTCAGTGCCTTGGATGTTTCTATTCAGGCACAAATTATTAATCTATTAAAAAATCTGCAAAAAAAATATGGTTTATCGTTAATTTTTATTGCTCATAACTTGAGCATAGTTCGTCATATATCAGATCGTATAATGGTCATGTACCTTGGAAAAAGTGTTGAGCTCTCCCACACTTATAATATTTATACTAACCCCTTGCATCCCTATACTAAAGCTCTATTATCAGCTATTCCTATACCGGATCCTAGATTAGGACGAGATAAAAAAGCTATTATTTTAACAGGGGATTTGCCTTCTCCGGTTAACCCGCCCTTGGGTTGTCGATTCCAAACGAGATGTCCAATCAGTAGTAGCCAATGCAAGCAGGAACCATTGCTCAAGCTTATTAGCGATGAGCATCTTGTAGCTTGTCATGAAGTGTACTAGCCTAAATATTTTGGCCTTAAGTATCCCAAAATATCATAAGTACATTAAGTTTGTGTTAAGTTATCAGGCGTAAAATACCCATAAATAGTAAATAATTTAAATATTACTGGTGCTTAGGTGTTCAAAAAGCTTATTAATTTAACTCTTGCTACTAACTTCTTGATATTATCCTTGGTCTCTTGTACACCAGCCGTAGATATAGCTGTAAATTCTGCTCAATCAAAAAAATCTGTCAGGCCAATTAACCTTAGGCTAGATAGACGAAAGTTATTTAATGATATAGAATTAAGTTGATTTTATAACAAGAGATCTTAAATATGAGAATATTAATAGTTGAAGATACTGATGAATTAAGACAAGAATTAGTAAATTTCTTTACCTCAAGATTAATTACAATCGATTCGGCTTCTGACGGTGAAGAAGGATTATTTTTAGCCTCTGAATATAATATTGATCTAGCTATAATTGACCTAGGGTTACCGAAATTAGACGGGATTAGTTTAATCAAAAAGATTCGTGCTAAAGGTAAATCTTTTCCTATTATAATTTTAACAGCTCGTGACCGTTGGCAAGAAAAAGTTGAAGGCCTAGAAGCTGGTGCTGATGATTATATGACTAAACCTTTCCATATGGAAGAATTAGCAGCAAGGGTAAATGCTTTAATACGCAGAACCGGTGGTTGGGCACAATCCGAATTAAAAATAGGGGAAATTATTCTTAATACTTTAACTCATGAGGTTCAAGTTGGCGATCGCTTAGTTAATCTAACAACTTTTGAATATAAAATTCTCGAGTATCTAATGACTTATCCTAATCAAGTTATTTCAAAAAATAGACTGATTGAAGCTTTATACTCACAAGAGCATGAGCGTGATAGCAATGTTATCGAAGTATTTATGCGTCGTTTACGTCAGAAACTTGATCCTCAAGATATTCTTAAGCCTATTGAAACTTTAAGAGGTCGTGGTTACAAATTTATTGCTCAAAGAAAATAAATCAAAGAAAATAAATCCAAAAATAAATAATGCTATATTTTTTAGTACTTATTATAATAATAACTAAGGATTGAGAAAGTTATATGATAATTAGCTAAAATACATGAATTCATTAAAAACCAGATTATTGGTATCCTCTGTAATTGTTTTGGTTTTTTTTGTAGGTTTTACTGGATTTGTTCTTGATAGCTCTTTTGTAAGAAAAGCAACTTCTTCTGTTTCATTAAGATTACAGAGCCAAGTTTATGATCTTATTCGTTTAGTTGATCAAGATGAGAGAGATGGTCTCTTAGATTTTCCTGCTATGTTGCCTAATCCAAGACTCATGCAACCTAACTCAGGTTATTACGCTGCAGTGTCTCAGGATCAAAAAATACAATGGCGGTCGCCATCTAGCGAAGGGATCGAGATTCCCTATAATAATCTTTATCTTAATCCCGGTGAGCATCGTTTCACAAAAGTAAAAGCGAGTAATGGCTCTGAATTATTTTTATTAAGTTTAGGTTATGTTTGGGCAGATGAAAAAGAAAAACCTGTTCTTTATATTTTTCATGTTGCGGAATCAGATCAGAATTTTTTACGAGAAGTTTCTCTCTTTCGCAAAAGTTTATGGTTATTACTCGGATTAATTATTATCCTTTCGCTTATTATTCAAAGGCTGACTTTAAATTGGGGCTTAATGCCATTAAATAGGCTAAGAAAAGATCTAACAGATATAGAAGAAGGTAAACGAGAATATTTAAACAATAACTATATAGAAGAAATTAAAGATCTTACGACAGATTTAAATACTTTATTAAGATTTGAGCGTGGTCGACAAAAACGTTACCGTAATTCTTTAGGAGATTTAGCTCATAGTTTTAAAACGTCTTTAGCTATTATTAACAGCACAGTTAATAATGATCAAATTAATAAAAAAACAAAAACCATCTTAGTTGATCAAGTAGGCACCCTTAATGATTTGGTTACTTATCATTTAAGAAGAGCACAGGCTGCTGGTACCAAAGCTAGTTTAAGTAAGCCTGTTAATGTTCAGGGCTTAGTTGATAAAATTATTCTTGCCTTATCAAAAGTCCATCAAGTTAAAAATATTCAATTTATTCAAGATATAGATAAAAAAGCTATGTTTTATGGTGATAAAGGTGATTTGCTTGAAGTTTTAGGAAACCTACTCGATAATGCACATAAATGGTGTAATAATACAGTTAAATTAACAGCTACAGAAACAAAACAAGATGATGGTACTTTATTGACGATTGTTGTAGAAGACGATGGTCCTGGTGTCCCGGATGAGAAAAAGTCCGCTATTCTCAAAAGAGGAGTGAGGGCAGATGAGCACACCCCTGGGCATGGAATAGGGTTATCTATACTAACGGATATAGTAGCTGCCTATTCTGGTGAAATCGTTGTAACAGATTCTGATCTAGGAGGGGCTAAGTTTAGAGTAAACTTTAGGCATTAATAAATTATTAAATATACATGAGTATTAAACAAAAAATTTATTTAAAATTAAAAAGCTTGGTACTAACTCCCTATGGTATAGTTGTCATGGCTTTATTATGTTTTTTTGAGGCTTGTATACTCCCGATTACCCCCATAGTTATGCTATTGCCTTTAATCTTGCTCAGTAAAGATAAAACTTTTCGTTATATTAATATTGCTACTATATCAGCTTTATTTGGAAGTATCGTGGGTTATATACTGGGTTATTATTTAATATTATATTTAGAGCCCATGATTAGTTCTTGGGGCTATACTAATGAGTTTCTTATTATACAAGACTGGTTTGGTAAATATGGACTATTGATATTATTGCCAGCGAGTTTAATTCCGTTTCCACCATTTAAATTATTTACAATTGGCGCTGGGGCAATGCATATTAATTTTGGCTGGTTTCTTATTGTAGTAGTTATAGTCCGCTGGTTGCATTTTATAAGTATTCCACTGTTACTTCATTTTGGGTATCGAGCGTATTTGTTGAGGATGACGAAGATTACGCCCGATCTAGATCTAGGATGAACGCACGCTTCAGGCAAACCTATCTTTCAAGCCTATCTTTTACATACTCCCGCAACAATTCAGCAACTTTCTTCCGTAATAATATTAATGAAATCAAATTAGGTATAGCGATCCCAATATTTGCTATATCAGCTATATCCCAAACTACTTTAAGATTTAAGACAGAGCCCAGTACTAAAATTATTAATAATATAATTCGATAAGCCAAAATATATTGATCGCCAAACAAAAAGCTCACACAACGATCACCATAATAAGACCAAGTCAAAATAGTCGTATAAGCAAACAATATTAAACTTACTCCTACTAAAATAGTTGCTAAAAATGCAGAGTTTTGGCCAAAAGAAGTAAATCCCAGCTCAAAAGCTTTTTGTGTAAGCTGAGCACCTGTCAGCATAGATTGAGTATCGGTATTGTAAGCACCTGATGCTAGAATAATTAATCCAGTCATTGTGCATAATATTAACGTATCAAATAATGGCCCAATCATTCCGATAAAACCAGCTTCTATAGAATTATTAGTATCCATCGTAGCGATGG
>JAGOUU010000121.1 GCA_018061105.1 Gammaproteobacteria bacterium
TTGCCTTAACCTGTCGTTTAGCCGAAAAGCCTGCGCCGCAACAACAAGCCGCGCGTAATGAGCCAAAAGTGTCAAACCAACGTAGTTTTAATAGCTCGGCGCAGCAAAAGCCTAAAGGTTCTACACCTGTTAAAACAGGCACTTTAGGCGATTTATTTGCCAAAGCAGGGTTAAAAAAGTAGGGAATATGTTACAGATAGGGCTGCATATGCTATAAAGATGTTTCAATAAGTTGGCTCATTGTTTTCTTCAATGTATGTATATATGCAAATTTAGCGGCTCTTGATAAAATATCACCAATCAGAAGTGAAGTCTGTCCCATGTTGTACGAAGGATGATTATATAATGTCGAAACTGCCAATTAAACTTGCAAAAGAACCTATTATAGATGCAGTTTTTGAGTTGCGTATGCAGTCTGTTTTTCCGCTGTCTAATATTCTGACGGGTATATTATTTAGTAAATTAGATGGCGAAAAAGTTATTGAGAATCTTGCTATTACTAATTTACCAAAACAACTGAGAGATGCAGATCCAAATTTAAGGTTTGCTCCTTTGATTAAAATACATTGGGATGGCTTTATGTTGCTAGTTGGAGATCAAAGTGTGGCTGTAGCTTGTAAGCTTCCATATCCACGTTGGGTGAATCTTAAAAAAGCTATTCAAACTGTTATTAACATAATATTAGGGGCAAATATAGTTACAGTTATTGAGAGATACTCAATGAAGTATGTCAATATTATAGATTCTTCTAGTGTTATTAATAAGGCTAATTTGGTGAATTTAAATATCATGCTTGGAGAGCATACTGTAAGTGATAAAAATTTCCAACTTAGAGTTGAAATCCCAAATAATAACTTTATTAGTGCTATCCAAATAGTGTCAGATGCTAGTGTTATTTTACCTGATGAAAAAACCAAAACGGGGCTTGTTATAGATATAGATACTATAAAAAATACTGACTATACCCTTAAAGATTTCAATAATGGCTTGGATGCTTATTTAGATGAGATTCATTTGGCAAGTAAAATGTTATTTTTTACCTGTCTATCTCAGTCTGCCTTAGATTTACTGGAGCCCCAATATGAGTAATTATTATACTAATGCTGAAAGCAGAACTAATTCAACTGTAAAATTAGTAGGTATTTTTTTATTATCACCATTATTTGTTGGTGTGACAAACTTTGTAGACGAAACAAAAAATTACAAACAAGCTCAAAATACTTATCAATTGGATCAGGTATCTAAGACTTATGGTCAATACACTGACTTAGCCACAGGAAATATTCTAGAAAAAGTGGATAATCATGTTGATGTTTTTGAGGAAAAATTGGCGAGCTTTTATGAGAAATTGACTTATAGCCAAGAGGAGCTTGGAGCAGAGTTTTCAAAAGTGCTTTTTGATAATTTATGGGATTTATACGAAGTTTAAGGAAAAAAGAGATGGATCTTAATATAGACCAATTGAAAGATCAAATCCCATATTATTTAACTAGAGAACAGAAAGATGGATTAATAAAAGCATTATCTGACTTCCCTGAAAAAATGAATTATTACACAATGCTGCATAAAGAGGACTTATTACAGGGAGATGGATGGTCTTCTTTAACTATCATTAACTTCTATAGTTGTGAAAAAAAGAATGTTAAAGGTATTATTGTTTCTAATAGTTGTGATATTAGTATGGAAAACCCGAGAGATATTCCACCAAAAGTGATATTTTCGCCGATTATAAAGTTAGACGGTTATATACAAAAGCTCAAAGAGTCGGGATTAGCTATTCATAAAGTAGAGGATAAATTGAGGGCTATAAAAGAGCAAAAGATTACATCTATTTTTTATTTACCTAAGCAATCAATATTGGATGGCGACTACATAGCCTTATTAGATGATACACACTCAATGCCTGCGCACATATTTTGGCACAACACCGATAAACAAAAAATATTCACTTTAAGCCAAGTTGGTTTTTATTTATTTATAATGAAGCTATCTATACATTTTTGCCGATTTCATGAGAGCGTTATTAGGGATAAAAATTAACTTACTTAATTTATAAGAATTGAGGTTTAGGTGTATTTAAAAAAGCGGATTTTTATTTTATTGGAATCCCGTATTCGCTAAGCTAAATACGGGTTATATTTAAGTATTTTATTTAACGCGCAGCCAAATTACCTGCAATCCATGTCATACATTGACGCGGCATTAAACGATTAATCAAGGGCAAAGGTTTATTCATAACGCCTGTGACTACACTGCTACTGCAAGCACATTTCATGGCTCGTATGGCTGTTTTGGCTACAGTTTCGGGGCTGTCCATGATTTTGGTTAAAAATGTTCCTTCGTTACCTGCCACATCATGAAATGGGGTAGCAGTTGCACCAGGACAAACCGCCAATACTTTAATGCCATTTTTCTTTTCTTCGGCGGCAAGTGCTTCTGAAAACATCAACACATATGATTTGGTTGCACCATACACTGCAAAATTAGGGCAAGCCTGAAACGCAGCTACCGAGGCAATATTCATAATACGGCCTTGTTTACGCTCACGCAT
>JAGOUU010000066.1 GCA_018061105.1 Gammaproteobacteria bacterium
ATCCCATGTATATAAAAGACATTGCGACAGCAGGAGCTAAAAAAGCTCGTGAAATTGCTAAAATAACTCTGGCGGAAGTAAGAAGTGCTATTGGTTTAAATTATTAGGTTTAAATTATTAGGTTTAAATTAGGGAAATTAAGTGACAGAGATTACTGATACTGAAGCCACAACTAAAATTGAGCCTGAAGAATTAGATATTATTGCTATAGTTGCCGGTAAAGCGATGATGGAGGTACCAAAAGATTTGTATATTCCTCCGCATGCTCTAGAAGTTATCTTAGAAGCTTTTGAAGGACCGCTGGATTTGTTGTTATATTTAATTCGTAAACAAGATCTAGATATCTTAAATATACCTGTAGCTGAGATCACCCATCAGTATTTACAATATATTAAGCTTATGGAAGCATTTCGTTTAGAATTAGCCGCAGAATATTTACTTATGGCAGCAATGCTAGCAGAAATCAAATCTCGAATGTTGTTACCTAGACCTAAGAATCTATCAGATGAAGAAGAAGATCCTCGTGCTGAATTAGTACGCAGATTACAAGAATATGAACGATTTAAGAAATCTGCTAATGATATCGATGAATTACCTAGACACTTTCGTGACACATATGATTGTCAATTAGATAAAAATAGCGTTCAAGTTATTGCGGAATTACCTTCTGTTTCATTACCAGATTTAATGCATGCAATGCTCACAGTGATGCAACGTATAGATAACTTTGCTCATCATCATATTCAGCAAGAGACGCTTTCTTTAAGAGAACGTATGAGCAAAATTTTAGAAATGCTTGATAGCGAAAATTACATTGAATTTGGTAATCTTTTCTCGCCAGATGAAGGCAAAATTGGTGTAGTCGTAACATTTATGGCAATCTTAGAATTATGCCGTGAATCTCTCATTGAACTTATGCAAAATCAATCTTTTACTCCTATTTATATAAGGTCCAAAGCCACATGAGCGATACAGAATTAGAAACTGGTTTAGAGGCTGATCTAGATGTTGATTTAAATGTTGATTTAAATATGGTTTCTAGCTCTGGTTTGGATCAAAAACAATTAGCAGACTTAGATAGTCTAAATCTGAATCAAGAGCAGTTTAGGCATTTAAAGCTCATTACTGAGTCTTTGCTTATGGCTTCAGACAAGCCATTATCTATAAAAAATATTACGCATATTTTAGATCAATTCAATGAGAATCCTAATACCCGTGTTAAAGATAAAGTTAAGTATAATATTAAATATATTAAACTAGCTTTAGACGAATTAACTTTTGATTTATCAGATCGAGCTATTGAGATTAAATTTCTAGGAACTGCTTACAGAATTCAAACTAAAGCGCAGTATGCACCATGGGTGCAGGAGTTATGGCAAGAAAAACCAACCAAGTATACGAAAGCTACATTAGAAACCCTTGCGATAATAGCCTACCGGCAACCTATTACTAGAGGCGAAATAGAAAATATACGGGGGGTAGCGGTCAGTTCACAGATTATTAGAAATCTTTTAGACCGAGAATGGGTCAAAGTAGTAGGGCATAAAGAACTTCCTGGTAGGCCGGCTATCTATGCAACGACACAGCAATTTTTATATGATCTCAATTTAGAAAAATTAGAAGATTTGCCAACTTTAGCAGATATTGTTGAAATTAAACAAAATTTATTAGAGGCCGTAAATTTAGAAGCAGTAACCGCAGAAGAAAATAATGAAGAGCAATAGTAAAAATATTAATAATAAGCCTGAACGTATCCAAAAATTTTTAGCAAATCTTGGCGTCGCCTCACGTCGAAAAATAGAAGAAATGATTGCTGAAAGAAGAATAATTATTAATGGCAAACTTGCAGAATTGGGTTCGAAAGTTAGTGGGCAAGAACTTATACTTATAGATGGCAAAGCTCTTTCAAATATTCTGAATAATAATGTGAATACCCCGAGAAATAATTCCCAATTACTTATTTATCATAAACCAGTGGGTAAAATCTGTACCAATAATGATCCTGAAGATCGTGAAACCGTTTTTTCAGATCTACCAATTGTGGAAAATAGCAGATGGGTAAGTGTTGGGCGATTAGATATAAATACTAGTGGATTGTTATTATTTACTACTGATGGGAATTTGGCTAATAAATTAATGCATCCCAGCGGCAACTGTGAACGTGAGTATTTAGTTCGAGTGCAGGGAAAAGTTAATCCTGAAATTATTAACAAACTTTTGTATGGCATCGAACTAGATGATGGTCTGGCAAAATTTAAAAGCATCTGTGTTCAGAAAAACGATACTTTTAGTAAAGCTCACTCTTCTAATAGCTGGTATCGGGTCGTACTTACTGAAGGCCGTAATCGCATTGTACGAAGATTATTCGAAGCTGTAGACTGCAGGGTAAGTCGTTTAATGCGAATAAGATTTGGCGACTATAAATTACCTAAAGATCTTGCTCCTGGTGATTATAGAATTATTAATTAAATTTTTTTGATTAGCATGAATATAAATAATAAAAATACCATAAATCCACTGATTATGGCTGTTATTCCAGCTTACAATGAGGAGGGTAATCTCAAGCAGCTCATCCAGCTAGTGTTTGAGCAATTGAAGAAATTATCTGATAGATATGAAGTTTTAATAATTGATGACGGAAGTACTGATAATACTTTTGAAACACTTGTGTCAATTTCAGATCACCATCCCTTGAGAGTTATTCAATTAACCAGAAATTTTGGTAAAGAAAATGCTCTTAGTGCTGGTTTAGATCATGCTGTTGATGCAGATATAGTTATATTATTAGATGCTGACTTTCAACATCCCTTACATGTTATTCCTGAATTTTTTAATTATTGGAAGCAAGGCTATGAAATGGTCTATGCCGTGAGTACAAAGCAAGACTATTATAGTTTTTTTAGACGTCAGTATAGCAATATGTTTTATTATTTTATGCATTATGGCGCTTCTATTAAAATAGAACCACATGCTGGAGACTTTCGTTTATTAGATAAAAAAGTCGTCAAAGCAATTTGTTCTTTGCCTGAGCGTCATAGATTTATGAAAGGGCTTTATAGTTGGGTCGGGTTTAAAACAATTGGTATTCCGGTTCAAATGCAAAATAGAAACTTAGGTGCTTCAAAATATAATTTCCGTAATTTACTAAGTCTAGCTCTATTAGGTATTACTTCTTTTAGCTCTTTTCCATTGAGAATTTGGGGCATAATGGGTGCATTTATCTCATTGGGATCAATAGGCTATGGGCTTTATATCTTATTAAAAACTATTATATTTGGTGCAGATACCCCAGGTTGGGCAACACTTGTTGTTAGTATTACTTTTTTAAGCGGTGTGCAGTTGCTTTCGATAGGCGCTTTAGGGGAATATATATCCAGAATATTTACTGAGGTAAAATCTCGACCGGCTTATTTAATTAGGAACAAATATAATTACGATGATCAATATCATTGAACGCTTAACTAGGTTTGGTTTGGTCGGAAGTTTGGCAATGCTAGTACATTGGCTAACAGTCGCTTTGATTTGCAGTTATAATATAGTTCCGGCTTATGCGAATATATTAGGCTTTATAGCTGCGTTTCAAGTTAGCTATTTTGGACATTGCTATTGGACATTTGCGACTGATTCTATTATTTCGCACCCTAAAACAGTATCACGTTTTTTTATTATTTCTAGCTTTAGTTTTATCTTAAATCAGTTTTTATACATAATTTTACTTCATTATACTTCGTTAAATTATCTTGTTGCTCTTGCTATAGTTTTGCTTTCGGTATCTATTGTGACTTTTGTAACAAGCAGCATGTGGGTATTTAAATGAAAGTTATTACTGTTTGCGCTGACGATTATGCATTAAATAAATATACCAGTCTTGGGATCCGTAAGCTGATAGAGGCAGGGCGTGTATCAGCTACTAGTTGCATGACAAATTCCCCTTATTGGCCAGAAGAAGCCCAAGCTTTAAAACTTTTGGTTAACTCAAGTTTTGAGACTGGTTTACATTTTAATTTAACTCATAATTTCGGTCATAATAAATTTACTAGTCTTAATAAGTTAATTAGTAAATCTCTACTGGGAATTATAGATAAAAAATGGCTTGAGAGGGAATTACAGACACAGCTTGATCTATTTGAGCTCGCTATAGGTAGACCCCCAGACTATATAGATGGCCATCATCATGTACATGTTTTTCCAGTAATACGCAGTATATTAATAAAAGTATTAAAAGCAAGATACTGCTCCGATAAAAAAAACTGGCAATTTTGGATTAGGCGAGTGAATCCGCCTCTTAGAGATCATGACTCTAAAATAAAAGCTTTAATATTAAAAATACTTGCTTATAATTTTGATAAATTGGTTATTAATAATGGTTATAAATTATCAGGGAATTTAGTAGGCGTTTATTCACTCTCAGAAAACTCTGAATATTCTAAATATTCTAAGCTAGTTAAACTATGGCTAAGTAAAATTGAAGATAATAGCTTGCTTATGTGTCACCCCAGCGTATTTAATCCTGAGCCTGACTTTTCTAGCGCAAGTTTGATGGAATATAATTTTTTGATAAACTCTGAGTTTTTAAAGTTTTGTCAAGATCACAATATTATAATAAAAAAAATATTTAAAAATTAAATATAATTAGTATGCAACAATTTTCCCTGTCGTCAAAGTCGCGCAAATATTTATGGCAAATTTTATTTTTTATATTTATTGCGAGATTGTTTACCATGTTTGTTTTACCTCTGATCGATACTACAGAAGCTAGATATGGTGAGATGGCAAGAAAAATGCTGGAAACAGGTAATTGGATTACTCCTTTGCACGATTATGGAGTGCCGTTTTGGGCTAAACCTCCACTTTCGATATGGGGATCAGCAATAAGTATGAAGATTTTTGGGATAAATGAATTTGCTGCTCGGTTACCATCTTTATTTTTTATGTTAGGTAATCTCGTTTTGATCTGGCATCTATGTAAATCTCGGTATAACAAAGATTTTGCTTTGCTGAATATAACAATACTATTTGCCTTGCCATTATTTTTTGTTTCTGCTGGGGCAGTAATGACTGACGCTGGTTTAGCGTTTTCTGTGTGTTTAGTATTTGCGGGCTTTTGGTTAGCAACTAATGAAAAAGATAAAAATAGACAAAAATTATTTGGTTATTTATTTTTTGTTGGTTTAGGATTAGGTTTGCTGGCTAAGGGGCCAATAAGTTGGATTTTAACATTGCCACCTATTTTAATTTGGCAGTTTAGGCACAATAAGTTAAGTTCATTAAAAAATTTGCCGTGGCTTTCTGGTTGTTTACTCATTTTACTGATAGCAGCTCCTTGGTATATTTTAGCAGAACTCAAAACTCCAGGCTTTTTAAATTATTTTATAGTGGGTGAGCACCTAAAGAGATTTCTAGTACCGGGATGGTCAGGAGATTTATATGGCCACCCACATCGCCAGCCTTTAGGAATGATTTGGATTTTTATGATTATTAGCACTTTCCCTTGGGTTTTATTTTTGGCTCATATGTTATTACGTAATTATAAAAAAAGTTTTTATGTAATTAGCCACAATTATAAAGACAGCTGGTTGTGTTATTTATTTTATTGGAGTCTTTGGCCTCTTGTTTTTTTTACTTTTGCTAGAAATATAATTTTCCCTTATGTTATTACAGCTTTGCCGCCTTTTGTTTTATTGGTATCTGAGCTGTGGACAAGAAGTAGCCAATCAATAGATAAAATAAATTTTAAACATTGGTTAACTATCCCGTTATTATTACCTGTAAGCTGTATTTTATTATGGATCTGTTTATTAACCTATAATCCTTATTTTAATAATATAATAGGCCCATACAAGATTACGCAAAAATATATGAATTTGCGTGAATCAAAAGAGAGTGAATTTTATTTTTATTGCAATAGATCATATTCAGCTCAATTTTATTCTCATGGCAAGGCAAAAAATACCAAAGATCTGAAAGAATTGGAAAAGCTATTCAGTAATAATACGGAAGATTTTATTGTTGTAAAAAACAAAAAGATGCATTTAATAAATAGTATTTCTAAGAATTTTATAGTTGTTGCAGATATAGGTGGGTATAGTTTACTAAAAGAAATTAAAATAAAATCCAAGTAATATCCAAGTAATATTCGCTCTTCAGCTTACTCTATTTTAATTTAGTTTTCACTGGATCGGTCACGCCTGTTGCATCGTTCGGGATATCAACAGTTGTTGTATCTGTTATATTTGTATTTGTATCAGAATCAGTGTAAATTTCATTGTCAGCAGTTGCTTTTGTAACAATAACATAACTAAACTCTATATTTGCTGATGCCCCTTGAGCGTCTACACCCGTAACAGTAACTTTATATTCACCTGAATCTTTTGGGTCAATTTTGCCAGTAATTACGCCATTCTTATCTATACTTAATCCAGGAGGTAAGCCAGTAGCTGAATAGTCCATTTTACTGCCTTCTTCATCATCAAAATATTTACCGGCTTTTAACATTTCTGTATCACCTGGTTTTAATTCTTGATCTAAAATAGGAGCTGTATCTGGTGCATCATTTTCTGCAATCACTGTAATATTGACTTTTCCTTCATGAGTCTTGTTTTTACTGTCAGTGACAATATAAGTAATGGTATCGACACCATGAAAGTTACTATTAGGACTATAGATAATATATTTTCCTTTTAAAGAAGCCATACCATTTCGTGGAGGTTTTATGGATGTAATAGTTAATTTTTCTCTATGCCCAGCAGAATCGTTTGCTAGCAGTTGTGAGTTTTTTAAAATAATTGAAGTATCTTCGTGAGTTGTAATAGCATCATCTTTTAAAACTGTAGCTTGTTGCTTAGTGGTTGACGTGTTAGAAACGTTAGTTGGCACGGGTGTATTAGTATTTGATGTGCTAGTCGATGTGCTAGTAGGCGTACATACTGTTGTTGTACCAGTTGTTGGCTTAGGTACGGGTACAATTGGTGCAGTGGCTGGAGTAACTGAGATATTACTTGTTGATTGATCTTTATTTAAATCAGTATTCATATCTGGATCAAGCTCTATGGGATCAGGTGCTGAATTGATTGTAGAATTGATTATAGAATTACTAGGTGTGTTAGGTTCACTAGGTGAAGTTGTTATATCTTGTTGTTGAATAGCATCATATTCAGAATTTGTAGGATCATCCAAAGAATTGGTAGACGGATCATTGAGAATAGAATCATAGTTTGTTTTATCTGTATCAGTAGGCTGTTGCATATTTTGAGCGTGTCCAATGGACAAGCTGCTTAATATTACTAAAGTTGTGCTGACAAGAGATTTTAACAAGTTAGATTTAAGTTTGAACATATCATTCTCGTTTATCTTAAATAATTATATGTAATAGTTATATATATAAGTTATAGTTTTTAAAAGCAAGAAGTCAAGTTCCTAATTTAATTAAGCTTGTTAGGGTAAGTTATTATGCTAATATTAATATAATTATAATAATAATTTTGTACCTCTAGGTTTGCTATGTCTGATAGATTGGTCGGTAGTCAAGATAAAGTACTGGAAAGCGAAGGCCAGGATATCGTTGATTATAACGAAACTTCTGATAATGAAGACAGTAAAGAAGAAGCTTTTGGGCCAAAAAAAGTCGATCCTAAAGTAGTCATTCGGCCTAAATTTAAAATAGAATTTAATCAGGTTTATAAGTTTATTTTATACTGTGGGATGTTATTTATTTTAGTCTGGAACTTACCCAATGCAATTTGGAATCCAGATTACAAAATGTGGTTAATCCTATTTGGTGCTTTAGGGATATGGCGTTATCTCTGGTGGTTGCTGCATTTCGTTCGTTCTATTTATTATAATCAGATTAAATTTGCCATAATAAGATATCAAGCGGGAGAATTGTTAGAGCAAGGCTGGCGACCTAAAAAAGTTGTTTTCATGGTAACGGCTTATAACGAGTCTAGTTACGTCTTAGAACAAATGATGTCATCTATTAACCGCGAAGCTGATTTATTGCAGGTACCTACAGAGCTGTATATGGCTACGGCAGATTTTGAAATCGAGGAAAAGATTCGTAAAATTTGGTCTTGGATTAGGCATTCAGATTATCTTAATTTAATAATGGTGCGACAAATTGAGCCAGGAAAACGTGCAGCAATGGGTTCGGCATTGCGTTGTATTTCAAGAAAGGGCTTAGGGGACAATGATCCTATTATTTTTATGGATGGGGATACAGTATTAACCCCTGGTACTGTTTTAAAGTCGATACCAATTTTTAAAGTGAAACCAAAAGTTCATGCTTTAACAACAAATGAACGACCATTAATGAACGTACCTATGTGGTTGCAAAATTGGTTTAATTTGCGTTTTACACAGCGTCATATGATTATGCAATCCCATGCTGTATCTAATAAAGTGATTACGCTGACAGGAAGAATGTCAATATTCCGAGCTGGATTGGTTTTAAATGATATCTTTATTGATTTGATAGAAAAAGACAGTTTAGATCATTGGCTGTGGGGTAGATTCAGGTTCTTATCAGGAGACGACAAAAGTAGCTGGTTTGCGTTATTGAAACAAGGCGCTGATATGCTCTACGTCCCAGATGCTACTGTGTATACTATAGAAGAAATTGACGAAGATGTATCACCTCTGCATCGTCTTAAAGAAAATATGTTACGCTGGTCAGGGAACATTCTCCGAAACGGTTGGCGTGGTATCATGTTAGGACCAAGAAAAGTAGGGCTTTTTGCTTGGTGGTGTTTAGTCGATCAACGGATAGTAATCTTTAGTATGATGTGCGCGCCGTTTCTTATGGTTTCTGGAACCGTAATAGTGTCATCAGCTTTTATTGTCGTTTATTTGGTGTGGATTTTATTCTCAAGATTATGCTTGGCATTTTGTCTATTTTATCATAACCGTCGTATGAATATGGCATTCCCGTTTTTATTATATGCCAATCAGCTGGCCACATCTGTTTTTAAAATTTATTTATTATTCAGGCTGCCATTTCAAAAATGGGCCAACCGGGGGGATCAGGCTTTGCCATTACAGGGCTCTAGGCC
>JAGOUU010000122.1 GCA_018061105.1 Gammaproteobacteria bacterium
CTAAATAACCCTCTTTCGTAGCTGAGTCAACAGTGGTGTTAATAGAAAACAATAAATTAACTGGCGGAGGCGTAAATTCACATGGCTGTGATACTGCTGGATTTGCACCACTTAAACATTGTGCTTCTACTGTATTGTGATCATAAAATAACGCTAATAGTTGGTAGCCATCATAAGCAAGAAAAGTACCGATACGCCCGCCACTTTGCTGAGCAATCACATCGTCATCATAAGGCGTTATGCCAAATTGCAATTGTACTGGCGATTGGTCATTTAAATAAGCAGGATTTGCAGGAGTTAATGGAGTATTGCGCACAATAACAGCCATATTATGCAGCACAAAGTGTACAAGAGGAGAACCTTGAGTCAGCGTATAATAAAAATAGCAATCACTAGTAGCTGCATTATTGGCACATACATCAGGATTACCATTACTGCTATTACTACTTGAAAATTTGAAGGTAGCAGAAAAATCCGACCAAGAATGTAGCTCAGGCGCAATTTGATAATAGGGATCTTGATCAATAGGGGCAGAACTGCCTTGCGTGCTTTGTTGATAGGTAAACTCATCGTAGGGACTAACGATCCAACTGGAGCCTGCTGAGCCATTAATAGCAGCAGTGGGATTAACTTCGTCTATTGAATTATAAGAGCCATCACTGTTTACAGAAGCAGTGTCTCCATCTGAGCTACCATCTTGAGTTAAAAGTGCAGTAGCCACACCAATGGTTATGTTTCCCCAATTATTATAATTAATACTCAATGGCCCCGTAGAACTTCCATTCCCAGGTTGCGCAGGCATCACGCTTTGAGGGTTAGCGCCAAAAAAAGTATTAAACCAAGAATTCCAAGGCAACGGAAAAGTAGAATAATTTCCATTAAGCAAAGTAGAATCTATTGCCATCTCAAGTTGTTGAGGTTGACTAAAGCCAATGATATTGCCTAAATTATCATATCCTTGGATTAAATATCCTTTAGAATTTTCTTGATATTGTTTTTGTATATTTAGAGGTTCTATACCAATACTTCTTTGGAACATCTCATATGCTATACAATTGAAAAATTCGTAATCTTCAAATTTTTCAATTCTCATATAAATATCATGATTTCTTCGTAAAATTTCATTCATGTAATTAATCCTTTTTTAAACTACATATAAATTCACTCCAGAATTCCATGAGTTTAATCATTTGTTCTTGATAATTTGCTTTATGATTGTAACTTCTTGCCACTAAATTTTTATCATGATGATCTAGTGCTCTCTCTTTGACTTCAAAAGAAAATATATTTTTTGTATCTAATGTGTCTATTAAACTTCTAAAAGTACCTCTAAATCCATGTAATCTTATTTTGGTACCTTTTTTTTCATCATTAAAGCCTAATCTAAATAATGCTCTGTTTGGACTCTCTTTATTTATTGGTTTGCTATTATTAAAACCTAGAAATACATACTCTTTAGATTTTGAACTAAAAAATTGCATATCTTTATGCTCATTTAGTATATTTATAACTTCATCAGTAAGAGGCATTACAAAATCATCAAGGTTAATATTACTTAGTTTCATATTTTCTCTTGGGATTGTTAAAATTTTTTTTTCAAAGTCAATTTGATTCCATTTAAGATTACATAAGTTTTCAGCTCTTAATGGTATATGTAAAACTAACTTTAAAGCGTTTTTTATATTATGGTTACCCTTATAGTTATATATTTCATTTATTAGCTGTTTTAGTATCCCTAAGTCCGTTATTTTAGCCATATGTTTAGATATTCTTGGTTTTACAATATCTTTTTTTCTAATATCAGCCAAAATATTTCTATCACAATATTTTTTTAATACGGCATATCTAAAAAGATTATCTAAATGAGTAAATAATCTTGATGCAATTTCAGGAGCTGTTGTTAGCTTATTTTCTATGATATTAACAATATCGTCAATAGTCACTTCGTTGATATGTTTATTTTTTAAAAATGGTTTTACATCTTTGTTAAAAATTCTTGACTTTGATTTATGTGTAATAGCTTTTGTTATAAGTGATTCTTTTTCAAGCCATTCATCAATTAAATTAATACACATTCCATTATTATTACGAATAACTTTTTGTTTATATTCTTTTTTATATTCAAGTGGATCTATACCATCAGCAATAAATTTAATATTTTTATCTCTGGCTATTCTAGCTTCAGATAAACTAACTTCTGGATATTTACCAAAAGATGCAATATTTCTTCTTTTGGTTGTAGGTGAAGTATATCTCATTTGCCAAAGTTTATTTCCTGTTGTTTTTACTAATAAGTATAAACCATATTGATCACCTAACTGGTAATCTTTTTCTTTTATTTTTGCAGTTTTAATTTTTAAATCACTTAAAGGTTTATTTTTCATATTTAATCCTAATACTTTTTTAGGATTTTAATGGCAATTTATTTAAAGTAAACTTAGTAAAAATAACGTATTTTAGGGCTTTTGAACCATATAGAACAATGATGAACTATACTGAATTA
>JAGOUU010000067.1 GCA_018061105.1 Gammaproteobacteria bacterium
GTACTAATCCTAATATGTTTCGTGAGAAAGATATACCAAAAAAGGTTGTTGAATTATGTAAAGAGTTAACTAAAGATGTACTAAATGGTAAAAAAGTAAACTGGAGTAAAAAGAAAAGTTTGGAAGCATGTAGAAAAGAGCTAGTAAGAATTTTAAGATCTTCTTTGCTTGCAAAGGCAGAAAAAGAACGCAGATTCGAAAGATTTTCAGCTTTAGCAAGGCAATTCCCTCTATCTCAAGTAGGTTCTGAAATTCGGATAATTATACAAAAATCTGTTGAAGAGGGTGAAAAAATAGAAGTTGTAAGAGAAATGGCTTCAGCTGTGGAGTCAGTTGAGCCTAGTGCAGAGGCTTGCGGATTGGTAATTATGAGTAAAACTGATTCTGTTTCAAGTTCACCAAGCTCAGATACGGAGGAATCAGTGGGTCCAGATTCACCAGGCGAGTCACCTTACGTTACAAGCATAGTAGCAGTAAGCTACAACCCAGATACACGGACTCCCACTAGGCCAGATGATGCTCAATCGAGAACAATATATCACCATAGATAAGAATAGATAAGAATGTTAATTTTTAATATTTTAAATATTTACTAAAATTTGATACAATTTTATTTAGTTAGTATTTATAATATTTTCATTATGAACTTATGAACCTAGACTTTTTAGATTTTGAGCAGCCGATCGCTGAATTAAAAGAAAAAATTGAACAATTGCGTCATGTCGGCACTGACAGCAAAATTAATATTAATAAAGAAATTGCTCGTCTAGAAGCTAAAAGTCAAGAATTAACCAAATCAATATTTAACGATTTAACTGACTGGCAGGTGGTTCAATTGGCCCGCCATCCTTTACGTCCACATACTTTAGATTATATTCATAAAATATTTACTGAATTTGATGAGCTCCATGGTGACAGAGTCTTTAAAGATGATGCTGCTATAGTGGGTGGTACTGCTCGTTTAAATAATCGCCCTGTTATGGTCATAGGACAACAGAAGGGCCGTTCGACTAAAGAAAAAATTAAGCGTAACTTTGGTATGGCTTCTCCAGAGGGCTATCGTAAAGCACAAAGATTAATGAAGTTGGCAGAAAAATTTAATATGCCGATTATTACTTTTATTGACACTGCTGGCGCCTATCCAGGTGTAGGCGCTGAAGAACGTGGTCAGAGCGAGGCTATAGCAACAAGTTTAGCAATAATGTCACGTCTTAATGTTCCCATTATTAGTACCGTTATCGGAGAAGGTGGATCCGGGGGAGCGTTAGCTCTAGGAGTATGTGATAAGCTATTAATGCTTCAGTATAGTATTTATTCGGTAATATCTCCTGAAGGTTGTGCGTCTATCTTATGGAAAAAGGCAGATAAAGCAGCTACTGCTGCTGCTGCTATGCATCTTACAGTGACAAAATTATTTAAGCTAGGACTTGTTGATCAAATTATTACAGAGCCTTTAGGGGGCGCTCACCGAAATGTCCATAAAACTGCACAAGATTTAAAACAAGTTATTGAGCAGCAGTTAGACTTTATAAGTCAGTATCCAGGTAATCAATTGGTTGATCTTCGTTATCAAAGATTAATGAGATTTGGTCGCTTCGAGAATTAATACTCACAGCGAAGTCAACGTAATGAATGCTAATATAGAGATAAACAAATTTAAAAATAAATTTTTACATTTGTTATCTAGTGTAAAAAACGAGGAAACAAGCCAGATATTTCTTGGGCTAAGTGGCGGATTAGATTCTATAGTTTTATTGGATTTGTTATATAAGATTGATCAAAAAATAACTGCTGTTTATATTGATCACCAGTTACAAGCTGATTCTGATTATTGGGCAGAATTTAACGCGCAGATCTGTAGTAAATATAAGATAAATTTTCAGTCAATAAAAGTAGATATTAAGAAATTTAAAAATTCTAAAAACCAGAGCCTAGAAGCAGCGGCCAGAGATGCTAGATATCAAGCTTTTTCTGAATTAATGAATAATCCTAAAGATATCTTGGTTACTGCTCATCATTTAAATGATCAAGCTGAAACAGTTTTATTACAATTGATGCGGGCAGCCGGACCAAAGGGGCTGTCTGCAATGCCGGAGATAAAACAAAATAAATTTACTGGTAAAACTAACGGATGGCATGTACGACCATTATTAAATTACTCACGAGAGCAATTATTAAACTATGCTAAAGTAAATGATTTAACTTGGGTAGATGATAAGACTAATTTAGATTTAAATTTTGATCGTAATTATATTCGGCATCAAATAATTCCAGCTTTAACTGATCGCTGGCCTGAGGCTGTAAATAGCTTAGCTCGATCAGCGCAGTATTGTGCTGAGCAAGAAATATTATTATATAATTATATCAAAAAAGATTATGAGCAATGTGTATTAGAAAATAATATTTTAGATATCAATGAATTAAAATTATTTAATAAGTTGCAATTAAAAGCAATCTTGCGTTATTGGTTTTCTGAGCTTGAGTTACTGGCTCCTGGAGAAAAAAAATTAAGTGAGATAATAAAAACTTGTATTTATGCTGCTTATCAGGCTCATTCTAGAATTAGTATAGATTTAAAAACGAGCTTGAAAACCCTTGTTAAAGACAAGAACAAACTTATTATATTAGATATTATAAATTTAAATAATAATATTATTAACATAAGTATTAAACTAGGTGATCAGGTTGATCTTAAAGATTATAAAAGTAATCTTAAGTATAAAATTAATTTAATTAAGACAGATCTTGCCCAAAATAATAGAGCAGGGTTTATTGTTTATGTGTCGAAAGAAAAAAGGGATTTACCTATTGTTATAAAAAACAGAAATGGTGGTGAGCGCTGTCGGCCCTCAGGACGTGGTGGATCGGTGCCTGTAAAGAAATTATTACAAGAGATGAATATTCCTAGCTGGGAACGATCTCAAGTGTTATTGCTATATATAGGTGAAGAAATTGCTGGAGTTTTGACTAGTGTAGGAGTCAAAATTTGTGAGAATTATACTAATCTAGTTTGTAACTCATGGGCGATAAGTTGTGAGCAATATTAAAATAACTAATTCAAGTTGTTACGACGTGGTGATTATAGGCGCAGGTGCAGCTGGCTTGATGTGTGCGGTAGAGGCAGGCAAAAGAGGTCGTAAAGTTTTGGTTCTGGATCATGCGAACAAAATAGGTAAAAAGATTCTTATGTCTGGTGGTGGTCGCTGTAATTTTACGAATTATTACATAGAGCCAGATAAATATATTTCGCATAACCCTCATTTTTGTAAATCTGCGTTAAGTAGATATACGCAGTGGGACTTTATAAGCTTAGTGCAAAAATATAAAATTCATTATCATGAAAAAACTCTAGGCCAATTATTTTGCAATAATAAATCAAAAGATATTGTTGATTTATTATTGGCTGAAATTAATTTATATAATATAACAATAAAATTAGATATAAGTATAATAAGCATAGAAAAAAACAATAAATTTAAAATAGTTACTGAAAGTCAAAATTATTCTAGTGGCTCTCTCGTTATAGCTACGGGTGGTCTATCTATTCCTACTATGGGTGCATCTGGGTTCGCTTATAATATAGCACGTCAATTTGGATTAAATATTTATCCGACAAGAGCTGGCCTTGTGCCGGTAACTTTACAGCCGGGTGATTTAAATATTTATTCGCAATTATCTGGTGTGGCTTGCCCAGCAAAAATAAACAGCAAGTGTAAAGAATTTGTTGAAGATTTGTTATTTACACATCGAGGCTTGAGCGGCCCTGTGGTGTTACAAATTTCTAATTATTGGATGCCAGGAGAAGATTTAAGTATTAATCTTGCGCCCGATAAGTCTGATATATTAAATATAGATAGTATTAATAATAATATTAAAAATAATCCTGAATTATTAGTTAAAAATTTTCTTATAGAGTATTTAAATTTACCTAAACGAGTGATTAATTTGTTTGTAGAACAATCCGAAAAGTTTGAAAATTTGGCAGAACGCAAATTAAAAACTTTAAATCCTAATGACTTATCTAATATTTTAGATGGTTTTATAAATTGGCAAATAAAACCTAATGGAACAGAAGGATATAGAACTGCTGAGGTGACTATAGGTGGGATTGATTGTAACGAATTATCTTCTAAAACAATGGAGACGACAAAAGTTGCGGGATTATATTTTATTGGTGAGTGTCTCGACGTCACAGGTTGGTTGGGTGGATATAATTTCCAATGGGCTTGGTCTTCGGGATATGCGGCAGGTCAGTATGTTTAATTAGATATAGTTAGTTTAGTTAATTTAATTAATTTTTATTTGCAATATGCCTTGGTGCTTCTATATAAAATTATAATATTTTTTATCTTTTGGACAGCTGCTGATATAATAAGACGCATTGTATGCAATTAGTGTGCGAATAACATAAGGCATTATATGACAAAGTTGACTAAATATATATTTGTAACCGGCGGAGTAGTTTCTTCTTTAGGTAAAGGCATTACCGCAGCTTCATTAGGAGCGATACTAGAAGCTCGAGGGTTGAGTGTAACTATTTTAAAATTAGACCCCTATATTAACGTCGATCCAGGCACTATGAGTCCTTATCAACATGGCGAAGTATACGTAACAGAAGATGGTGCAGAGACTGATCTTGATCTGGGACATTATGAGCGGTTTATTAGCACTCGCATGCAACGGAAAAATAATTTTACGACCGGGCAAGTTTACAACAGCGTCATTCGTAAAGAAAGACGTGGAGATTATTTGGGTGGCACTATTCAGGTTATACCACATATTACTGATGAGATTAAATCTCGAATACTCGATGGCGCTAAAGGTTTTGATATAGCCATAGTAGAAATTGGTGGAACAGTAGGTGATATAGAATCTTTACCCTTTTTAGAAGCTATTAGACAGTTAGGGTTAAGCCTGGGTCATAGTAATGTATTATATATGCATTTGACTTTAGTACCTTATATTAATACGGCAGGAGAAATCAAAACTAAGCCGACGCAGCACTCAGTCAAAGAACTGCGATCAATAGGTATCCAGCCTGATATAGTAGTTTGTCGATCGTCTAATCCATTACCAGCAAGTGAAAAGCAAAAAATAGCTTTATTCACTAATGTTCAAGAAAGTGCGGTTATCTTAGTGCAAGATGTGGATACTATCTATAGAATTCCATTAGAGTTGCACAAACAACAATTAGATCAAATTATTCTTGATAAACTTAATCTTAGTGCTAAACCTGCGGATTTATCAAAATGGCAAAAAGTTGTTGACCATTTATTAAATCCTAAGCAAGAAGTTACTATAGGTATGGTTGGAAAATATGTAGAGTTAAAAGATGCTTATAAATCTATTTCAGAAGCTTTAGTCCATGCTGGTATTCATACTGATACAAAAATAAATATTCAATATATTGATTCAGAAGTTCTAACAGATATATCAAATTTATCTAATTTAGATGCTATATTAGTTCCAGGTGGTTTTGGGGCTCGTGGTATCGAGGGTAAGATTGTTACCGCTAATTATGCCAGAGTTAATAAGGTTCCTTATTTTGGTATATGCCTGGGGATGCAGGTAGCAGTTATAGAATTTGCACGTAATAGAGCAGGGAAAAACAAGGCAAATAGTACAGAATTTGATAATTCATCTGAGTTTCCTATTATTGCCTTAGTAAAAGAATGGACAACAGTAGATGGCGGCAAACAAGAGCGGCACAGTAATTCTGATCTTGGTGGTACAATGCGTTTAGGTGTGCAAGGGTGTCATATAGTGGCTAAAACACTAGCCCATAAATTATATAAACAAGAAGAAATTATAGAGCGTCACCGCCATCGCTATGAAGTTAATAATACTTTATTAGAGCCCTTAATAAAGTCTGGTCTTGTTGTTTCTGGTTGGTCTAATAAAGAAAAATTAGTTGAAATCATTGAGCTGGATAATACTGAACATCCGTGGTATTTAGGCTGTCAATTTCACCCCGAGTTTACTTCTAACCCACGTGATGGCCATCCGCTTTTTATTGGATTTGTTAAAGCTGCCAGTGAATATAAAAAAAACAAATTAAATAGTAATTTAAACATCAATTTAAAAACACCGACAAATATATAATTATGCCAGTAATTACTAAAGTAATTGGCCGAGAAGTATTAGACTCCCGTGGAAATCCAACGGTTGAGGCCGAAATAGAGTTAAATAATAATATTCGTGCTACAGCTATAGTGCCATCGGGCGCCTCAACTGGTAGTGCCGAAGCCGTTGAGTTACGAGATAATAACAGTTCGCGCTATCTAGGTAAGGGGGTTATTAAGGCTGTAACAAATGTTAATACTGTTCTGGCTAATGCGCTTCTTGGGCAAAGTATGGGGGAGACTTTGGATGACGTTCGATTACATCAACAGTTTATAGATCAACAAATGGTGAATTTAGATGGGACAGAGAATAAATCTCATCTAGGAGCTAATGCTATTTTGGCAGTGTCATTAGCTTTAGCTAAAGCTACTGCAAAAAGTTACCGTTTAGAATTATATGAATATTTAAATTCGACAAATAATTATATTTTGCCGACTCCTATGATGAATGTTATCAATGGTGGTGCACATGCAGACAATAATATAGATATTCAAGAGTTTATGTTGATGCCTATTGGTGCGCCAAGTTTTGCTGAAGCGTTACGTTATGGTGCAGAAGTTTTTCATTGTTTAAAAAATATCTTAAAGTCTAAAAACTTGGTTACTGCAGTAGGCGATGAAGGTGGATTTGCACCTAATTTAAGCAGTAACGAAGAAGCCTTAGAATTAATCTGTGTTGCAGTTGAAAAATCTGGATTCAAATTAGGTGCTGACATATCTTTAGCTTTAGATATCGCAAGTACAGAATTGTTACAAAATAATGCCTATTTTCTTAAATCAGAAAACAAATTATTAGATAGCACAAAATTTACTGATTATTTAGCTAAACTAGTTGAGTCTTATCCTATTATTAGCATAGAAGACGGCATGGCAGAGCAAGATTGGATGGGATGGGAGTTATTAACTAAAGCTCTAGCTAGTAAAATACAATTAGTTGGTGATGATTTATTTGTAACGAATACGAAATTATTACAAAAAGGAATTAACTCCAAAATAGCTAATGCTATTTTAATTAAACCAAACCAAATAGGTACACTGACAGAAACAATGGCTGCTATAGAGTTGGCTCAGCGAAGTCAATATGGAGTTATCTTATCACATCGCTCAGGAGAGACGGAAGATACGACTATTGCTGATTTAGCCGTTGCGACTAATTGTGGGCAGATTAAAACAGGCTCGTTGTGTCGGTCTGATAGGATAGCAAAGTATAACCAGTTATTACGGATTGAAGAACAAGCTGGGAAAAAGGCCAGATACGCTGGAAAACTTGGTTTAGTAAGATTTTAAATTAAATTAAATTAAATGATAAGTAAATTATTTTATAAAATCACCTGGGTTATATTATTATATTTTCTCTGTTTAGGCGTATATAAATTAGTTTATAGCGACGAAAGTGTTCTTACTTATTTAACATTACAAGACGATTTAGTTAAGCAACGAGCCATTAATAAAGAAAAAATTAATATAAATACAGCTTTATATGCCGAAGTAGATAGCCTAAAAAAAGGCTATATAGCAGTCGAAGAGCGTGCACGTAATGATTTAGGATTAATTAAAAAAGGTGAAACTTTTTATCAAATAATTGAAGAGTAATAATCGAGTAAGAAGCTATGCTAAAAATTTTAATTAGTAATGATGATGGTGTTTACGCTGATGGGATTCAAATATTAAATTCTAATCTTTCAGAAGTTTTTGAAACAACTATTGTTGCCCCGGATCGTAATAGATCAGGAGCTAGTAATTCTCTATCTTTAGATCGCCCTTTAAAAGTACAACAAATTAAACCAAACATGTCGTCAGTCAATGGTACGCCAACTGACTGTGTGCATTTGGCAGTAACTGGATGGCTAAGAGAATTACCTGATATGGTAATCTCAGGCATAAATTGCGGAGCTAATCTAGGTGACGATGTTTTATATTCTGGTACTGTAGCGGCTGCAATGGAAGGAAGATTTCTAGGTTATCCCGCAATGGCTGTGTCATTAGCAAACCATATGAATACAGCAGATGCTAATGTTAATGTCAATCTAGAATATTATAATACTGCTGCTAAAGTAGTCAGAGAATTAGTCTTATTGATAAAAGAACATGGTTTACCAAAAGATGTTATTTTAAATGTTAACGTACCTGCAGTTCCCTATAGAGAACTGAAAGGCTTTGCTGTGACTCGATGTGGATCGCGTCATCCTGCAGAGCCTACTATTTTTGCCAAAGATCCAAGAGGACAAGATATATTTTGGATAGGTCCTGCTGGCAAAGAATCTGATGCGGGAGTTGGAACTGATTTTGCTGCTATCAGAGAAAAAAAAGTTTCAATTACGCCATTGAAAGTTGATATGACTGCTCATGATAAAATAGACATATTAACAAAATGGGTAGGGACACACTTGAATGAAAAATTTTTCGAATAATAATTCTTTTAATAATTCTTCTGGTACTAATGGCATAGGCATGACTTCTATGCGTACTCGGCTAAGATTGATAGAAAGTTTAAAAAAAGCTGGAATTCACAATGAGATTGTTTTAAATGCCTTAAGTGAGATTCCAAGGCATTTATTCGTTGATGAAGCAATTGCTCATAAAGCCTATGAAAATATAGCTCTTCCGATTGGGTTTGGTCAAACTATTTCACAGCCTTATATAGTTGCCAGAATGACTCAAGCAGCGCTCGGCGATGACTTACATTTAAAATCAGTGTTAGAAATTGGCACAGGTAGTGGCTATCAAGCAGCTGTTTTATCTAAAGTCGCTGATCGAGTTTATACTATAGAACGTATAAAAGATTTATTAGATTTAGCAAAACAGCGGTTCAATAATTTAAGGCTGTATAATGTAAAAACTATGTACAATGATGGGTATACTGGCTGGGTCGATCATGCGC
>JAGOUU010000068.1 GCA_018061105.1 Gammaproteobacteria bacterium
TCGGTTGGCTTTGAAAAAAAACGTTCCTGTTTATTCATTAGGTTTTTATTGTGGCACTTATAATACTGTGAGTTGATATGTTATTTGCATGTAAGTCAATGATTTTATACTCATTTTATAAGATAACAGCATAAAAAGCCTATTATTACAGGAGATCTTTTGGAGTTAATGTTATGACTACTTAAAATGCATCTAGATTAACAAAGTTATAACAGCCATATTTATGGTGAATAAAAATTAAGTATTTTTTATTAATGCTAAATAAAAGCGTTAGTTGTAGGATAATTCAACTAAATATTTGTGACGAGACTGGAAATTGGGTTATTAATTGTGGCACTTATAATTCTGTGAAAATCGGTGTCTAAGAAGGGCGAGCTCCAGGAGAAAGTAAAGTATGAGGCACAAGTAACCCAGACAATTCTCTGTCGATGGAAGCATCACCATCACAACGGCTTGGCGAACGACTATCACACTCTGTAGAAGCACCTGCTTCAGACGATGCATAGCTTGCAACTGCTGAGACAACGGGATAAAAAAAGCGCCCTACACTAGAGACGGAATTCGTATATGTGGGTCGTATAGTAGGTGGTATAAACGTAGGAGAAACCTGAAGTGGTATATCAAAAGTAGGAGGAGTAAGCGATTCAGACAAAGCAATCATTAAATCTAACGCACTTTTAGAACGAATCATGGTGGGAAAAGCGGGAATAGTGGGAAGAGCAGCTGCAGAGCCTAATACACTTCTGGGTGGTGGTATCTGAGAAAAAGACGAAGAAACAAAAGAAACAGATGAAAAAGGTGCTTGGTGAGATCCTGTAACACATATCGATGGTATAAAACTAGCAGGGGGCATCAAGCAAGGTTCCGTATGTGTACTAAATGAGTGAGGCGTAGCTGCACCTGATCTGTGTACTGGTGTGTACGCTGGTCTGGATGATACAGCAGAACACGATCTTGGTCTGTGGTGGGAACACCAACCAGTTCCCTCAGATATATCTATATCATGAACTTGTAAATCTCTTAAAGTTATATGTTCATAGTACCTTGGATAATATTTGACTAAATCTATTCGTGGTGCAACATACACACTTGGTACACGATTTAAAACAAACAAAAAAATTCGAGCACGGCCTCGAGGCAAAAAACTCCACAATGGCAAACTTGGGTTATCATCTGGAATTAAATTTCCGTATGTTGAATCTTCACTATTTACAACAAACGAATAAACTACTGCAGAAAAACATTTATATTTTATTAATGCTTGATCGTACTTTTCTTTAATTGTGCGTAAAGTCGTCCTGCCAGTAGTATTACGTACTTTAAAAGCCCTTAGTGGATTGTGGTGAATTACATAAATGTCCGACATAATTATTCCCATTTATAATTATTATTTTATTATTTTTGTACATACTTTTTATACTAGCTTGAAGCTTTTATTATTGTAGAGCAATTACTAACAAGATCAACAATAATAACAGCATCCATCATAGTTAAATAAAATCATGCAAATTATCTATTAGTATTTATTAGTATTTATACCTATGTTTATGCAGAATTAGGGTATTAATATAATTTATGATAAAATTATTCTAAATTATATGGGCAATATTTAATCTCATGACAAATTATGATCATCAACCACGCAAAAGATTTGGTCAAAATTTTTTGCATGATCAAAATATAATACATAATATTGTCGCCAGCTTTAATCCAAAACCCAGTGAAAATATTCTTGAAATCGGGCCAGGATTAGGCGCATTGACTAATAAAATTTTAGATCATATTGAGCATCTTTATGTCGTCGAAATAGACAAAGACTTAGCTGAGCAATTAAAAAATAATTCTAGAATCACTGTCTTTAACTACGATATCTTAAAATTTGATCTTAATACATTAATCAACAAACTTCCGAATTCTGATTTTAATTCAGATTCTAGTTTACGCATTATTGGCAATTTGCCCTATAATATATCTACGCCTATTTTGTTTTATTTATTTAATTATATAAATAATATAAAAGACATGTTATTCATGCTGCAGCTTGAAGTAGTCGATCGTATGGTGGCCACTGAACACACTAAAGATTACGGGCGACTAAGCGTTATGACTCAGTTTTTTTGCCATACTGAAAAGCTATTTGTTGTACCTAAGACTGCTTTTCGTCCGGCACCAAAAGTCACGTCTGCTATTGTTAAACTCACTCCCAAGAATCTAGATCCTGCTGTTGATCAACAATTATTAGCTGATATAGTGCGCTCGGCATTTAACCAACGACGTAAAGCTATAACTAATAGCCTAAAAGAATATATTAATCCTGAAATATTAGCCCAATTAAATATTGACCCCAAATTTCGCGCAGAAGATCTAAGTGTTGATACATATTTAGCTATTGCTAAACTCATCCGTAAGAAATAATTTTCAAATAATCAGTAGATTATTATTGCTTCGAAAATAACGTGTAGTAAAATTGAAAAATTATAAGTTGCGAACCAAAATGCTGTCGGAGTAAGTAATGAAGGTCACCAAATCTAGTAGAAAATTTAGTATTACGAAATATTTTAATACGGCGGTATTTAAATTTAAATCTTCAATAGTATCTATAGCAAGTTTTTTTATTTTTTATATTTTTGCGATAAAAAATAGCTTCGCTGAGTACAGCTTAAATATGACTAAAGGGGTCTCTCAGATAAGTCATAAAATCTATCATTTACATATGACTATATTGTGGATATGCGTAATCATCGGCATTATAGTTTTTGGTATTTTAATCTATTCTTTGATAATGCATAGAAAATCTATTGGGCATCAACCTCATGATTTTCATGAAAATACAGCTGTAGAGATTATCTGGACTGTTATTCCGTTTGTTATTTTAATCAGTATGGCTATACCAGCTACTACCGTTTTAAAATTTATTGACGATAAATCTAACTCTGATGTTTTAATAAAAGTAACTGGTTTTCAGTGGCGTTGGCAGTATGAATACCCTGAACATGAAATAAGCTACTTTAGTAACTTGTCTACTTCGCAAGAGCAAATAGACAATAAAGATACAAAAGACGCCTTATATCTTCGTGAAGTTGATAACCCGTTAGTGTTGCCCATTAACAAAAAAATTAGATTTCTATTTACATCCAATGACGTTATTCATTCTTGGTGGGTATCTGATTTAGGAGTCAAAAAAGATACTGTTCCAGGCTTTATCAATGAATCTTGGGTTAAAATTGATAAACCAGGAGTCTACCGCGGGCAATGTGCTGAATTATGTGGTGCTAGACATGGCTACATGCCTATCGTAGTTGAAGCAAAAACAGAAGCGGAGTATTTAAAGTGGCTCGAAAGCAAAAAACAACCACCAGCGCCTGCGCAAGAAGTTAAAAAAGAAGCTGAAAAATCTCCTAGCTTGAATAATACACTAGAATCACCAAAATTAAAAACAACACCAACAAAACCAACAACTCAGCAATAATTCAAGAAAAATAGGTAAAAATAGGTAGTAGTCATGATAAATACTGATATGCAAAACAATCATCACAGCCATGATGATCACCATGGCCCTGCTCATGGTTTTTTAAGATGGGTGTATACGACTAATCATAAAGACATAGGTTCAATGTATATGTGGTTTAGTGGCTTTATGTTTATCATTGGCGGCTTTCTAGCTTTGATGATCCGAGCTGAATTGTTTAAGCCAGGATTGCAATTATTCGATCCAAATTTTTTTAATTCTCTTACGACTTTGCATGGTTTAATAATGGTTTTTGCCGTAGTTATGCCAGCATTTACCGGTTTAGCCAATCTTATGATCCCCATGATGATAGGCGCACCAGATATGGCTCTGCCTAGATTAAACAACTGGAGCTTCTGGATTTTGCCTGTTGCTGGTTTAATACTTGTCAGTACTTTTTTTATGGAAGGCGGTGCACCTAACTTTGGTTGGACTTTTTATGCCCCTTTATCAACTACTTACGGTCCCAAATCAACTGACTTTTTTATCTTCGCGTTGCATTTATTGGGTATGTCTTCGATTATGGGCTCAATAAATGTTATTGTAACTTTACTTAATTTACGTGCTCCTGGTATGAGCATGATGCAAATGCCTATCTTCTGCTGGACTTGGTTGATTACAGCTTTTCTAATTATTGCTGTTATGCCTGTCTTAGCTGGAGTAATTACAATGATGTTAACAGATCGTAACTTCGGTACTCATTTTTTTGATGCAGCTGGTGGTGGCGATCCTGTTTTATTCCAGCATATTTTTTGGTTTTTTGGTCATCCAGAAGTTTATATTATTATCTTACCCGCTTTTGGTATAGCATCTGAGATAATTCCAACTTTCTCTAGAAAACATTTGTTTGGTCGTACATCAATGATATACGCCGTGGGCTCCATAGCTTTATTGTCTTTTATAGTCTGGGCGCATCATATGTTTATGACAGGTATCCCGCTTGAAGGTCAACTGTTCTTTATGTATGCAACTATGTTAATAGCTGTACCTACCGGAGTAAAAGTATTTAACTGGGTCACGACCATGTTTAGAGGCTCGATAACTTTTGAACCGCCAATGCTTTTTTCTATTGCTTTTGTTATTTTATTTACAATAGGTGGTTTCTCTGGGCTGATGCTTGCTATAGTGCCTTCAGACTTTCAGTACCATGATACATACTTTGTCGTTGGGCATTTTCATTATGTCTTAGTGCCTGGAGCTGTATTTTCTATTATAGCTGCTATTTATTATTGGATGCCTAAATTTACTGGTAAAATGTACAGCCATACTTTAGCTAAGTTCCACTTTTGGCTTTCAGTTATTTCTGTTAATTTGACTTTTTTTCCTATGCACTTCTTAGGCTTAGCTGGTATGCCAAGACGTATCCCAGACTATGCTTTACAATTTACAGAATTTAACCAAATTGCAACTATTGGGGCTTTTTTATTCGGAGCTTCTCAAATATTATTTTTTTATATTATTATAAGATCTGTCCGCAATGGCCAGCCTATTTCTGAGCCCAAAGTTTGGGAAGCAGCCCATGGTCTAGAGTGGACATTGCCAACGCCAGTACCATACCATACTTTTGAGACACCTCCGGTTATCAATAAAGAACACTTTGTTTATACTTATTAAATTTAATTTACAACTCTAATGACCAAGCAATCCCTATCTACTAAAACGGATAATAAGAAAATTATTGCTTGGCTTCTAGTAGCTGTACTCTGTAGTTTTTGTTTTTGTTATGCTTTAGTCCCTCTGTACAATACTTTTTGTAAAATCACCGGGGTTAATGGCAAAACTGCTGGACGATATAAATTAGATTATGCTATTTCTGTTGATCCCTCGCGCACAATTAGAATTCAATTTACAACTAGTTTGAATAAACATTTACCTTGGGAATTCAAACCACAAGTCAGAAGTATTGATATTCATCCAGGTGAATTAAAACAAGTTTCTTTTTATGCTAAGAATTTATCCAATAAGACTATAATTGGCCGCGCTATACCAAGTATCACACCGGGTCAAGCTTCTAGCTATATGCATAAGACTGAATGCTTCTGTTTTAATGAACAGCCACTAAAAGCCGGAGAGAGTATTATGATGCCGTTAGTTTTTTTTATTGATAAAAACTTACCCAAAGATATCACAGAAATGACTTTATCTTATACAATGTTTGACACACAAACTGTAATTAATAAAATATAATAAAAACGGAGAAATTGATGTTCAACCAAAACACTCATAATACTCAGGGTGCCTACAGTGCCCAAAGTACGAAACCAGTCAATTATCATGTGCCAGCACAAAGTCATTGGCCTATTATGGGCTCAATTGGTCTATTTTGTTTTATGGTTGGTTTTGCGAATACTTTGCATGCTAATGCATTCGGAAAATATTTGTTTATGCTTGGCGCTATCATATTAGTAACCATGATGTATGGTTGGTTTCGTGATGTCATCAATGAAAGCATGGATAATCTCTATAGCCATCAAATGGATTTATCTTTCCGCTGGGGTATGGCATGGTTTATTGTCTCTGAAGTCTTTTTCTTTATGGCTTTTTTTGGTGCCTTATTCTATGTAAGAATGTTCGCTATTCAATGGCTAGGCGGCAGTCCTGGACATGAGAGTAATAAACAGTTTCTCTGGCCAGTATTTGAAGCTACATGGCCACTGCTAAAAAACCCTAGTGACACTGTTATTGGCCCTAAAGAAGTTATTTCACCATGGGGCCTGCCTCTAGTTAATACTTTCATTTTATTATCTAGCAGCGTTACAATTACTATAGCCCACCATGCGTTACGTGCTTACCATAGAAAGCAATTAATTATTTGGACTGCTATTACAGCTGCTTTGGGAGCTACTTTTTTAATATTTCAAGCAACAGAATATATAGAAGCCTATCATGAGCTTGGCTTAACATTACGCTCTGGAGTCTATGGCACTACTTTCTTTATGCTTACAGGCTTCCACGGAGCTCATGTAACGATTGGGACTATTATGTTAACAGTAATGCTAATTAGATCAATAAAAGGCCATTTTAAGCCTGAGAACCATTTTGCTTTTGAGGCTACTTCTTGGTATTGGCATTTTGTCGACGTTGTCTGGCTTGGGTTATTTATTTTTGTGTATATTTTATAAATTACTATAAATATATTTTATGGGGAGACTTAGTCTTCCCGACTGCCGTACGCGGCTCTGATCACGGTTTATAAAGTATGAAGTTGAATTAACCCGGTTAAAAACCCTAATATTATCAAGAAAAACAAGAAAACAGACAAAGCTATCCGCCATTTTAATTTTTTTAATAACCCGTCAGAGTTTGGCTTAGACTGCATTAAATATTTTAAACCCATAAATAAGTTATAAACAATAATAACAAAAACAATAAGAACTAATATTTTTCCAATCATATAAATATGTAACTAATAATGCACCATAGTAAAATTCAAAAACTCCCAAAATATTTATTAACCTTGGGGCTACTTACTTTAGGTTTTATTTGCTTATTCGTCAAGCTAGCATTTTGGCAATTTGCTCGTTCTGATGAAAAGCAAAATATTTTAGATAAAACTCATAGTAATAATTATATCATTCCAATTTTTAATCTTAACCAGCTTTCACAACAACCTGAATACACTAGAGTATTAGTTTCTGGCCATTTTACTTCTGATGCCCCCATTTTTTTAGGCAATCAATTTTATCAGCATAAACCTGGCTATCATGTCATTAGGCCATTTTTAATCGATACTGATTCCAACTCTGATTTAAAGCCCGATTTAAAACAGATAATATTAATTAACACTGGCTGGATAGAAAACCCAGATAAATATTTAAATAAAAAAATAATTAATAATAAACAAATTCAACTTACAGGCATAATTAAAAATTCTAATAATAGCCAGTATATTATGGGGAAAAATTTCTCACAAAAAGATAGTCTTTATTATTTACAACGATTAGATGTAAACGAATCTGAATTAAATACCATCTACCCCAGTTATAAGTTAGCTAATAGGTATATAAATTTATTAGATTTAGATAAGACTCATGGGACTACTATAGATTTTGGAACTAAAATAGACTGGCAATGGGCAACGATCTCTCCGCAAAAACATTATGCTTATGCTATCCAATGGATTCTACTAGCAATTACTTGCTTTTTGCTATATAGTTGCCTTTGTTATAAGACATATAAAGCCATTAAAGTCACAAAAAATCACAGCTGAATGCTTACTAAGCTTAATTTAAATCAAAGAACTAAAAACCAATTAATGTTTTTAGCTATAACAGGAATGTTCATCTTTCCTATCATAGCTTCTTATTTATACTATTATTTTGGTCATCACCAAGGCGCTGCGACTAATAATGGCCAATTGTTAAGCAATCTTAATATAAATATAGACAATCTTGATTTGGTATTAAATAAAAATACGCAGGATTCTGATTTATATGACAAATCCAAATGGCGTGTTCTAGTACTTGCTCCAGAGTCTTGCGACACTAAATGTGAAAATATTATTTACAAGCTCCAGCAAGTCCATATAGCCCTAGGCCGAAACGTTAATAGATTTCAACGGACTTTTATACACTCTAATTTTGATAAAAATTTAAATAATAACTGGCCAGAAATTTATAAAAAATACCCTCATATGACAGCAATCTGGCTTGAGCCAGACAAATCTGAAAAAAAATCTTTAACACTCGATCCTAATAATATTTATCTAGCTGATCCCCTAGGAAATATTATTTTATCTTATAGCTTAAATAATAGTAATTATGATTCTAACTTATTCAAAGACACGAAAAAATTATTAAATTTGTCTAAAATTGGTTAACAAGATTGGTTAATAAATAAAATATAATATTATGGTAAATTACAATAACCCGCACATAAATTTTTCTCGTAATAATCAGACAACTAAAGCTGTTACAAAAGTTCTAGTATTAGCCATAATATTAGCTTTTATTGTTATTATCTTAGGAGCTTACACCAGACTGACTAATGCCGGACTGGGCTGCCCAGACTGGCCAGGCTGCTATGGCCAAATGATTGTAAAAAACAATCTCGATACAAAAGCCTGGACAGAAATGATTCATCGCTATCTTGCAGGTAGTTTAGGTTTAATTATACTTATTACGAGTTTGTTTATTTTATTTAAAAACCCATCAAAAAAAATACTATCTAAAGTTTTAGTTTTTTTATTATTATCAACTGTTATTTTTCAAGTTTTGCTAGGCATGTGGACAGTTACTTATAAGCTCATGCCAACTGTGGTTATGGGCCATCTGCTAGGTGGTTTTTGTACTATTAGCTTACTATTGCTATTATTATTGAATAATTTATCTTTTAGAAATCAAATTAAATTTAATAACGTTACTAAATTTATTGCTTTTTTAAGTCTATTAGCAGTTTGCGGACAAATCATTTTAGGCGGTTGGACCAGCGCTAATTACGCTGCTATTCCATGTTTAGACTTTCCTGCTTGTAATGGCCAGTATTTTCCTACAG
>JAGOUU010000069.1 GCA_018061105.1 Gammaproteobacteria bacterium
CGTTGATTGTTTGCAGGAAAATGTTAATGTGCCTTGGCTAGAAAATAAACCACTAAGGATTGAGTGGACTGCTTAAGTTTTTGCGGTTGCAATTGTGGCCGTTATAGGTCTGTGAAAATCGGTGTTAGATATGTCTTTATATACAAGATACACAAGTGCAGCGCGGCGCTTGTGTATTAAGATGCAGGTGTATAAGATGTAGGCAGGGCAAGCTAGTGATCGTATTTTTTGCTTGAATTAATTAACACATTGGCAGTATAAATAGCATATTTTAAGCTTTCTATGCTAATATTTCCAGTACCAGCTAAATCTAAAGCAGTACCGTGATCGACAGAAGTTCTTATAATAGGTAAACCTAAAGTAACATTTGCTGCATTGTTTAAACATCTTGCTTTAAAACCAGTTAAGCCTTGATCATGATACATAGCGATAATAATATCTGCATCTTTAATATTTTTTGCAGTAAAAATACTATCAGCTGATAACGGCCCAGTTAAATTTATATTGCATTGTTTTTTTAAAATATTAAGAGCTGGGATAATAATTTCAAGCTCTTCAGATCCAAGAGTCCCATTTTCACCAGCATGCGGATTTAAACCAGTGACCATTATTTTTGGCTGAGCAATGCCAAATTTGTTAATGAGCTCGCTGTTAATTAATTGTATTTTAGAAACTATATTGTCGACAGTAATATTTTCAGAAATTCTAGTAACAGGTAAGTGGGTAGTAATTAATGCTACTTTTAAATGAAAGCTATGATAATCTCGTCCCATGAGTAACATAACGGGAGTATAGTTATTTTCTTGAGTTTTCTGAGTATATGAGAATTTAAAATTATTACATAACTCAGCTATAAACTCGGTGTGTCCAGTAAAGTTAATCCCAGCTTCATTAATAATATGTTTATTAATAGGGCAAGTGATTAAAGCATCACATTGTTTTTCTAAGCAGCTGGTAGTCGCATCTACGAGGCTGTTTATGACATACTCAGAGTTATTTTTATCTAATATAACTGGAGTATAATTAGCGTGATTATTATTTTGAGTGTTAATAATGTAAAGACTATTAGGATTAGTTGTATTAGGTATATCTGGCGAAGTGATAACTTGAGTATTAATTTTTAAATTTAATAATTCTGCGCGCTGAATTAATAATTCAGGATCTGCAAAGGCTATAAAGATATTATTCGAGTTTTTCAAAAACTCGTGATCATTAAATAGCATTAAGATTTGATCTGGGCCAATGCCGGCTGGTTCACCAATGCTAAGAGCCAGTTTATTGTACCGCATATAATTATTATATTTTTGTTATTAGATTAAAATTTCTATCATGGATTCACTTTTAATCTTGTTCTGCCATGAGGCAAGCGCATCTTGAAACTTGCGGTTTTCAATAATTTGCTTAGCTTGCATTTTTTTCCAAGACTCAGTGTTATCAATAATTTTTTTATCTTCTAATTTTACAATATGCCAGCCATAAGCTGTTTTAAACGGTGTGCTTATTTCATTGATTTTTAGAGATTTTACTACATGACCAAATTCAGGTTGCACGCTATAATTACTGATCCAGCCCAAACTGCCACCTTTACTTGCGCTGTTTACGTCTTCAGAATAGATTAAAGCCAGATCAGCAAAATTATTATGCTTAGTTATATCAGCTTTTATTTTATCTAATTCTTTTTTAGCTATAAGATCAGTAGTGATATCATCGTTTTTGATTAAAATATGACTTACTTTATACTGCATTTCTTGGTATTTCTTAGAGTCAGATTTTACATCTGCTAGTTTTATTATATGAAAACCACTTTCATCTTGAATTGGCCCATGAACTTCATCTTTTTTTAATTTTGGTACTATTTTAGCAAATAATTCTGGTAAATCTGCAAAATTATACCAGCCAAGATCGCCGCCTTTTAAAGCTTGTTGTCCGTCAGATGCTATCATGGCAACTTCAGAGAATTTCTTTTTATTTAATTCTTGCATGATTTGATTAGCGCGCTGTTTAGCTAATTGAATTTTGTTGCTATCAGGTGAGTTTGGCACAGCTATTAAGATGTGGCTGATTCTATAGCTGCTTTTAGCGCTATTATTATCTAACCGCTCGATTTCTTGCTCTATTTCACGACTAGTAATTTTTACTTCTGAGCTAGCTATTGCTTGCTGTAAGCTCATAATCGTTAATTGATTAATAATGTCCTTTTTAAAAGTTTCGTAATTAATACCGTCAGCTTCGAGTTTTTTACGGAAAGTTAAAACAGTCAGGTTATTTTGCTTAGCAACGGTTTCAATAGCTGCATTGACTTGCTCAGGTGTAGCTAACATATTATTAAGTTTAGCAATTTGCAATTGTAAAGCATCCAGTACCATAGTATTTAAAACTTGTTTTTTGATGTCTTTCAATGGTGGTAAAGTTACCCCTTGGCTAACCAGCTGTTTTTTAATTAAATTCACTTTTTTATCTAGCTCAGTACTAGTAATAACGTCTTCATTTACTATTGCAACTATATTATCTAATGACTTAGATTTATTAGGTTTATTCTCAGCATAGCTTAAAGAAAAGCAGCAAATAAAAACAAGAGATAAGAGCGGGGGAAATAAGTTTTTCTTCATATAGATAGTATATAGTATAGTAATTTTATAATTAATTAATAAATAGTATTTAAATAATTGTAATAACCTGGAATATTATTCCGTAGTCTGGTTTCATGGTGCTCATTAAGCTCGCCCAGCCCTTTTAAGCTAAATTGCAACATATACATATTATCATATTTTTTCTTAGCAAGGCTATTAGTTCTCAATCTTAGTTGATTACGATACCCAAAACGTAAAGCCCAGCAGCATTTTTGCAATTCAGCACCTATGTAGCTATCTAAAGTTGCATAATGAGTCAGATCAAAACTACTAAAGCCTAGTAGATTTAAATTATTATGTACAGGCAACTTTAGTGAACCTTCAATTTCAGATAAGTCATTGTTTTCATTATTAACTTTAAATATTCTATAGCCGTTTACATTACTTTGGATATTACCTTCTTTTAAGAAATTATATTCTATGTTTAATAAAGTCTGTGGTGACTTTTGCTTAGCATAATGCAGACCAGCATTAATTTTACGAGTTTTATTCAGTAAATAATCCCATTGCCATTCTGCTCGGCCGTATATTTCTGGCTCAAAGTTAATATTAACTTCTGTAACTAGAGGAGAAAGCCTGGTTTTATAATCAGGGATTTCAGTTTTAATACAGCTAGGAGAAATAGTTTGGTTACAAATAGTCACTTTTTTATTATCGAAGTAAAAAGATTGACCAACTTGAAGTTTAACATATTGAACTCCATTAGAAAAATTTTGTATGCGAGAGATTAAACCAGCAGTTAATTGATTAGCATCGCTTTGCCGATCAAAACCATAAAAACGATTATCTCTAAATAACTGATCATACGTTAACGTACTTTCTTTTATATCAAAATCTGGAGCTCGGTATTGTTTTTTATAAGGGATATACAAATAAAATAATCTTGGCTCTATTGTTTGATTGTATTCATGAGCTTGAAAATTAAATCGACGATCAAAAAACAAGCCACTGTCTAGGCTATAGATAGGTATTAAATAACTTTGATTATAATCATAGTTTAAACTACGAGAGATCTCGTTAAGTCGATTTAAATCATAATATCTCGTGCTTAAAGCTACTTTAGGAGTAAGATAACCATAAGGTTTTTTTACAGGTAGGCTTATTGATGGCTTAATATAATACCTTTGGCCTTCAGCAGTTTTAAAAGGCTCAGGATGTAATGGTGTTGCAAAACGCATGATATGAGCATCTACAGCAGTGTGCAAGCTCATCGGTAGCATAGTTAAATTTTCTAAATTAAGATTAGTAATATTGGGGTTACTTAAAGATAAGCCGGGCATTATTCTATAGGGCTCTGTTAAACTTGGGCCTTCTATAGTATGCAATGTCTGATAAGCTTTAATGAGAGCAGAAGCTGACCAATTATTATAATTGTAATTTATATTAGCTTGTTGTAAAACATGGTTTTCAGCTTGATTACGTAATAATTCAGACGGTGGTAAATCGATAATGTACTGGTTATCAGAGAAGAAATTATAATCTAAATAAGATGATAAGTTAGGAGTCCATTGTTCGTTATCTTTTATTTTTACAGCATATCTAAATGGTGTTGCCTGCCTAAGATTAGAAAGCCTTGGATCATCGTAGGCTATGCCAGCAGGTGGGTTAAGTAATCTTTCTCTGCGAAATATTGAAAAACTTGGATCATAGGGTAGGAACTCACCATTAATAAAATTAATCCCGTAAGGGTTGAGATATCGAGTTTCAATATTAAATTGTGAATCGCGCTTCGTCATATAACGGCTAGTTATCGTAGCATCATAATTAGGTGCTAAATTTAAATAATAAGGCTCAGCAATACTATAACCATAGCGATCAGATGTATTATAAACTGGCATTAAGAAACCGCTTTTTCGGTCTTTGGAAGTAGGAAAACTTAAATATGGGCTATAAAATATGGGAATATCATAAAAATAGAGTACTGTGTGCTTCGCAGTCCCCACTTGTTTATTAGGGTCGATAATAATCTCTTTGGCGTTTATTTTCCAATCGCTATTATTAGGCGGGCAGGTGGTATAAATAGCATCATAGATGTTATATTTTTGATCTTTAATAATAACTGCGCGGCTGGCCTGACCCCGAGCATTATTCGGATAATAGCGATAGAAAATATGTGAGTCAAGAATTGCCGTATTATCTAATAGATTAGCCTTAGCTTGACTAGTTACTGCACGAAAATCTGGGGTTAAATACTCAACATTATTTTTTACAGATACTTCAGTTACTTTATTTAATTTAGGATCTCGATAAGCTGAAGCTTTTTGAGCTGAGACTTTTCGATCTTTATCTAGAAAAATTACATTGCCTGTTAGATTAGACATTCCTTGTTTAGCCAATTCTGAACTATCGGCTGAGATCTCTGGTACAGATACTGTAGGTATATTAGGAGTTTTATAATAGCCAGTACAGGGGCTAAAAGGTTGTTGAATGTTTAACCAATCTGTATCTATAAAAGCTGGATTTAAATCTGGGACTTGGTCAGTAACTGAGGTTTGTTCAGCTCCTATAGCTGTAGCTCCAGAATATAAGATCAGTGTATACATTAACACTATTTTTTTACTTACCATAACTCCCAGTAACTTATTACGCTGATGCTAGTATTCTTAATATTCTATAGGTATTTTATAGATATTTTATAAATATTCTATAAATAAACTATAAATAAACTAAAGATAAATTAGATATCGTCAGGAAATTTTGGCAATTTCAGCCGAATGTTATAATATATATTTATGAAAACAGAAAAATCTGAAAAATCTAAATTTGAACGATTACATCATCTAAATAACTGGCTAGATGAAAGCTATAATAATTCTATAAAACTAACATTATTGAATAGCGATGCTAGTTTTAGGAAATATTATAGATTTAGTTTTAGTAATTGCTCTTATATAGCTGTTGATTCACCTCCCGATCATGAAAAAAACCAAGAATTTATAACAGTTCAAAATATTTTAGCTGCGAATAAAGTTAATGTTCCTCAAATTATAAAAAGTAATCTTATAGATGGCTTTTTTGTTTTACAAGATTTTGGTGACCAAATATTATTACCAGATTTATTAGCTTGTCAGAATAGTCAGCAAGATCCATGGGAAATATATAAACAATGTTTAGTGCAGTTAATAAAAATTCAATTATGTAATAAATCTCAAGTTAAAGCCTTGCTGCCAAACTTTGATGACAAATTATTAACTACAGAGTTGGAATTATTTCGTGGTTGGTTTGTCGAAAAATATTTAAATCTAGTATTATCTGAAAACGAACATCAATTATTAAACAGAATATTTACAGATTTAATTCACAATGCCAATGAACAGCCTGTTGTACTAGTCCATCGAGATTTTCATTCTCGTAATCTCATGGCTCTAAAATCTTTAGATAACATAGGTGTCATAGATTTCCAAGATGCTGTTTGGGGCCCATTAACATACGACTTAATTTCTTTATTCCGTGATAGCTATATAGCCTGGCCATTAGAAAAAGTAAAAAGCTGGACTCAAAAATATTTTACTCAAATTACATCGATAGGCCTAATTAATAAAAATATTACGTTTGATCAATATTGGCAATGGTTCTTAAAAATGAGTTTACAGCGTAATCTCAAAGTTATAGGGATTTTTGCCCGATTATTTATTCGTGATGGTAAAGCTGGTTATTTGGGAGATATACCAAGAACTTTAAATTATGCTATCGAAGTTAGTCAAATTTTAGCAAGATCTCCAGAATATGATAAATCTTATAATATTCCAGGTACTTCGGAAGATTTTTCTGAGTTATATAAACTATTTACTAATAAAATTAAACCGTTATTATTATCTACAGATATTAAAAATACTGATCAAGCTTTGTTACATGATTAATCAGGCCATAATTTTAGCTGCGGGTTTGGGCACAAGATTGCGTCCATTGACTAACGATTGTCCTAAGCCTATGTTAGAAATTGATGGCAAGCCTTTATTAGTCCACCAGCTAGAGGCTTTAGCTAAAGCACAAATAGAACGAGTAGTAATCCATACTTCATATTTATCAGATTATATAAAAACAAAGTTAAATAATGGCAAAGCCTATCATTTAAATCTAGACATTCAATACGCTCATACAGATGAGCCATTGGACACTGGCGGTGGCCTCACGTATTCTATTGAGCAATTACTAGACCAAAATAGCCCGTTTATCTGTGTCAATGGCAAAATTTTTACAGATTATAATTATTTAAACTTAAATAAATTTTATTCAGATAAAAATTTTGATAATAAATTGGCTCATTGGGTTTTGGTCCCGAATCCTGAAGAAAACCCAAGAGGAGATTATGATTTAGATCAGAATACTCAGATTTTAATAAAAAAATTTCATTCAGCAGATCAAATATATCCATTTACCTATAGCGGTATCGCAATTTACAATACGGCTTTAATACTACCAAAATTATTGTACTATTATAGATTAAATAAAAAATTTTCTTTGATAAATATTATTAATAATAATCTATCTTTAATAGGCGGCAGCGTTTACACTGGGCAATGGGATGGCTTGGAAACGGTTGAGCAATATAATTCATTATTCACAAAATATACAAAATATTTACAATGCCCAAATACTTACCCAAATACTCAATAGCACCATCTATTTTATCAGCTAATTTAGCTATTTTAGGCCAAGAAGTTAAAGCTGTATTAGATGCTGGAGCTGATCTTATTCATTTTGATGTTATGGATAATCATTATGTTCCAAATTTAACTTTTGGTCCAGCTGTTTGTCGAAGTCTGCGAGATTATGGTATCAAAGCACCTATAGATGTGCACTTAATGACAGAGCCCGTTGATGATTTAATTACCCAATTTATTAAAGCTGGTGCTAGTATGATTTCATTTCATCCGGAAGCTTCGAAACATATAGATAGATCAATTAGCTTAATTAAAGATAATAATTGCCTAGCTGGCCTCGCTCTTAATCCAGCAACGCCAGTAGTATTAATAGAAAACATTTTAGAAAAATTAGATTTCGTTTTAATTATGAGTGTGAACCCTGGCTTTGGTGGTCAAAAATTTATACCTACAGTATTACCCAAGATAACAGATTTAAAAAACAGCATTGTTAATAAAAATTTGTCGACAAAAATAGCTATCGATGGCGGTGTTAATACTGATAATATAGCCCAATTAGCTAGTTTGGGTGTGGATATTTTTGTAGCAGGAGCGGCTATATATAAACAGCCAGATTATAAAAAAGTTATCGATCAAATGCGTGCGAAGCTTGCTAATATTTAATTAAACATGATTAAGTATGATCATAATACCAATCTGTTAGTTATCGATAACTATGATTCTTTTACATATAATTTAGTAGGTTATTGTCAAGAGCTAGGTGCAAAAACCACTGTAGTCTATAACGACAGTCTGACTATTGCAGATATTCAAAAAATCAATCCAGATAAAATTTTATTATCCCCCGGTCCGGGTCGGCCAGAAGACTCAGGGATCTGCTTAGATGTTATAGCTAATTTTTATAAAATTATTCCTATATTAGGCGTCTGTTTAGGTCATCAATGCATAGGCCATTATTTTGGTGGTAAAATTATTCACGCTGCTAGGCTTATGCACGGTAAAACATCTGTGATTACCCATAATAATGTGGGTATTTTTAAAAACATTAAAAATGATCTTACTGTCGCTCGCTATCATTCGTTAGTAATAAGCTCTAATCATTTTCCCAGCTGCTTAAGGGTAACTGCTTTTGCTGATACTAAAGATATTAATCAAAAAGAAATTATGGCCATACAGCATAAAAATTATAATTTATTTGGCGTACAATTTCATCCTGAGGCTATTTTATCAGAATGTGGACATGAGATTTTAAATAATTTTTTGTGCGTTTAAGCTTAAACTATGACGGTTATGAGGGTTAGGCGTAGACAGGGCTAGCTGGACTGCTGCTACCACTATCACTAAGGGTGGGAATGCTGTCTTTAGAAATGGATTCTCTAATTTTGCCAACTTCGCTAATTTCTCCTATGCTTGAATGTATAACGAGTTTGGTCACACTAGATGCTAATTTTTTCGTTTTTACAGTATTAAAAATTTCTAAAGCCGCCATGTATTCTTTGTTTAGTGCTTTTAGCAAATCTTTTTCTTGTTTACTACTGCCAAGTCTAATACCAAACATATA
>JAGOUU010000070.1 GCA_018061105.1 Gammaproteobacteria bacterium
TTTTAATGGTATTTTATGTTTAACAGTTATTGCCGTGCCACTAATTACTTTAATAGTCATTAAGACTATCTACGCCTGGGAAGAAAAAAAGAAAAATGAAGGAACTGAAAAAAAGCTAAAAGAAACTGAAACTGAAAATCAAAAATTAAAAGCTGAATTAGGTGAATTACAGAGAAGAATGCAAACCCTAGAAGAGGCTGCGCAATCTCGTTTTAATCCCTTTGCAGATTCGCGATCCCAGCTCCCACAACCTCTACGCTCTTCAGCTTCTCCAAAGACTGGGGAGTGGCGAAGAGTGGAGCCTACAGGTACAAGTAAAGGGCAGTGGCAAAGAGCTTCAGAGCAGTCTAAAAAAGAAGAAAAAGAAGAGAGCAAAGAAGAGGATACAGCCAGTGATCGAAGCTTACCGCCACCGCCACCGCCATTATATTCAAGAACTGTAAGAGTTCCTGCAAAACTAGCTAAAACTAAACCTGATCACATTATTCCATTACCGCCGCTGTCTCCACCGCTGTCCCCACCAAGAGTGGTAACAGCTGATGCAAGGCCTTAAGTGTAAGAGATTACCAAATCAAATTTTCATCAACATTACTATCAAAACTGTTTAAAATACTATCCATACCAAATTTGGCAATAGAAATAAATCGTTGACGATCAAATTCTGTTTTGACATACATAGGTAAAATTTCTATAACGCCTTTCCAATGTCCATCTTCGCCACCATCAAATTTTACGTGAGAGTTTAAAAAACGCATAGCTTTCCCTGGATCTTTAAGATTTTTGATTCCCCAGCTACCAATAATTTCTTCTAGGTTATCTAATAATTCAGTTCGGAAATTTGCCGAAACTCCTTCGGCCACAAACGGGCAGGCTAAGAGTAAAACAGGATCCTGATAAAAGCCAATAGTACTTTCTTGCAAAGTCATAAAAGCTTTTGTTTTAATATTAGGAATATAATATTTTTTTAAGTATTCTACATCTTCGCCTAATTGCTGCAAATCTTTTTCTATTAAGATTTCATGATTAATTTCACCTCGGAAATGTTCTATGTAGTTATTTCTTAAAAATGCGTCGTTACTAAAAGCTATAGCACGTGCGCACAATCTTGTTGTATACTGAACATAACTGTGTAAGTTATACAAAGTCGAAATATATTGCTGTTTAGTAAGAGTTTTATTAATAATAGCTGTACACCATTTTCCTTCGTTATATTTATCATACCATTTGAAGAACATTTTATACATATCTTGAATAAATTCATAGACTATATAGTCTTCAGCTTCTTCTTGCAAAGATTCTACAATTGAAAGTAAAATATAATCTACTTTTTGACCTATGAGAATATTTTTGTTGTCTAACGTTTTAATGTCTTTAGCTTTCATTAATGTCATGATAGGAAAAGTGGTGTTTTTGTCTTTAATAGTAATAGCTATATCTTTATTATATACACGAGCTGTTTTTACAGCTGTATATATAGCCAAAGGCGCCACTTCTGATAAAGCACGATCAGGACATAGCCAGATAGAATCAATAAACCAGCTGTTAGATAATTCTTGTTTAGAGTAGTGTTTTTGTAACAAACTGCTTTCACTAGCCGGATAAGAATTTATTACAGCTATTGTTTTTTTGCTTTCGTCTTTAATAGTAATAATTTCACCAGAATTTAAATTTCCATTGTTTATTACCCAGCCGTTTTTGTGAAGTTTTTCAAAATCTACTGGATCAATATGAGCGCCATAAAGAGGGTTTAATTTAGGTATCGCATGATGATGGCTTTGTGCGTCTGGATGTGAATGATCATGGCTGTAAGAATGAGCTTTTGTTTCAGAAGATGTAGATGATGACATATATAAACCTCTTATATTATTAACTGTATGATCGAAGAATACGGATTGTTACTACAAATAGAGCTACTAGATAGAATCTAGTTCGCCAGAAAAAAAAATCAAGCCAACTCTGATTAACCCGACTTATAAAATTTTTTTATTTGTATAAGTCTTACTTTTTAACTAATCTAAGTATACAACTACAGAAATGTAATGAAACAGAAGTAACCAAAGAGCAATCAAATGGGCAGTAAACAGTTGACATATCACCAGTTTAAACAGATAGCCCGCACGCTAGGAGACAGTGTATCTAATCCAGAGGAGATTGCACATGTGTCAGGTTTGACCGACATGGATTATGATTTGTTACATGAATATTTATTAAAATGGAACAAAGAAAGAAGCAGTGATTCAGTTACTATTAGTGATGAAAGCTCTGATACTCAGGCTGCGGTTACTAACGTAGTTCAACCAGAAGATCAATTTGAAACCCTTGGAAAAAAATCTCTATTAGCTTTATTTCGTTCGACTCTAGAATCTTCTAATGATGGAATTTTGATTATAGACAATAATGGCAAATTAATAGACTGGAATGAAAAGTTTTTTGAAATTGCAAAAATACCCAAAGAAGCCTTAGAAAACGCTTCTGAACAAATTGGCTTAGAATATATTTTTAACCAAGTCAAAGATCCACAGGCTCTTATGATCGAACTTGGTCGGTTAGAAGAAGAAAATAGCATGAAAGGTGATTTCGGCGAAGTAGAATTTATCGATGGGCGGACTATAGAGCGTTACACTCAGCCTTTGATTTTAGACAATAAACCAGTAGGTCGGGTATGGTGTTTTAAAGATATTACTGAAGAAAAAGAACATAAAAACAGGATTAATATTTTAACTAGTGCTATACAATCAGCTACCCAAGGTATAGTGGTCTTAGATGGTGAAGAAATTATTTATATCAATGATTATTTGAGAAATGTTCTAAAAGTTCAAGATTTTAATATAAAAAATAATAAAATATCTAATTTAAATAATCCAAATTTAACAATGATGTATCAGAAAATTTGTGATCAACTTTTGGCTGATCATGAAAAAAACCAATTGGCTATTACTGTTGACAATAAAAATATGTGGTTTGAGCTATCGACATTTGTTTCGCATTATAATGATAAAAATTATGCCTTGGGTATTATGAATGATGTTACCCAAAATAAAGTTTTACAAGATCAATTATCTTATAATGCTTATCATGATTTACTAACAGGATTGCCTAACAGAACAAGTCTCTTAGCTCAAATGAAACGAAAAATTATGGCAAGGGAACAATTTGGCGTTTATTTCTTAGATTTAGATAATTTTAAATTAATCAACGACAGTTTAGGTCATCATATAGGTGATATCTTATTAAAGAAATTTGGTCAAAAATTACAAAAAGTATTTTCTGATAACTGTACGGTTGGGCGTATAGGTGGGGATGAGTTTGTGATTATTGCAAATAATATTACCCAACATGATGATTGTAATAAACATGCTAAAATCTTACAAGATATAATTTCACATCCTATTAAAGTACAGGATTACGAGTTTAACATTACTTTAACAATGGGTGTGGCTATATATCCGCATGATGCTGCAACACCAGTTGATTTAATTAAAAACGCGGATTCCGCGATGTATCAGAAAAAAGCTAGTGGTAAGAATGGTATTGCTTTTTATGATAGCAAAATAAAAACTAAAAACATGCGCAAAATGACTATAGCTAATAAAATTTACAAAGCTATAGAAAATAATGAACTTACTTTACACTATCAGCCTATTATAGATCTCAGTACACAAAAAATTAGTTCAGTAGAAACATTGTTAAGATGGAATAATAAAGAACTTGGTGGTTTTGTTCCACCTGATGAGTTTATAGCGGTGACAGAAGAAATAGGTTATATTGACGTAATTACTAATTGGGTATTTGAGAATTCTCTGCAACAATTAAGACGTTGGCATGCTGCAGGTTACGATAAATTACGAATTACTATTAACCTATCAGGAGCTTTACTTTATAATCCTAGCATGGCAAATAATATATACAGAATTCTTGCAAGCTCTGGTGTCGATGCTAGTGCTATTACTGTAGAATTAACAGAAAATATATTTATCAACGACAGCGGGGATATAACCAAGATGATTCAAAAAATGAAAGATCTTGGTTTAAAAGTTGCTATCGATGACTTTGGTACTGGTTATTCTTCTTATGCCTATTTACAAAATTTACCGATAGATGTCATAAAAATAGATAAAATGTTCACGCAACAGTTATCTGAAACTGGGGCACAGCAAAACAAGGCAATTATTTTATCTATTATAGAATTAGGTAAACACGCCGGTTATGACATAGTAGCAGAAGGCATCGAGACTATTAATCAAATGAAGTATCTTGATAGCCATAACTGTAAATATGGCCAAGGGTATTATTTTAGCCGTCCTATTCCTGCAGAAGATATGGAGCGGATGCTTTATGAGAATTCTTTGCAGCGTTAAAATAGAATTACAAAATTAGACTTGATAGTATCATATGATACTATCAAGTCATGACAAATAAATTACACTGACATTCCAACACCAAAACCAACACCACCTACTTTAAGCTTTAAAGTCTGTGCTGCGCCAACAGATAACTCATTAACGCCACTTAAACTTTGGTTTGGAATAAATGTTAAGAAAGTATTGAGTGTATACCAAGACATTCTTCTGCTATAACCCGCGCTGGTAACCCATTTTGCAGCTGAGCCTGGAGCAAATGTATTAATAATAATATCACCCGCATGACCAATACGGTTTCCATAAGAAACACCCAGTCTTACAGTGTCTTTTGGGTTAAGCTTATAAGAGCCACCTACTTTTAGTAAAGTTTGATTGCTCCAGCCAAAGCCTGGGCCATTTTTTCCACCGATACAAGAAACTGGGTTAGCAATAGGCGAGCCGGGTGCGCATCTGCCATCAAACAGTGCTCTTGAATTATTGCCGTAGATATCAATATCTTTATTCATGATTTTCACAAGATCGACAACAAAGTCTAACTTATCAGTAGGTGAAATATTGACGCCGACAGTATATTTAGCTGGAATATCTAATTCACCGTGATTAACTAGCAGATCTTTGTATTCATGCATTTTAGTCATGTAGACTCTTGGTGTACCCGATGCACCAATTGCAAAGTGCTTATTAAATCTATAAAGTCCACCTAAGGTCCCACTTACGCCATGATTGTAATCAGTACCATTATTAGATAACTTAGTAGGAGCGGCCCCTGTAGTTAAAAAAGTTTCTGTAAATGGTGCTAAACCTTGGCTACCTGCAGACTTAAACGCCTGGATATAATAACTTAAAGTTAAACCAAAGCTTAAATTAGGCATAATCCAATAATTATAGCTAGCATTTAAAGAAGCTATTTGTAAAGAAGCAATAATTGTGCCATCGCCTAACACACCACGACGTGGTACAGGTGCACCAAATACAGTTGCGTGTTTATCAGTAGTATAGCGAGATCCAAAACCACCTACGGCATTAAGAGACAAACCGAAATGGTTTTTACGATTATAATGGTAGACATAAGCAGCATCAGGTAAGATAAATATTCTTTGTTCGGATTCATATTTGCCTGCTGGAGCAGCAAGTGGTGAGAATGGGAAAGCAGATGCGCCAACACCCCATTTGCTATACATCATAGGGAAATAAGCGGCGACGCCGGCATCCCAGTTATGGTTAATAGCGCCCAAACCTGCGGGGTTAATAACAGCTGCATAGGCGTCTTGAGGTTTCGCCACGCCAGCACCACCCATACCGCGGTTGATTTGTCCTAGACCGTAATCAAATACACCATTGATTGCAAAACTGTTAGCTGCACATACTGTTAAAACAGTTGCAATTGTGACCTTAGCCATACTAGAAGTTTTTAAAAGCTTTTTCATAATTGTCCTTAATTATACTATCTTATTATACTAAAATTGTTTTCCAGCTAACTACTTGCATCCCGCCTAATCTATTCTCATTAAGTATAAGCACATATCTATTTGATTTCAAAAATGTCACAGAAATATTCTGCTATAATTTTAGGTGTATCCTGAATATATTAAAAAGACATTAAAATAAGCGCCCACAAGAAGCAAAATAATAAATAAACATGTTTGATTCAAAGCCTAATCAAGAAATCGATCCTAGAGTAAGATACATTACCTGCTGTGTTCTCCCTGGTCATATACGAGACTGTAAGTCAGAATATCTGCCCTTATATAATAGAGCTTTTGATTTCTGGCATGAGCTTATGGGGCATGAAATGCGCTCAGAGAAGCTCGAAGATATTGAAACTAAATTATCCAGTGATGGCTATATGTTATTTCAAGATATCTATGTGCTATATAACAGTCAGACTGGGGAGGTTGTTGGCCTATTTTGTTTTGATAATAAGTCTGTAGATAATAAGTGTACGTTAGGCCAGAGCTATTTTAATGCTTATCCTGATTGCATTGTTCAAGATTATATCTTGTCAGCCAAAAAAATTATGTCTATAGGGCATCTATTAGTACATCCACAATGGCGTAGAAGCCAAATTGGCATAGGCTTGTCTGATATCTTGGTTTGGTTTATGCATAAAAGGTTTTTAGACTCTGGTATGAATTTAATGATTTATTTTACAAGAAATAATCGCGGTACAAATGATCTAGGAAAGAAATTTGGGGGTCAGGCTATATTAGAACATTATCCTTATGGTGGGTTAGATGCAGATATCATCGCTGTTCGTCCCGAAGAGGTAGTGTTAGATTGTGGCGATCCGGCCATTAATAAGCTAAGTGAAAGCTTGTATGCAAATCGGGAAGATGCTAGAGCTGGTGACGGCTTAGTTCCTGTTGTGCGTCGGCCTAGGCCGTAGGTTCAAGTGGTTATAACTAATTCACTTTTATTGGTTAAGTGTCTTTGGTAGTGCACATACTGTAAAATTCGTAAGATAGTTACAATTTTTACGGTATAGCGTGCTGATTAATGTATTGCAAATAACGAGTTTATTTTTGATTAAGGCGTTGGGCGCATTCCCTCTTGGGGCGCCTCTGGTGTTATCATGGGTGCGCCTGTGGCTGCCGCCAGTGGTGTTCTTCCGTGAGAAATCCCTGTTGTTACAAGAATAAGATCATCTGCGCAAGGTGCTCCTATAATAGGTTTCTCGCTTTTAACGGCGCTAGCTACAGCCTTGCATAATTTGGCTATTTTAAAGCCTATCCACGTACCAATTCCGCCAAGGGTCAAAGCAGACAAAGCTGCGCCCACACCAATGGCTAGGACTGAACCGGTTGTAACCGCACCAGCTCCTACAGCTATTATAAAATATTTACCAATAGTGCCCAACCCTAATAGTACCAGTGGCGCAGTTCCAGGAACAAACACACAAACTGCCGCTGTAATTGCTGCTACTAAAAGTATGCCACTAACAATCGCCGCTCCTATAAGAAATTTTCTTAGTCTGGGACTTTTGGAGGTGGTTTGAGGCTGGGGGCTGTAGATTGCTGCAACAGCAGAGGGTGCTCCAGGTTCAATTGGGATAAATTCATGTGGTGTAGCCATATATTTTCTCGCTAAGTATTTAATTTATGATTTATTATAGTAATTAAAGCTTAGGGGAGTATTAACTGGAAATAACTTAGAATAAAGAACTTAAGAGATAGTGAAAATCAAACATCTTCCAATCGGGTTGGAAGATGTTTTTTTGAGCTTAAATTAAGAAGGTCTAAATGATGTATTGAACAAAGTGCTCACGAATCCTTCGTCAGCAGGCGAGAGCTCCCTTGGGTGCTTTGTTCTTACCACAGATTCGTCGACTGGCGTCGGTGCTGTTTCTTTTCTACAAGCCCTCACCACAGCCGCAACACCCACTCCTATTCCAGCAGCAGCTACCGCACCCGCCACAGCGCAACCTATAGCAACTATGTGAGTCATAAAGAAGCTTAAAGCTTGAGCTGCAACAGCAGCCATAAACGGAATAGCTGTAGTTGTTGCAAAAGCCATAGTAGCAGCAAATGCAGAAACTATAGCTGCTTTAGCGGCAACAGCAGAAGTTGCAATAGCAGCGCCAACTATAACAGCAACAGGGGCTATAACAGGGGCAAGGAAGTAAGCTGCAACACCTATAGCTGTTGCAACTACTGCTACGCCAACTATGATTGCGCCTATTTTAATTACTTTCATGTAAGTTGGTGTTGAAGGAGTTGTTGGTTCTTTTGGAGCTGCCGCTGGCTGTAGGGCTGTAGCCGCAGCCTCATCTGGCAATACTGTAACTCTTACTCTGCGTTCGCCGCTCGTCTGGGCAATATTTCCAGTAAGTTGTTCTCTTGGATAGGGTGATGCTAATAAATAGCGGAGGCATTCACTAGTAATAACTACAGAAGAGGAGAACCTTCTGCCTGGAAAGATCCTATTTAGCAGGGTAGCGCTGATATCATATCCTTCCGTTGGAATGAAGCCTGGAGTAGATACGTGAGCTGCTACTGCTGGAGCTGTGATTATGGCTTCTGCAGCTGGCACTGGAGTTTCTACCGCTGTTGGAGCTAGAACTGTTGCTTCAGGAGCTGGAGCTTTTGCTTTTGGCTTAGGAGCTGGAGCAGCTGCTGTCGTAGCTGTTGTGGTTAAGACTTTTGCTGCTCTTTGTCTTCTCCTTTTCTCTGTTCTCGAATTACCCATGATATCGTCTCCTAAAAAATAATATTTGTTAAAAATTCTAGTTCATAATACTAACATAATATGAACCTAAAATGAATCAGGACTTACGCAAAACTCATTTGAAGCCTCGGTGATTTAAGTTCCTGAATTAAATATTCCTTCAATAAATTGCTTTTTAAATGATACATAGTAGTTCCTGCATCTAGTGCTAATTTTTTTAGCC
>JAGOUU010000071.1 GCA_018061105.1 Gammaproteobacteria bacterium
AAACAGGCCGTCATAAAGATTAAAACTGTCATAACTTGAACTAGCTGAAATAACGAGTTCTTGCTGACGTTCTAATTGTTTTGTAATTCTTGAGCTATTGCCGCTAGTTAAAATAGAGCTTATAACCTCTAAAGTATAGGATTCTTTTTTATTTGCAATAGTTTTATAACTTGGAACATTATAGGCCATAAATAAAACTGGTAATTTTGCTGGAAGTTTAATAGTTAAACTACGTTCACCAAGTGGTTTCATTTCTTTTCTAGATTTGATAACCGGCAATTGTTTAGATTTAATATTGCCAAAATACTTCCAAGCTGAAGCAAAAACTTCTTCTGGTTTGACATCGCCTACTACAACAATAATAGCGTTGTTGGGTGCATACCAAGATTCATACCAGGATCTTAAATCTTTGACATCATAATTTTGTATGTCATCAGGCCAGCCAATGACCGGGTGGTGATAGGGGCTGGATATATAAGCAGCGGCCATTAATCGTTCATGAGTGTTGCTTATGGGATCGTCTTCAGTACGCATCCGACGTTCTTCGGCTACGACTTGCTGTTCTTTACTGAAGACGGCTGGATCTAGTAATAAGTTTTGCATGCGTTCAGATTCGAGTTGAAAGCTGGTTTCTAAATGTTGATTACCCAGCATTTGGTAGTAACCAGTGTAATCATTCGAGGTAAAAGCGTTTTGCTGACCACCTTTTTGTGCAATGATGTCAGTAAATTCACCATCTTTTAAGTTTTTAGTTGCTTTAAACATCATATGCTCTAACATATGGGAGAGGCCGGTATAGCCATTAGCTTCGTAACTTGAACCTACTCTGTACCAAATTTGTGAAATAATTACTGGTGATCTATGATCTTCTTTAACGATTACTTTTAGGCCATTATTTAATACGGTTTCATGAGTATTCAACTCTAGAGCATAAGAAGTGGCACCAGTTACACTAGCAATACTTATTAATGAACCGACTAACATCGAAAAAGAGCGTTTATTTTGCATATATATTCTCAATAAAATATTAAAACAACATTAAACTAATTAAACTAGTTAAACTAGAAAGAAATAATAATTCAGGAGCCAGTTGATGCTAAAATTCTTTCAACGGAATAAAGATAAAGATAACGTAAAAAATGAATTAAATCAAAAGTCTAATTTAAATATTCAAGTAGATAGCACACCCAGTATATTTAGTACTCAAGACACTCAAGATATTCAAACCGAAAAAAGGGGCTTCTTTAGTAAGCTCTATTCGGGGCTAGAAAAAACTCGTAAGCAATTATTTGGTGGGTTAGGAGGGGTAAGCAGTTTTTTCACAGGTAAAGTTATTATCAATGAAGAGCTTTGGGAAGAATTGGAAGCGCATTTGTTACAAGCTGATGTTGGTATAGACTTAACTCGCGAGATTTTGTCTGAATTAACCAAAGAAATAAAATATAAAGACAGTCAAGATATCAATAGTCTTAAAATTGCTCTTAAAAATAAACTTAATGCTATCTTAGCTCCCTGTGAGCGAGAATTGGATATTCGTACTATTATTAATAATAATATTAACAGTCCGGTAGTTATATTAATGGTCGGTGTAAATGGGGCGGGTAAAACAACGACTATTGGTAAGTTGACGAGTCAATTTAAGGCTCAGGGCTATAGCGTCATGCTGGCAGCTGGTGATACTTTTCGTGCTGCAGCTATAGAGCAGTTAACTACATGGGGTGAGCGGAATAATGTTCCCGTGGTCGCTCAGAAAACAGGCGCGGATAGTGCATCGGTTATATTTGATGCTTATCAATCAGCAAAATCAAAAAAAATTGACATTTTAATTGCTGACACAGCAGGAAGATTGCACACTCAGTCACATTTAATGCAAGAACTTGCTAAAATAAAAAGAGTATTAGAAAAACAAGATAGTAATGTCCCGCAAGAAGTTATGTTAGTAATAGACGCAGGCATGGGGCAAAATGCTTTGCAACAAGCTAAACAATTTTTAACAATGGTAAAAGTTACAGGAATAGTTATTACCAAGCTAGATGGAACAGCCAAAGGAGGAATCGTTTTTGCAATTGCTAAGCAGCTAAATATACCTATTAGATATATAGGCATAGGCGAAGGAATTGAGGATTTACAAAAGTTTGACGGTAAGAGTTTTGTTAATGCTTTGATTGGTGATCAAGAGTAAGAATAAAATATATGATAAAATTTGAGAATGTCTCTAAATTATACGGTACACAAGGATCTGGCCTTGAGACCAAAGCTCTGTCTAATATTAATCTTTTTTTACGAAGTGGAGAGTTGTCTTTTATAACTGGTCATTCAGGGGCTGGTAAGACTACAATGTTAAGATTAATTATGGGTTTGACTATGCCCACTGCAGGTAATCTTATTGTAGCCAATTATAACATTGGCCAACTTTCTAAAAGCCAGTTGCCATTTTATCGTCGTAATCTTGGAATGATTTTCCAAAACCCTTGTTTATTGCCAAATAGAACAGTTTTTGAAAATATTGAACTACCATTAATTATTGCTGGTTTAGACACAATAGAACGTCGCCGATTAGTTCGTGCAGCTTTAGATAAAGTAAGTTTGTCTCACAAAGAAAAAAGTTATCCATTGATGTTGTCTACAGGTGAACAACAGCGCGTTGGAATTGCACGAGCAGTAGTTACTAAGCCAAAAATATTATTAGCCGACGAACCTACAGGGAATCTTGATCCTGTTTTATCTAGTGAAATTATGAAACTGTTTGAAGCTTTTCGACAAGTTGGGGTTTGTATTTTAATTGCCACTCATGATTTAGCATTAATTGCCAGATTACAATATAGAATTATTACTATTTGTGGCGGTGAATTAATAAATATTGAAGATACGGAACACACAGAATATACAGCAAAAGAAACTCAAGAGCTTATATATGAGCAATAATAGTAAATCTAGCAAGAAAAATATTAAAAATGATTTTAGTAATAATAACATAGCAAAATGGGCTACTAATCATAAAATTGCCTATTTTGATAGCATGCGGGCCCTACTACAGGCTCCGATAGCAAATTTATTAACCATGTTAATTTTAGGTATTGCTTTAGCTTTGCCCGTTTTATTATATTTGATAATTTTGAATGCTAGCCTAGTTTTAGCTACCTGGCAGCAAGATTTCTATCAATATAGTATTTATCTTAACAGCAAAGTGACACCTGAGCAGGCAATAACAATTCAGAATAATTTAGCGCAATGGCCTGAAATTGAGCGGGTTAATATTATTTCGAAAGAACAAGGCATGGCGGAGCTTAAAAAAATTCTCGGTATTGAAGAAGTTCTCGATAATATGGAAAATAATCCTTTACCTATAGTCCTAGTTGTTGCTCTTAAAAGCCAATACCGTAATTTAGATAATATTAAAGCTCTAATCTCAAAAAGTAATAGCATTGCCGGAGTTGTTAAAGCAGATGCAGATATCACATTTTTAGAAAAACTAATAAATATTTTTAAGATGTTTTCTTACGTGGCCTATGTTTTTTCTTTAGTATTAGGAGTGGCTATATTATTAGTGATCAGCAATACTATAAGACTTACGCTAGAGAATAAACAACAAGAGATGGTTTTGTCGTCTTTATTGGGTGCTACTCTTGCTTATATAAGAAGGCCATATCTCTATGGTGGAGTTTTATACGGGCTGTTTGCGGGGTTTATTGCCTATATAGTAGCCAATTTATTATTTAACAAATTGTATTATATTCTTAATGATTTTGGATACACTGCGTTAAGCAATGTAGTTCTTAGTGGTTTTAATTTTAGTCAAATAATACTGTTATTATTAATCAGTGGGTGCTTAGGGTGGATGGGCGCTCGAATAACTTTGTACTTCCAGACAGCAAGACTTCAAGATAGATTAGGTGAAATTTAATAAAGTGTATTTTGATTTTTATTTATAAATTAATCGGTATAATATATTAAATTTATTTAATAGATTATTTTGTTGTGTTTAATATCTCAGGGATGACATTTTCGCAAGCATTAGATCAGGTTAATCCTGATATTGCTTTGCCGCCTACAGAAAGTTTATCAAAATTTATTAAAAAACACATCTTTAGTAAATCTGTTAGTTACAAAAAAAGATTAAATATTTTTATAATATGGATAAGCCTACTTCTCTTCGTTGGTGCAGTTGCTCCCTTTATTCGAGCTATATTTTATAAAGTAGATCCTAAATTAGATGCAGAAGAGCCGGATAGTGAGGCTTTTCGGGGCGTTGCTGTAGGGATATATTTTCTTGGATATTTTTTAATTGCTTTTGTCTCAGCTATTGTTTCTTATAAATTACTATTTTTAAAAAAGTTAGAAAAAAAATACCAAAAAGCCATTGAATTTTATCAAACGTTTAGAATAGGCAAAAAACAACAACATGATTTGTATGTGGTTTTCTTTTCTTTTTTAGAAATACTAGTCGAGCTTAAATTATTAAAGCAATCAATAGATCATCTTCCTGGTGACTATACTGGAAGATATCTTTTAATAAAAACTAGATTAGACGCAGGTTTTATAAGAATTAATTATCCTATTTATTCTTTACCTAGCATTTTTGCTGTAACAAGTAGTATAAATTCTGGATTTATACAAAGTATTATAGATAATATAAAAATAATTTTATTAAGTCAGACTTTTCAACGAATAACATATGCCCTATATGCTGATTTGCACAGCAAAATAAACCAGGATCGTGCTTTTAAGACTGCTGAAAAAATAAATTTTTTTAAAAAATTACAAACAGAAAATGTTTGTAATTTCATATTAGACAATTTATCAAGCATGTCAGTAGAACATGGAGAGTTAGGGGTAGGTGCATCAGTTTTTTTTAAAGAGAGTGACATGATCTCAGAAATGCCTAAGACAGATTTAGTTCCAGCACTAGAATTATATAGATCTAAATCAATTTTTCGTTTATTTTATTGGCTAGAGATAAATAGCAATTCATTAGTAGAATGTATGTATGGATCAGTAGTTGAAGCAGTGCATACGCCTTCGCCTTTATTATTTCACTACGGAGTTTCTTTTGGATCTTATGCTATGCCGTTGCCCACGGGAATTCGTAGAGAAGCTATGTTAACATCAACAATATTTTAATCAGGTAAACATTATGCTTAAAAATCTAGTGTCTTATTTTGCTTTAGTTTATTTTGTATTTAATGCACCTATAAGTTTTGCTGAAGAGCTTACAAAGAATGCTGCGAATTCTACAAAACGAATTCCCCAATTTGTTAACAAAAAAGTTGCAGTATGGGAAACTATCATAGCTCCAGGTAAAAACAAAATTTTAAAAATGCACCGTCATGATAAAGACAGAGTAATTGTAGCTCTGGGTGAGGGGTTATTAAAAGTGACTAATGATAAAGGTGAGATTCATTTTCTAAAATTAGAAAAAAATAAAGCGTATTTTTTAGAAAAAGATGTCCCTAATGAACTGCATAACGATCAAAATATGACAACTAATCCTATTCGAGTGTTGGTTATAGAATTACAATAATCTTATTAAATCTTATGAGTAAAAACTTAACAAGAGTATTATAGAAATCAGATCCCGCTTCTTTGCGGCGACTGGAGAGTTTCTAATTTGAATCTTATTTTAAAGGCTGGATGCTTACACAAGAGGTAGTTATAATGAGTTTTTATGATATCCACACTGAGCTTGTTTATTTTATCAATGAGTTCTTAGGAATCCCCTCATTTTAGACCACAAACTGGTCAACTGATATGGCTTTTAGCCCCCGAGAATACTCCAGAAAATTGGCCATCAGCCTTAATTTCCAGTCATCGGCCATGGTGGGTAGTAGCTTAACAATTAGCCGGCCTTGAGCAAATAGGGAATGGGTTCGCTGTTTTACGGTATTGGCTTTAAAATATTTATCAAACTCTGCTGCTTCACTAGCCGCTCCCAATACTGTCAATAGTATAATAACAATTGCACTTATTAATAATAGCCTTTGACGACGAGCAGTTTTTTTGACTCTTACTTTTTTTAATCCCATACCAAAATATAAATCTTTTTCATCTCTATAACTGCACTCCGTGGTCCATCTTTTACCATATAGAGTCAAAATTGTTTGAGTTGCAATATCGGTAATGCTGCAGACTAAGCACCACATTTCTTTCATGCCTGGTTCTTTGCAAATAACCACTTTTTTAACAGCATAATTTTCTACTCTGATCTTTCCATCATCGATACAGGTTGGTGCTTGTAAATTAAGCCATTCATAAGCTAATTTTTTAATCCCTTGTTTATCAGTCACAGTAAAATTGCGTTTTATCCGTAAAATATAGTCAAATTTTAATTCTTCTTTTAGTTTCTTCATATTATTTCATATTATTAAGAGTGCCAAATTCCCTATCTGCCAATACTATGACCTGACAATTATCTAGAGCTAATGACCGCAATTTTTCTAATAATGCAAAAACATGACTATTTTTATTTCCCTTTAATCCAACAGCACTGACTGTTCGCCACAATAAAGGTGTTGCTCTTCCATGAGTAGTCACCAATCTTAATGTTATAGTCATCTGCTCATCTTTAGCAAACACGGTCCAGTCCATAGCGACATAAATACGCTGCCTATTTGATATAAGTAGCAGAGCAAGTTTATCTTGGCAAATATCAACATCAATTCCATTGTTTGAAATTAATCTATCTACTTGCTTGCGGGTATGTTTTGGTAACAGACCTTTAGCAGCTGCAAGGCTATCACCCATTTTAGATGGTTGCAATGATTGACTAGTTATGGTTCCTAAGACTGCATCACCTAAAGATGCCAGCCGTTTTGCGTGGAGATATGGTTGAAGGTTTGTAGTCAAAAAAGTGTTAACTTGGTTGGTATTTGCTGGTACCATAGTTTTGATCATCATGTATGCCTCTCCTATCATGTGAGATGGTTAATATTGCAAATACATGATGATCCCCTTTCCCAAGAAAATCAATCGGTTATACCTGAGTCATTCAAATTTATTCTCAAATATTTAGTCAGAAAATGAGGGGATCTATAAGGCAAATACTAAAATTTGGTAGTTTAGATAGCAATTCATAAGGTGAAGCATGTCAACAATAAGCAGTGATATTAATGTTGCGAAAGTAGACGAAAGAGCTGCTTCAAAACATACAATCAGGTGTAGTATAGTTTAAATTGATATCCAGTACCATTTAATAGCATGCTGCATTATATTTTTACATCATTATTACGTTCAGTAACCATGAAATATGCCCCAGGCAAATTTTTTCACCATCTTCGTGCAGATTTAGCAGGAAAAAAACCAACATACTCTAATTGGCATAAGCATCGACAAAATATTAAACTTGCAACAGGGTTTATTTTTTTCTTTCTGGGGCTAGCATTGGGAGTAATGTTTAACGTTTTTATACTTTTTGATTTATTAGCTAGCATTAATATGTTAATTTCATCTGTTATTATAATTGCGACCATGCTATTCCCTGGGTTTTTATTTGCTGAAATTGGCTACATTGCAGCAAAACAATTATTAAGACTTATCTCCTGGCTCAATTATCGCAAAGATCCAAACGTTGTTAATCCAACTAATCCAGACAAGTATAAAGCAGATCACATAAAATTTTGCGAAGATCATCGCGGTATAGATGTAACTAAACCTTTACCGCATCAAGCGCTGCTTCTTGGTACTGTTTTAATAGATCAATATAGAGCTCAAGAAGCAATTCGAAAATTATATCTAGCAAAAAAAGCAATGCTAAAGCCTTCTTCAAAAGAGGGTGATAAAGATAAAAAAATTATAGCAATTGATTATGCAATTGGGGTACTGCGTAAAGCACCTTTAACTTGTTTATTTAGAACAGTCTCATTGGCAGGATGTGTTCCAAAAGTTATGGAATTTACAACTCAATTTAGTAGAGAAAACCCTGGCGTAACTAAAAGAGCTTATCAAGAAGTCACCAATACCGAAGAGAGAATTAATCAAAGCAGGCTAGAAGAAATAGGAATTGATAAACCTAGCCAAGACTTTGTATGGAGAATTATCAGGCCTTAAAAAATATAATTTATACAAAGTAAGATTTAATCTATTAATTATAAACTAAATTTGCTAGCATATAAAATACATAGGCATAAAATTGCCTCATATTTTATAGATTATAGAGGTTCTTTGGGCTCATGCCTTCGTCAAGCTTCCGATGGTTTATGGCTTGCTTACTCACGTTGGCCGGATAAAGAAACTCGTGATCCTCTTGGTCTAATGATTCTAATATAGCGAGTGAATTGCCTGACGATATCAAACAATCGATTACAATTATTAAATCCTGTTTTGAACGCGAACTTCCTGAAATCTGCATGGATGTAATTGATGATATAAAATAAATATTCAGCTATGGTATGCATTCAGATCTTACATAAAATATTAGAATTATCGGCGGATGACGCTGCGCAATTCGGTGATTTAATAAGACAAGCTTATGATGATTTAGGGTAAGCGTCAATTAAACCCACCTTTCCATTTAAAATAATTCAGGCAAAATATCTTTATAATAATTATGGAGGTATAAATGTTAACT
>JAGOUU010000072.1 GCA_018061105.1 Gammaproteobacteria bacterium
TTATTATCGCTAGTTTAACAAATTTTTATTTTCGTTTTTGTGATCTTTTAACCTTTTTTAGCTAGATCTTTTTCTTAAATTTCAAATAAATTTAGTTGGCTAGTATGAGTTTTGCGTAAGTCCTGATGTATTATGCTTGATAGACGATCAATTTGTTGCTGCTGACGGGGATTGTAATCTGATAGTGGGTAAGGTTGTATATATTTCAGCTATCATAGATAATGATTGGAATCGACAAAATGAAAACATGTTTTTACTAGTCAATATGATGGTGCAAATGGTTCGCGGGATTAGTTTAGCAAAAAGTGGTTTAGCTAGTGCCAAAGAATATCTTAGCTTTGCCCAGGGGGATCTTCGTCAATTTGCATACAAGATAAAAGAGCCTGGAAAAGGTATCGACAAATTGACAAAAGTTATAATGTTTGGTGAAGATTTCGATACTGAGATCGATTCGTTTATAGAGGAAACTGAGGGTAGAATCACAAAAGAGCTTGATATTGATGTTAGTTCTCCAGCTACTGGTTTACTTGCTTCATTACCACCACATGGCACATTATTATTCTCAGCTCTTGGTGGTTTCCCAGCCCCCTCTTTGCGTGTCACGACTCCTCGTGGCGAATCAAGATCATCTGGCTTGTGTGAAGATTCGCCCCCTCTGGTTACTTTGACATCGAGTTGGTTAACTGGTTGTCCCAATGGAGGTTGTCCGGCTACATCCGCAGGGTCGGAAGGAGGATCAACTTTTGTTTTCTCCCATCCTAGTTCAGCTGCTTCGCCGGATGCTCCTAGAGATGCTCGGAGTGAGCACCAACAAAGGATGCTCAGTCCACCGCGTCGGCTTTTGAATGCCGCCGTTGCAACCCCTGACTCTTCGCCAGGAGGATTGTCAGCTCTGACTTCTGCTTATGGTACGCCAGGAGAAGGTAGCCCTGAGCTTGGTCGCCATCCGGAATCCCTTGGAGGATGGGTGGCTCGTAGCCTTTTTCGTGGATAATTGGGTAGCTATCAATCAAACAGTTTGCTCATGGTAGTTAACTTCAACAGATTATTTTTAGTGTCCAAATATTGAGATTGGGCATTAAAATAATCTTCTTCAAATTGTAGAACCTGAAAAGTGGTAGTGCGTCCATTTTTTAGAAGCTCTTCTTCATTGTGTAGCTTTTTCAGCTGAGTTGTCACCAGACTTTTAGATATTTTTAATTGTTTATTAAAAAGCGTGATTTGTTCAGACAGCCTTTGCCATTCATTAGTGAGCTCAAATTGTTTTCTAGTATAGGCAAGTTTAGCTGCATGGGTTTGGGCTTTATACGCTCCGTTTAAGTCTTTTATTAAGCCTCGATCTAAGGGTATAGAAAAATTTAAACCTACTGTAAGATTGGGGTTTCTACCGCGCCAAACCGCATTTGTGGCCTGGGCATAATGATAATCTCGTCCCGACGGAAAATACTGTAAGTTAAAGTTTAGATCAGGGCGAATATTTTCTGTTGCTATGTCTGCCTGAGCTTTTGAAGATAAATAATTCTGATATTGCGCTTTGAGATCTTCTCGAGAATTTGGGGCAGAAAGGCTATCTGTACTTTTAATTTTAATATTAGCTATATTAGCATTTTCAAAACTTTCTAGTTTGTCTGGGATGTCTTCTGATAGTATTGTCCGATAAGAGTTAAATAATCTTGCTTTAGATTTTTGAAAGTCTAGAATAGCCTCTAGTTCAAATTTTCTTTGTTGAAGAGCTGATTTCGCCTGAAGGTAATCAGAATCATTGCCTAGGCCAGATTTTGAGCGTCTTTGTGCCCATTTTACTAATCGTTGTGATCGTTGAACTGAGTCTTGTTTTATCTGGACATTTGCAACCACTGTAGCCAAGTCCCAATACACTGTTTCAGCATCTGCCAATAATTTTTTTCGGTTGAATTCGCTCATATGCCCTTGGGCTTTAGCTTGAGCATTCTTTAAATCTATAAGAGCCTGTGTTTCACTGCCTAACCAGTTTCTTAATAAAGATTGTTGAATCCCAATAATGGGTCTGGTATACCAAGATTTAGTATCTTTATTGTTTGGGGTATTTGTATAAAAAGTTTCTGTATAACTTGTATTGTACTCCGCTTTTATATTAGTCCCTGTGCTGAATTTTTTTGCAATGCCTACTCTCAGATCCTCATTGACAGTCTTACTGCCGGAGCTGTGTCGATTAAAACCATTTTGGTTATCCATAAGATAATTTGCACTGCTTATTAAATTAGGTGATAAGCTAAGGAACCCTTCATTTGAGCGATCAAAGCCAGATTGAGTTGAAAGCTGGGCAGATTTATAATCGTCGTTGTTAGTTTTGACCTGAGATAAGTACTCATCAATAGTTAAGCTAAGAACGCAGGGCGAGCTCAATAGATACAATAAAATAGATAAAAAAACAGAAATATTTTTAAGCTTAGAAACCCAAGTGTAAATCAAGATCATTACCTCCAAACCAGATTTATTGTAGCATAGCGGATCTGCTGTTACTATATTAAATAGACTGAAGTACACAGCACACGAAACTAATGTTATATTAATAATGAAAATGAAAATGACTACAAATAAACCCCATATCCATATTTTAGGTATCGCTGGCACTTTTATGACCGGTTTGGCTATCTTAGCGAAACAATTAGGCTATAAAGTTACAGGTACTGATTATAAAATTTATCCGCCTATGAGCGACGTTTTAGCAGCTGAAAATATACACTGTCTTGAAGGCTATGATAACCCAGAAAACATAGACTATTTGAATAAAGCTGACTGCGTAATAATTGGTAATGCCTTATCTAGGGGTAATTACTGTATAGAATATATTTTAGAATATAAATTATTATTTAAATCAGGTCCAGCTTGGCTAGCTGAAAATATTTTACAGCACAAATGGGTGTTGGCTGTTAGCGGTACTCATGGTAAAACCACTACGTCTAGTATGTTATCTTGGATTCTTGAGTATAATAATTTAAACCCGTCTTTTCTGATAGGCGGTTTAGCCAATAATTTTAACTCAACGGCTAGATACACGGACAGCAAATATTTTGTCATTGAGGCTGATGAGTATGATACAGCTTTTTTTGATAAAAGACCGAAGTTTTTACATTATTTTCCAAATACTTTAATAATAAACAACATAGAATACGATCATGCTGATATCTACCCCAATATCCAATCAATAGAACAGCAGTTTGGTTATTTATTGAGAACAGTACCAAAAAATAATGGCCATATAATAGCACCCATAGAATTACAAAATAAATTAACGGGTAGTACAGAATATATTTATAAATATGGCGTGGGTGGTAAAACTGATTTAAATATTAAATACTTTAATTCTGATAATTTTATCAGCGCTATTTTGAAAAACCAAGCAGGTAATATCTTTGATTGTTATTATAATAAAAGCTATCAGGGTACTGTTGATTATAATCTCTTAGGTCAACATAATCTTAATAATGCGTTAGCGGCTATTCTTGCGGCTCATAGCATAGGTATAGAAATGCCTGATGCTATAAAAGCATTATGCGATTTTAAAGGCGTGGCCAGAAGATTAGAAAAGAAAGGTGAAATAGATCATATCTTAATTTTTGATGATTTTGCGCATCATCCTACAGCTATCAAGACTACACTAATGGGTTTAAGAAATAGATATATCAATAATAATATTTATAAAAAACTTGCAGTAATCTTAGACTTTTCTTCCTACAGTATGCGAACTAAAGTGCATAGTGATCAGGACTTCTTACAGGCTTTAGAATTAGCTGATACAGTCTATTTTTACCAAGACTCGGGTATGGGTTGGGATTGTGCAGAGCTTTTAGAAAAATTTAAGTTGACAAATAAACAAGGTTATTTATATAAAAACAGCGAAGAACTTATTGATAATTTAGCAACAGAGACCAAACAGGGTGATGTTATAGTTTTTATGACAAAAAGTGCTTTTAATAGCAATATTAGTCAATTGATAAATAAGCTACAGCTAACCTTAACCACAGCGCTTGAAACTTGTGATTACAGTCTGCCTGGTAATAGTGACGATGACTAGCAGATGGAGATGGGAGATGGGCAGCAGCTTCCAGTATTTTAACTATAATATGTTAACTATATAGGTAGCTGTCTTGCCGGTCTGTTGTAAGCCCATAAGCCAGAAAAAGTTACATAAGAAACAAATTTTCATTGATAATTATACAATATTTGTGTACAGTTGGCTCTTAATTTTCAACTGAGGAAATATTATGAGTACACCTAGTGATGATGTGACAAAAACTGCACCGGCGTTGAGACCATTACTACCTACTTTTTTATTTAGGCCAGCTGCATTCCCAGCCCATAGTCTTGCTGCGTCTGCGCTTGGCGATGGCGCACCTGCTCCATCTCTAACAGATATTGGGGTACCACCACCAGATGGTTTTGGGTGGTGGGGAGGAGCATCTTTAATGCCTGTGGCGGCCGCTGACGGCGGCGGTGGTAAAGCTGAAAAGAAACCATCTAGCGTGATCCCAGTGCCAGGGACAGATAGGGTAATTCATTTAAGCGATTACGCTGGTGTAGGGGCTACAGCAATATTTACTGGTGATCCTGAGACAGTGTTAGTTATTGATGCATCTTCTTTTGCGGCAAGAGCAAGACCACCTCGGATTCCGGCACATGTGACAGTTGAGATGGTAAGAGTTGACATTCTAGATACAACAGAAACAAATATAGTTCCACACATTTTGCATATAGTACCTTTGATAGATCGTGCTTTTAGAAATGGTCAACAAGTATTTGTTAATTGTGCCATGGGGATTAGTCGATCGGCTTCTTTTGTCATTGCATATTTGATGTTTCAAGATATGAGTTTTGCCGATGCTTATGCACACGTGAGCGCTCATCGACCGCAAATTGAGCCTAATATGGGTTTTTCTTGTCAGTTAGAAAGATTGCCTATTGCAGCGATTCGATCTATGTATCACATGGAAGCTCTGGTTTTAGCTGTACGCACTGCAGTGGCTGAAGCCTCAGTGGTTGGTATAAAACAAACAGCTATGACAGCAGTAGCGACTATAATGGCACCAGAGAATCTCATAGTGTTTACTGCTACATGCTCACATTCTTTCTTGAGTGACGTTGTGACTGCCTTAGGTGATCATTATGGAGAAGATCCTGAAATTACTAGTCGTATATTGAGTGCTTCAAATAGGTTAATAGATCTAAGGCGTAAGAGATTACAAGAAGATGAAAGGAGCCGAGTCTCAGCTAGAGAAAATCCCTTTTCTGCTAGTGGTTGGCCGGAACCATGTTTCGTACAAGCGCGAGTAAAAAGAAGCGGGAATGTTGCGACAGAGAAAGAGGAGAATGAGTTTGAATTGATACTACCACCATCAGCGCCTGGTGAGAGATCTCAACGCCCATCGCTGTAAAAAATGCAGCCTGAAGATCTCACATAAACTTTTTCGAGTTTATGTGAGATCTGTAAATTAAATCACATTTTATAATTTAGTATTAGACATCCCAAAATTACACTACCTAAAATTAATCTGTAGACAACAAATGGTAATATCCCAATTTTATTGAGTAACTTCATAAACAAGTTCATACTAACTACAGCTACTAAAGCTGCTGCAACTAAGCCTAATAAATAATTAGTTACCCCAGCTGTCATCAAAGCCGGATTACGGGTTAGCTCATAAGCTACTTTAAGACCAGATAAGCTTATGACGGGTATAGACAATAAAAAAGAAAACTCAGCTGCAGCTTTACGATTGACGCCTAGTAACATGGCCATAGTCATGGTTAAGCCCAGACGGGAAGCTCCTGGGATTAAAGCAAAGCATTGAGCACAGCCAATTAAAAAACTTTGCCAGTAAGTTATATTATGAAAATTGTGAATATTGTTGCGTTCTTTCGATTGAGCAAAGCCGAGTAATAATCCAAAAAATATAGTGCTAAAGGCTATTACCAAGGCTATATTATTTTTACGAAGATACAATTCTATATAGTCTTTAAATATTAAACCAGCAAAACAGACTGGTAGAGTAGCAAGAATAATTTTGTGGGTTAAATTATAAAATGGATTTAATAATTTTATCAATTCTTTTCGAAAATACAACAAAACAGCGATTAAAGTTCCAACATGTAAAATTATATCAAAATCTATTCCTTGTTCTGGCCAAGCGAATAATTTAGTAATTAAAACAAGATGCGCAGAGCTGGATACAGGTAAGAACTCGGTAATCCCTTGTACGACAGATAGAGTTAATGTTTGTGAAATGTCCATATTGTGTTTTTTATTTATATTTTTTAATAAATTTAAATATATATTAAGAATATTTAAGAATATTTGTTAATAACTGCTCTATAATCACGAGCTAGTTGTTCAGGATCATGTGGTGCAGATAAAATAGCTTGAACTTGGCCTTTTGGGTTAATGATATACAAAGTACTACTATGATCAAAAATGTAGCTCTCTTGTTCTGCAGATCCTATAGATCCTATAGGTATTTTTTGACTGACCACGCCTAAGTTTTTAGAAAGCATTTCTACTTGGGCAGCATTACCAGATAAGCCTATAAAATGTTTGTTAAAGTTTTTAGAATATCTATCAGGATAGTCTGCTACATCGTGCTCGGAATCAATAGAAATAAAAATAACTTGAGGGCGTTTTCTTCTAGGTAAGTCTTCTAATTTTTTGTACATTTTATTTAACGCAGTTAAAGTAGTGGGGCAGACATCCGGGCAACGAGTATAGCCAAAAAATAAAACGGACCATTTTTTAATTAATTTTGTATCATCAAAATTATTTGCAGCGCCATCTTTAAAATTAAAAGCAGGCACGTTTCTTGGCTTTGGAAAAACAGTCCCGCTAATATTAACCGGCTGGACTTTATGTTGCCATTTAGAGTAATTTAAATAAACATAATTTGCAGAAATAAATATTAAAACAAATAATAAAACAGTATAGAAACCTTTTTTCATATAATATATATATTGATTTATAGTTTATTTAAATTTATTTAGATCAGTATAAACCACCAATGATCGATTAACAAAGAAAAAAACAATAGCATTAAATACGCAATACTGTAATTGAAAGTCTTAATTGCCCATGGTGTTTTATCATTTTTGTCTTGTAACAATTTAATACTATAGTAAATCATTATAATATTTAAAATGTTAGAGCTAATAAGATAAAATAATCCACTCATTTGTACTAAATAAGGTAACCAACAGCACAGATATAATAAAATACTGTATAACAAAATATTCAATTTAGTATATCTAATACCATGAGTAACTGGCAGCATGGGGATCTTGGCTTTTTTATATTCTTCACAGCGATGAATAGCCAATGCCCAAAAATGTGGGGGTGTCCAAACATAGATAATCAGCATTAATAATAAAGCTTGAGGGTCTAAATGTCCTGTTACAGCAACCCAGCCAAGCATAGGTGGGGCGGCTCCAGCGGCACCTCCAATGACAATATTCTGCGGGGTGGCTGTCTTTAAAAACATGGTATAAAATACAGCGTAGCCTATTAATGTTACGAAAGTAAGCCAAGCCGTAATAGTATTAATAAAAAAATATAATAAACTTAAGCCAATGCTGCCTAATACAAAAGCAAAAACTAGTGCTTGATGAATAGTAATATTCCCTGAAACTAGGGGGCGATGAGCAGTTCGCTGCATTTTTGCATCAATATGGCGATCAACGCATTGGTTTATAACGGCAGCCGAAGCAGAAGCCAATGCTATGCCAATATTGGCAAATACTAAAGTAGCAAAAGGTATATAATGCTCACAGGCTAATTGCATGCCTATTAAAGCCGTTAATAGCATTAATAACACTACTCTAGGTTTAGTTAAAGTAAGATAGTCTTGCCATGGTATTTGGGAAAAAGTGGACAACATAATTTATTAAATAATTTTTTTAGAATGTATTTTATAATTTAGAGTAATTAAGCTTAATAACAGTAAGCAGGCGATAGCATTATGACCTACTGCAGTTATTAAAGGCAGGGCATATTTTACGTTTATAATCCCCAGACTGATTTGAATAATTAATAACAATAATAACCAATTCGCAAAGTTACTATAGTATTTAGAATTAACTTCAGTATTTTTATAAGTTTTTAGTATTCCAATAGTTATTAATAGTAAACAAGAGAATATTAAAGCGCCCCAGCGGTGAAATAATTGGATTGTCACCCGCATATTGTAATCTAACACTCCACCTTCGAAGTTGTTAAAAATATAATAACTTTTATTAAATAAAACGGGATTCATGGCATCTAAAGTGCCAGCTGTAGGAAAATACTGGCCATTACAAGCAGGAAAGTCTAAACATGGAATAGCAGCGTAATTAGCGCTGGTCCAACCGCCTAAAATAATTTGTCCGCAAACTGCTAATAGACTTAAAAAAGCAATAAATTTAGTAACGTTATTAAATTTAATTTGATTTCTAAAAGATAAATTATTCAATAATAATAGCAATAGTAAGCTAATAGTACAAAAA
>JAGOUU010000073.1 GCA_018061105.1 Gammaproteobacteria bacterium
TTTTTGATCGTGACTACTAACTCTAGCATAGGCTACAGTAACTTTTTTATCTGGTGCTACTTGGAGTTTAGATTTACATTCGTCTACTAGTTTATATCTTCGTTGTTTTCCTTTTGTCCTATCTGGTATTAGCTTGCCTTCACGCTCCCATCTTCTCAAGGTGGATGATGAGACACCATAATGGGTTGCTGCTTGGCTTATTGTGTACAACTTATTCATAATAACCAATTATACACAAGTATAATTAAGTTTCAACTAGCTGTTAACTAACCCTTTACACTTTACACTTTAGAATAGTGAGGAACAAATCTACTCATATTTGTAGTAATCGCTTGGTTACTCTCTCGAACCCCCATACCTGCTGCAACGTCACCTACCATCCAAACACCCAATATGGGATAATATTCTTCGTAATTACAACTACAATAATGCTGATAAATAAAACCATCTTTGTCATACGGACCCGGCTCTTCTAATATAATTTTATTGCTACTTGGATCTATAATGCTTATATTTGCACCTTCCCGCCCAAAAATAGGTTTTTTTACAATTTTATTATTACCATTTTTATGTACAGCCTCACTTAGCGAATCATAAGCAGGCAATAAATTCTCATGCCCCGGGAACAGTTTCCATAGTATAGGCAACAAAGCCTTATTCGACAATAACATTTTCCATGGCGGCTCTATCCATTGAGTAGTTTTTAAATCTATATATTGAGAAAACTCTTCATGCACTAACCACTCCCAAGGATACAATTTAAACAACATCTTAATATAATGATTATTTAAATCAGTAAACCCATAACCGTTCCAGCCTATCGAAGATACATCGAGCACATTTATATTAATATTACTAATAGTTTTTTTGGCCTGTAAAAACAAATCTGACAAATACTCTGTTGTCAGTAAATCTTCTTCTGAATCTGTGACACAAACAAAATGCATATCATGAGAATGCGTTTTCAATTTTTTCCACTGCAATATTAATTGCTCGTGAATAAAATTAAATTGATCTTGTTCTGGGTAACACTCAGATAACCATTGCCATTGAACAACAGAAGCTTCGTATAACGCAGTTGGTGTATCAGCATTATATTCCAACAATTTCAGTCGGTTATTTTGATCATATAAGAAATCAAATCTACCGTAGAGATAAAATTTATCTGCTTGCCAGCTTGATTCTATTAGAGATATTGCTGATTCTGGAAGATTAAACTTATCATAGCATTTTTTAGCAATAATATAATCAACAGCTTCTAAACACAATTGATGCAATCGATTAGCAGATTTCTCTATATAGGCTATTTCCGACTCTTCAAAACTATAACAGACAGACTCATCCCAATATGGTTTATTATCATCTGAATGATAAGTTAATCCTAAATTTGATACTGTATCTTGCCACTTTTCCCGTGGTTTAATTGATAGCCTTTTCATGAGCCACCAGAAAATCGAAATCTTGCTCCAAAGCCGCCTCTTCGAGAGAACGCCTTTGTAAATCTTTCATATTTTTTGCGCTTATAATTTTTTGGACAAACATAAGCTGTCCATTGTGAATCTTGTAGTTCACAGTCTGTCTGGTTATTGACAGTAATACAATCTTTATAAGTTTTATAGATTTTCCATTGACATCTGCCTATTTTTATCCCCGTTAAATGCAAAACGGCCAAAACAATACCCGCACCACCCAGTAAAGCAATACGTGGTGATTTCATATTTTTCATTAATCTAGCTCATACATGCAGCATTTATTAAACCTATGCTTATAGCACAAAAACTATGCCATAAAGCTGGCGCTGGTATATCTTGATCAATAAATTTCTTTAAGTCTGGAATAAAAACACGAATTAATAAATGCATAGAGATTTGCACTAATAACGCAACTAATGCCCACAAAGTTAAGTCTAACAAATCAATGCTTGAGCGTATGACGCTTGCCAACGGCAAAATAAAGCCTATTAAAGCACCACCGAGACTTATTACGGCAGAAAGATTGCCTTTTCGAATTAATTGTACTTCATGGTATGGGGTTACCCAATCATAGATAACAATAAAGATCAGACTGCAGGTTATGGCAGACAAGAAGTAGATTAGGAAGTTGAGAATAGGGGTTATCATATTGACCTTATTTTACAAAATTACAGAATATTATTTAAATAGGGCTCGTATTTTTCGCAAAATTTTTACGAGTATTACTGAAATATAATAAATTATAGGAATCAGCACTATGTTTACGAAAATAACACATAAAATAAATTGAAAAATTTCCCAATTGCTTTGTAATTCACGATGTGGTGTTAATCTCATGTAACTATATGCAATATATAAACAAGATTTAAAACTTGCCATATATAAAAATATTATTACATAAATTACAGTATCTCCAGGATGTACAAATTTTGCCGATGTTTTTGAATTTGAATTAAAAATTTTATTTATCATAATTTTTAGTTATACATTCTATTCCATGCATAGAGGCTAGTATGCTCAGCTGCAAGCCCTAATGTAGGACCAAATACTGATTCATACATCAATCTGCGAGGTGCATCATTATATTCTGAGCTAGGATACTTCATCTCTCTGATTGTTTTAGTGAAAGGACTAATTGTTCCATTTGAAGCTGGTAAATTTCTAACTGGAACTTTTGTGTATGCAATTTTGTGACCAATTGCCCCACCAACTGCACCCCAACAAAAAGAAGAAATAAGAGAAGTTGGGCTAATTTGTTCTCCTGTTAGCTCTTTTAATGCAATATCTCCAGCTACACTACCCCAACCGGCTGTAATAGCTGTTTTAGCTATTGTCCCGGTCTTTAGTGACAAAGTAAGCCCAGATACTGCTCCCAGTGCTGTAGCGCTTATTAAATTTTGTGTGTCTCTCTCTCCAGCAAGTAAGGCACCACTCAATCCGACCATACCTCCGATTGAAGCTTGGGTTGCTAAGATAACCATAGGATTCCTCCCATCCCGATCAACATATTTATACGGATTATTATTTCCATAAGAATATCTATTAAACGAAAACGGATTCTCAGGCTCCACCGCCGCCGGATCAGGTGACATAAATCTACCAGAAGTAGGATTATAGTAACGAGCACCAAAATACCCTAATCCATTGCTATCTACTTCTTTACCTACATAACCAAATTTATTACCAGTGCTGCCTGATGTATTTAGCAATTTTACTCCAAAAGGTAAATAAGCCTCTCGCCATAGGATTGTACCAGCTTTATCCACTTGTGCAATTGGGCTTCCTTGAGCATCATTAAAATAAAAGCTTACTTCGTCATTATGATCTACTTTTGCCACACGCTGATTATCTAAATATAAATACTTACTGCCTTTTTGCTCTGCCAGATTATATTCATAGAGAGCTAGTCCTGCTTTATTGTAAAAAGTTATTGTTTGGCTATCGCCATAGATTGTCTTATTCTCCTGCAGAATTCGCTGCTGATTGTAATCATACTCATAATTACCATAATGTTGGCCAGTAGTTGCTTGTAAATTATTGTCTACGCCGTAGATATATTTATTGTAACTATCCGCTTTAATATTTCCCATATTGTCGTAGCCATAAGCTAGCTTTTGACTAGTAATGCCTGTTAAACCTGCTGCACCGGGAGTATTGACTGTAATACTTCGTAACTGCATATCAGAATAGTCTAACAATAAACTACTGCCTGAAACTGGGCTCAAATTATTTTGATTATTCTTACTTTTTAAACTACTTTGTATAGACTTAATGTTGTCATTGTCATCGTAACTATAAGATAATTCACCGTTGTTAATTTTAGTATGACTAATACGGCCTGCTTTATCATAGGAAAAATTATAAGCATGATGAAAATCTTGCTCTTTTGTATCAATCATATTTAAAGCTAATAAATTATTATCTAAATCATACAGATAATTTAGCTGCATCGCGCCATAGTTATATTGATTGACTCTATTGTAACTATCTACGCTAGTGCTAGCAGAAATCTTATTATTATAAGTAAGTTTTTGCCAATGGCTATTGTTATGATAGCTTATATTTGTAACATAATCACCAAGCCTTGTTGCTTCACCGTATTCATTTGGATCTAGTAAGATAATAGAATCATCTGGATAAACCATTTTTTCCAAATCGCCTTTAGGATTGTAATAATAATCAAGCAAAAATTTCTGTATACAATCTTTATTTTTAGATTTGTTTATATTAGTTTTATCAAAACAAGATTGATTTACAGTTAATTCTTCCGTAATTAATCTATCAAGTTCATCATATTTATAATCCCATATAATTTTGCCTTTGCTAGCCTTGGTTAAGCTACCATTTACATCATAGTTATATTCTACAGTAGGACTGCTATCAGAATATTTTATTTTTTGTAATTTATAGTTTTTTTGATTATAGACATAATCTGTAATATTTGTATTTTGACGTTTTTGTAACATATTACCCATCTTGTCATAATTAAATTCTGTAGCTCCAGTTTCAGGCTCAGTATATTTAATTAAATTATAGTCTTTATCATAATAATAATTTTTAGTAGTGTTTCCCTGGGTAACAGAAGTTACATAACCTAAAAGATCACGGGCAATTCTTGTCTCTCGGCCACCGTCGTTGATATTAATTATTTTGCCATCGAGCTCCCCGTAGCTTATTTTAGATATGATTTTATATTCCCCTGATGGGTAATTAATTGCTGTTGTATTATTTGGTAAATAATCATATTTCGTACAATTGCTTTTATCTTTATCTTCTTTACTGGCACACTCTGAAATTAGTCTATTTAAGCTATCATAGCTATAATATTTACCTAGATTATGAGTATACGGGCTAGATTCAAATGTTTTTCTACCTAGGGCGTCATAGTTTGAATTAATAATTTTATTACTGCCTAATACTTGCTTCACGGGTAAATCATAGCTATTAGATATGACTTCTTCTTTATAATTACCATGAGACAGAATCGTTGTATTACCTAGATGAGAATATATTTTTGGCAATCCACTCGCGGGGGTTTCTTTCACTATTTGACCAAATACATCATAACTATAATCAGTTATATATCCTCTTGCATTAGTCTTACTGCTTGGCAATCCAATGGGCGTGATAGTTTTATTTTCTTTGGTGCCGTCTGGATAAGTTATACCTTGAGCAACACCTGCATAATAATTATTAAATAAAACTGTATTACCCAGATTATCTGTCTTACTACTTAATAAACCTTGATCATAGGTAAAAGTATAATTTTTGTTGAAAATACTCGAATAAATCATATTACCAAAATTATCAAATTCTCTTTTTTCAATAATTTTATTATTAATAGCTGTACTTGTTCTTAGACCTAAAATATTTTTGTCTATTATATTTAAAAACTCCGATCTAATTTCTCGAGATTGATCTTTGTTGCTTTGAATTATACGAGCTGGATTGTCATAGTCATCGTAATCAAAATATTCTGTTTTATACAGATCGTTGTCACGCTTTAGCTGAATACTAGCTATCTGTGCCCGATAAGTTTGGCTGTCAATTTTATCAGATTCGTGTTTTTTATTTTCGTGAGGGTAATGTATAACTAATTTATTTTGATATTGATTATGAAAAGCCTTCTGCCATTGATAATCAGTTTTTTGCAGAATATTATTGTCGTTTATTACATTATTTTTATAAATAGTATTATTTATAATATAACCCGCTCGCCAGACGTTGTTATTTTGATGAGCAAAATATTTATTGATTGTCGTAAAATAATTATTCTTAACAGTTACAACTTTTGTTCTTACCCCATCGTATAAACCGCCTGGGGCAAAGCCTATAGACCAATCACCGGATTCACCATTAGTTTCTTGGCGATTGATGCCTATTAAACGAGTTGCGTAAGCCGTACGAGCAATTCGCAATTCCATATCTAGGTTATAGCTATATTTAGTAGCGGAGCTATTATCTTTAACTCCAAGCAGATATTCCTGCCTCATAGGAACATACATTATGCCATAGTTGTATATCCAATACTTGCCGCCAGTTAAATCAGCACGAGTCAAAATTAATTGATCATCTTTATAAAGAAAAGCGTAGCCGTATTGTGCAACTTTTTGACCGTTAAAATATAAACTATCTGGGACATAGAAATGCGTTTTTGTCCCATAAGATATTTTTTTAATATGATATTCTTTATTAAGAATTTTTAATACTTGTCCTGGGTTGCTTGTTCTAATCTCACTTAGTAATGCTTTATCGTAATAATAAGTAATATACTGACCAGTGGGTGTTTCAATTTTAGTAAGATTATAACGGTGGCTGTTAGCTAATTTCCAATAATAACCAAAATAATATTTAAAGCCATTGGGTGCAGTTAACACATAGATACCATTTGCTATTTCACCACGCCAATTATTTATCGTACGAAATTTGTTTACATTATCTTTATCAGCATATAAAACTATTTTTTCGCCTTTAGAGCTTATATAAACCGGCTTACACATATTATTAATGACTTTTTCTTTGCAATGCCCTCTGTCAACGCGAATATAATCGCTTTGAAAATTCCATAATTGTGAAACTGTTTGCTGATCATAATGTCTGTGATAATCAAATACATCATTGCCATAATTACCAGAAGAGTATGCACGATTGAATTCTAAATTTAATCCAGGAGCAACAGGCGCTGAAAAATCTGTATAATGTAATTTTAATGTTCCAGAAAACAAATCAACATGCTCATTCGGGCTAGGTGTTAATTTTTGATGATTATAAATATCTGATTGCGGTATTATTTCACTAAGAATTGGATCTTGAGAATCGATATTACTAGAAGTTGCAAAAAAAGTATTACTAAAAAATAAAATAGCGAATAGAATTATTATATTATGCATTAAATATTTATTATTACTGTTATTATTTAATGCGGTATTATCAACTAGTTGAAATCATTGTCAACAATAATTTATATGCAGCGTTGCTAATTATTATAATTCTTCATAATTCGAAGTGTCTTGCAAAAAGCCGCCAACCTGGCTCTGCCATAATTTTGCATAATGTCCATTTAATTTTAACAAATCTTCATGATTACCATCTTCAACAATTTTACCGCTATCAAAGACCAAGATTCGATCCATGTGCAATAAAGTAGATAATCTGTGTGCAATAACTATGGTTGTGCGATCCTGCATTAATAATGCAAGACTTTCTTGAATTAATTTTTCTGTCATAGAGTCTAAGGCAGACGTCGCTTCATCAAGAATTAAAATAGGTACATTTTCTAACATGGCACGCGCAATAGCGATTCGTTGACGCTGACCACCAGATAAACGTGCACCCCTATCACCTACAATAGTATTATAGCCATCAGGTAATTTCATCACAAAATCATGGCAATGAGCTTTTTGCGAAGCCTCCATCACTTGCTCATAAGTAGCATTTTGGTTACCATATTTAATATTTTCGAAGACTGTCCGATGGAATAATGTCGTATCTTGCGGGATCATTGAAATATTATGACGCAAACTTTCTTGAGTCACTTCAGCAATATTTTGATCATCTATAGTGATCACCCCCGATTTGACATCAAAAAATCTTAAAATCAAATTTACAAAAGAACTTTTACCGCTACCAGAGAAACCTACTAAGCCGACTCGTTCGCCTGGATAGATAATAATATTTTTGTTATTAAAAATTTTAGTCCCCTTGTTATAATGGAACGTAACATTTTTAAATTCTATTTTGCCTTGTTTTACGACAAGCTCTTTGGCATCAGGAGCATCGACTATATCAAATGGATGAGCAATTAATACTTACGCTTGACGAATAGTACCCACTTCGCGGAATAGTTCCGTCATACTCCAGCTAAAGTTCCATAATTGATGAATAATC
>JAGOUU010000074.1 GCA_018061105.1 Gammaproteobacteria bacterium
GTGAAACGGTTTAGCGCCGATGATAGTGTGGATTACCCATGTGAAAGTAGGACACTGCCAAGCTTTTAGATATATAAAAAACCCGTAAGTTATTTTTTATTAATCATAACTTACGGGTTTTTTTTGCCTGCAGGGCAGGGAGTGTCGAAAGAGGCCTAGTATGGTTTATATGCGCGCTGATCTAGAACGACTGATTACATGACTAGTTATAGAAGGTAATTCCACGGCAGAGATATCAGAGGTTGGAGTTGGAGGAGGGACAGGGGAGCTTAGTAGTTGAGATCTTAGTAGACTGTAGAGCGAGTGCGAAGACGTAACTTTCTCTATCAGGTAATCTGTTAAAAGTTTGTAATTGTATTCGAATGTAAGATTATAGCGACGTCTAACGATTACTTGCTTTCCATTTTCTAACTCTTGTTGATAACACGCCATGAGAGTTTGTTGCTTATTAGCATCGATAAATATCTCGATTGTTTTTATTGTAGATAAAGATTCAAAAGCTGCTTTAAATTGAAAAAATAATTTAGTTAGACTTAATTCTGTAGTTTCATCTGTTGTAGCTAAATCTCCGTTGGCACAAACGCTGCAATTAAATTTTCTAAAAAACTTAAGCAATTCAGATATTGAAAAAATAGTTCTGCGAGGATCGTAACCCTGGGCAAGAGCTATTGCCACGATAATTTTTCTTATTAATTCTTTCTCTCTTTCTCCGGAGCTGTAACAGAGTGTAAAATTTGGCATAGTCTTAATTGTTAAAGTTACCTCAAAGGAAGTATTGTAACAAACTTTCTCCCTAAAAGCTATAAAAGCTATGAAAGTTATAAAAATTACATAAAACTAATACACTGATTCAGAAAAAAGTCCTTACTAGCATCATGAGATAATGTAATTTTTATGGTCATATTTCGCAATAAGACTTACTTTCAAATTTGACTTTATGAGCTTCAGCTATCTTTGATAACTTTAGAGTAGAGCTTTCTAAAGCATTATGTGCTATTCCTTTGCATAGATCGTAGACTAAGATTACATTTTTAGTCAGGGATAAAAGATCAGCAATAGTATCTTGAACACAAAAGTCTATAGCTAGACCGTATACTATTATAGTATCAAATGGTTCTATAGCTTGGAGAAATCTAGTGTTAAAAATACGTTCGTGTCTGATAGGGCTTTGGGCAGTAGCTACTATAGAATACGCTTCAATTTCCTCGCCTTTTGTAAAATATTTATCAGTTGGGGCTGGTTCAATTACTAATTTAGCGCCGTCAGTATTTTTAATGCAATGTTTAGGCCATGTATAAAAAAAACTTTGAGTGTTTTTATCTTGCCATTTGACGACAGAATTTTTCGTATCTTCAGTGATCTCTGGAGAGGCGATATATTTATGACTAGCGATTAATTTTGAATAAATATTTTGAGTAAAAGTCTCGCTATCTTCTGGATGCTCATCAGCAGTAAAAATAATTTGATAATTTTTTAGTCTCAAGTAATTTGTGAAGTTTTTAACTTGATTGATATAGTTCAAATCAGTCCCGCTGACATTTAAAGCTCCTTGCCAATAATCACAAAAGTCTCGTTGAAGATCTATAAGGCAGACAGCAAAAGTAGTCATGATGATAAAATCTGGTATAATAGCTTGATAAGTTACTTAGTATTCTGGCACTTTTATCTAGTTGTGTCAAATTAATACAATACCAGCTATTATTACCAGTCTCTGACTAGACTATGGCGTGGGTCGCTCAGCAACAGGTGCAGCTGCAAGCAAGTCTAAGCTGACTTCACTTCTAATTTGTAATAGTCTTACGTGCGTGAAATCCCTTCTTCTTTCAATTGCGCTCACTACCTCTTCTTTGGTTTGTTCTTTCATTATGCTGATCGCACTTAGGACGTGAGATAAATATTTAGTTAAGATTGCTTCAGGTATTTTTTCTATTAAAGCTATTAATACCGCGAGAGATGTTGGATATCTGTTAGCGAGCACTATGGCTGCAAGAAGTGGAGTACTCCGATGATTTTCAAAAGTTATAGAGTTATTTAATACGTCTAACATTTTAGACTCAGTTACACTAAATAGAGCGTGCACTATTGCTGCATAGTTCTGAGTCCCAGGGTTGCCAAGTTGACTCATATAAGGTAATTCTGAGTTATATATAGCTAATTCTAGAGGACTGCAAGCTTTTCTATATCTAGGATCAACATACTTCATGGCCATATTAACACCGCCGCTAGCTATGCAATCTAAAGCAGCTTGAGCTTTACCCATTATAATAGCTCGATAGAAGAAATCAGCGCACTTAAAGTCCACGTAGTCCCCCTCTTCTAATTTCTCAAGAGGATTAGGTACCTGGACTGGTTTTATCTCATCGCCACTGGTATAAAAACTAGCAGTGTAGGGATAATGTCTTAAATAATCTGCTGAGATCCCTGTGTATTCAGCTACAGCTATCCAAAAATTACGTGTATATGGTTTTTCTAATTCAATTTCAAATATATAAGAGCAAGATCCAGAATTAACAACTATTGGTAACTTCATTATAACGCCTCTTGGTAAGTTAAGCATGTGTTTGATTGCAAACATATTCTCATAAGCTAAGTCAAAAGTCAATATAATCTATATGGTTTAATCTATTGGTTTTAAACAAGATTTGACGCTAGTTAAAAAGTTAACTATCTTTATAATAGCGTGGGAGTAAACTATGGCGACCAATCGACTATTAAAAAATTTTATCAGCTTACTTTTACTGTTCATGACAGTATTTATAATAAGTTGTGCTCATGTTTCGGCAGCATCTGCTATAAATAATAAAGACATTAAGTTATCTACCCTTGAAGATACTAGCTTAGAAATTCTTCCCAAAGACCTTTTAGACGACGCAGAATCTAGTATAACTATAGACAAATTAGCCGTAGATAAAATTTTTGATGTCGACAAAGGTGATGTGAGCATGTCTGGTAATAAAATCATTTTTACCCCCGAGGCTAATTATAATGGCGACGCACATTTTAAATATTCATTCGTTGATAATCAGGGGATAAGAATTACTGGACTGGTTACAATAGAAATAAAGGGTGTAAACGATCCGCCAGTAGCCCATGATGATTTTTTAATAAATTTAAATCTGGGTGATATAAAAGAAGATAGCTCTAATGTTGTTATTCCTACTGAAAGTTTACTTATTAACGATATCGATGAAAATAAAAGTAAATTGCTTGTATCAGCAGTAAGTCCAAATTCTACAGGTGGTGGTACTGTATTTTTAGTAGGGAGTAATATTATCTATAGCCCAAAAGAAAATTTTAATGGTGAAGATAGTTTCACTTATACTATTAAAGACGAAAATGGTGCGACCGATCAGGCATTAGTAAGATTAAATGTTTTGCCAGTAAACGATGCTCCAATTGCCCAAGATGATAATTTAGCAATTAGTGAAAGCTCTTCTTTAGATATTCCAATAGTTTCTTTATTAGGTAATGATACAGATCCAGATGGTGATCCGTTAACCTTTAGTGGGTTTACCTCAGGAATTAATTCTGAAATTACTTACAGTGAGAGTGACAATGGATTACATTATACGGCGCATGAAAATTTTAATGGTACAGATATTTTTACATATACTATACGAGATTCCCATCAAGTAACAAGTACTGGCAGAGTGACGGTAAATGTTGTTCCAAAAAATGGTGAAGTATTTATGGCAAACAATGATAATATTGCTGCGACAGAAGATATGACTAAGATTATTAACACCAAAGATTTATTAATTAATGATATCGATCTTGATCATAATGGCATTGTTATTACATCTGTAACTGCCCCGAAATATGGTACTGCCACTTTATCAGATAATAAAGAAACTATTACTTATGTGTCACCTAAAAATTTTCATGGAGAAGATAGTTTTACTTATAATACATCTAGCGGTAATAGTGAAGAAACTAGTGCTGGCATGGTTAAAATTTTAGTAGCAGCAGTTGATGACATTTATGCAGCTTTACCTGATAAATTTGTTACTAATAAAAATATCCCTTTAGTTTTAAAACCTAGTCAATTATTATCTAATGACACAAATCCAGATCAAGGTTCGATTATTATTACCAGCGTAAGTCAGCCCGTAAACGGAACAATCGACATGACTGAGGGCAAAATAATTTTTACTCCTACCCAGAATTTCTCAGGAACAGGAAGTTTTAAATACAAAGCTACTAATGGTAAAGACAGCGAAAGTGAGAGTTTGGTTACTGTAACTGTCAATCCGTAATTAATCTAATAGGGTACAAAAGGCTTAACTTTTTCACTTAGAAATAATTCTTTTATTATAGAGAATCTCTTGCGAGCAATTAGCCGTCCCATTTGCGACATATCTTTAGCATGTTTATAATCATCAAGTTGCCCCCAACTAGGATTAGGGCGCTCATAATTTACTCGAAAATAGTTTTTATGTAATAACTGTTCTAAATAATAATTAGAACTTTGTGTTTGTGATTCGAACATCAAATCCATTAAGCGCCGTGACCACCAACGGACTCCTGCTTTTGCATAGGGCGGCGAAAAGTTATCACTGGCGTGTCCTGTGCCCACTGATAACATTTGAATTTTGCTGGGATCAAACTTAGGATCAATATCACGTGTACATTCTGTAGCTATCTTGACAGCCTCAGCATAGGCAACTAGACCAGGGTTATTGGCCCAGATCCCTCCATCGGAAAAAATACCATGACCTGGTAAGGTAATAGGATCAAAGTATCCTGGTGCCGCTGCGCTCGCTAGAATTACGTCTAAGGTATAAAAATCATAACTGTCACTTTGATGAGGTAAATGAGATGTTTTAAATACGTAGGGTTTGCCTTGAATTAAATTAGTCGATGGAACAACTAATCTCGTGCGATTAATACTGGCCATTTTGATGCCATCAGTGTATTTTTTTAATAGGCTGATTACACCTTCAAAAGAATATCTTGATCGAAATAGCTCGTTGATATGAACACCAGTAAAATATTTTATAAATGGATTGCAACCAAAAGTAAATACCCTGCCCAATAAACTAGAAAAATATGGTTCATTGAGTGAGAATACAGTTTTTAACTTGCTAGAGTAAATTACCTCAATATCTTTCATTGAATGCCCAATTCCCAGTAATACAGCTATAACTGATCCAGTAGACGTCCCAGCAATGAGATCAAAGTAGTCTATAAGTGGCTCTCCATTTTTTTCTTCTAATTCTAGTAGAAAGCCGGCTATGAAAGCCCCACGTGCACCACCACCATCTAAACTTAATATTTTGAACATTAGATAATTATTGAGTAATTTTTAGCTTGATTATATTTAGGTATATTATATCTAGATTATAGTTTAAATATTTTTAATTATGCTAACTGGAACTTTTTCTCTTGAGTTTTTTTAATAAGTTTTTTATTATTGGTCAACTGTTTATAATGTTATAATAATTTTTTAGATCTTTGGAGTAGTCTGGTGTGAATGAGGGGAAAGACTCTTGTGATTCGAATTGTGGCCAAAATCATGAAACAAATGGTAGTTTAGCTAACCCTGATGTCGATCATAGCCGTCGAAAGTTTTTGACACGCGCTACCTCGATAATAGGTGGTGTAGGGATAGCCTATGCTGCTTTTCCGTTTTTGTCTTCCTGGCAACCTAGTGCTCGCGCATTAGCTGCTGGTTCTCCAGTAGAAGCTGATATAAGCAAATTGCGACCAGGTGAGCAGGTAATTTATGAATGGCGTGGGCGCCCCGTATTTATCGTGCATCGTACCCCTGCTATGATTGATGAGTTAGGTAAATTAAATGATCGCCTGCGTGATCCATCTTCCAATGAGAGTGATCAGCCAGATTATGCAAAAAACACATATCGATCTATCAAACCAGAATATTTGGTTATTACTGGTATCTGTACTCACCTAGGTTGTACGCCATTGCTTAAGCCTGAAATAGGTAGTATTTCTAGTTCTTGGCCGGGTGGTTATTTTTGTCCTTGTCATGGCTCTGGTTATGATATGGCGGGTCGAGTATTTAAAGATGTTCCAGCGCCATTAAATTTAGCAGTTCCGCCATATAAATATATCAAAGATAAATTGATATTAATTGGCGTCGATGAGCAACAAGGAGCCTAATAATGTCTTCAAACATAAATAAATACAGTGCTCGTTTGTATGGGTGGGTCACGGATCGTTTTCCGATTGATAGATTTATTAATGAGCATTTAACTAAGTATTATGCTCCAAGGAATTTTAATATTTGGTATTATTTTGGATCTTTAGCTCTGGTTGTTTTAGTTAATCAAATCTTAACGGGTATTTGGTTAACGATGAATTATGTGCCAACAGCAGACAGTGCTTTTGCCTCTATAGAATATATCATGCGTGATGTGTCTTATGGTTGGCTATTGCGTTATATGCATTCTAGTGGTGCGTCTTTCTTTTTTATTCTGATCTATTTACATATGTTTAGATCGTTATTATATGGCTCTCACCAAAAACCAAGAGAATTAGTCTGGTTATTCGGAATGGTTATATTTTTATGCTTAATGGCTGAAGCATTTATGGGCTATTTATTACCTTGGGGTCAAATGTCTTTTTGGGGTGCAAAAGTTATCACTTCTTTATTTGGGGCAGTTCCATTTATTGGAGATTGGTTAGTGACTTTTGTTACGGGTGATTACAATATTACAACAGCTACTTTAAATAGATTTTTTGCTCTTCATGTCGTAGCATTGCCTATGCTTATATTGGGCTTAGTGGTTATGCATCTATCAGCCCTGCATCAAGTTGGTTCTAATAACCCTGATGGCATTGATATCAAAAAACATAAAGATCCTGCAACAGGTATTCCCTTAGATGGTATTGCTTTTCATCCGTACTATACAGTAAAAGACACAGTGGGTGTTGTTGTCTTTCTTATGGTCTTTTCGTTTGTGATCTTTTTTATGCCAGAAGGTTTTGGCTACTTTTTAGAAGCACCTAATTTTGTGCCAGCTAATGCATTGAAAACACCAGAGCATATTGCGCCAGTTTGGTACTTTACTCCGTTTTATTCTATTTTAAGAGCTGTACCAAATAAGCTCTTAGGAGTTATCGCAATGGGAGCTTCGGTCGCAATTTTATTTACTGTACCATGGCTTGATCGAAGCCGTGTGCGGTCTATTAGATATCGTGGAAATTATTATAAAATAGCTTTAGCTTTATTTGTGATTTGTTTTGTTGGGTTAGGGTATCTTGGTACGTTGCAGCCTTCGCCTATGCGGACCCTGGTTGCTCGGTTGTTCACAGTTTGGTATTTTGGTTTCTTTATTCTTATGCCGCTGTATACAAAGTTTGATACATTCAAACAAGAACCAGATAGAGTTATATAATTAATAAATTTAAAATAAATTTAATTTAATCAGTAAAGATATTTCAAGTATTTCAGATAGTAAGGTATTTGTGGTGAATAGAAAAGTAACTCGCATTAACAAAATGTTTTATTTAAATCTTATTTGTTTAGCTGTAACTCTATTTTTTGCTAGAGCCGGTTGGGCTAATGAGGCAGGAGTTAAATTAAGGACAGCGCCAATTAATCGCCATGATGAAGCATCTTTACAAAGAGGCGCTAAATATTTCATGAATCTTTGTGCGGGTTGTCACTCAGCAGAATATATGCGTTACAGCCGTATGGCAAAAGATATCAAATTAGTCGACACTGAAGGTG
>JAGOUU010000075.1 GCA_018061105.1 Gammaproteobacteria bacterium
TAATTCCAGTTAGGCGGCGAAATTTTTCATCTTCAATACTTTTGATTGCTTCATATTTCATGTTTGCTCCTTGATAGGAGCTTTTTAACATCTTTTCTATAAAAATGCTAGTTTCCGAAGAGGTCTAATAATCCCCTGGAGTAAGTAAGTTTTTATATTCTTCGTCGCTACAACCATAGCCCCAAAGCTCTAACTCACCTCCTTTTTCTGGCATATTTAAATAAATATTTGCAGCTAGTTGATTCTTTATGGTATATGCATTGAGAGCTGTTTTTGCATCCCTTCGTAATATATCTTGATGCGGATGAATTGGAGCATTTTCATCGAGAACTCTCAATAATCCAGCAAACATGATATCACCATGTAAGTTTTCCAACCTGCAGCCAGCGGTCCAAATTTTATTTAAATCAATCATCAGCATATCTATTGGAGAGACATAAGGGAAAAAACAATTTCTAATTAATTCTTGATTAATTTTTGCAACCTCATAATACTTTTGCAATAAATCAATATTCTCTTGCACCTCATAAAATGCCATTCCAATACGACCAATATTTTGAGCATTTATATAATTTTCAACTAAATTACTTTTTAGAAAATTATTTGTAACAATCTCACATGCCTCTAAAGAGTAATGATTTGGCACTCTGATTGCATAACATTCATTTTTGATCAACTGGATTATTGCAGAATATGTTAAGCGCTTTACTGTTAAAACTGGTTCTAAATCTTTTTGTAATTCTCTGTTTAATATATTTCTTTCTATCATAGACAAAACCCTTAATTTATTATTATTTATTGTTGTTAGAAGACGGCTCAATTTAACCCATAAAACGTTATTTGTAAACATCTAAACGTTATAAAATTCTCATTTTTTGCGTGACAACAAAAATGCATAGCGGTACAATAGTTTAATGCAATAGTTAGGTAAGACAGTAGAGATAAAGCATGCTTCAAGAAATTATAAAAAAAGAAAATGTGATCATTACTAACATCACACAGCTCATGCAACTTCATAATATTTCAGAAGCAGAGCTGGCTCGTCGAACCAGCATTCCACAAACTACAATCAATAGATTATTAACCAAAGGGCTAGATGCAAAAACTAATACATTAAAGCCAATCGCTAATTTATTTAATGTAACTGTTAGTCATTTAATAGGAGAAATTCCTTTAGATTTCAGAAATATTAATTATTATATAAATTCAGATTATAAGACTTGGTCTTCAATACCTATCATTCCATGGGATCAAGTCACCAATTGGAGGTTTGCTCAAAGTAATGTCAACCCTAGTAAATACAAGTTTATTGTCACCGAGAAGTCTCTTTCTAATGGTTCCTTTGGAATTTTTACACGCCCATTTATGCAACCATTATTTAGAGAAGATGCTATATTAATCATCGATCCTAAAAAAGAATTATTAGACGGTGCATATGTTCTGCTTAGTTTTAATCACGAAGATGCTACTATAAGGCAAATTAATTTTGATGGTTCTAAAATTTTTATAAAACATCCAATTAGAACAGCTGAATTGCCTATCGAATTAGACAACACTATAAACATTCATGGGTTAATTATTGAATGTAGAATCAATATGGACACAGAGCTTAAATAATATTTAAACAACATATTGACTCTACCATTACAAATTACAAACTTAATCGCAGCTTATAACTTCTATTTTCCTGGTAATAAAGATATATAAAACCTACTAGCCCTAAACAAAGGCCGGTAGGTATAACCATAACGCCAAATAAGCATGCTGCTGAAATACCTACACCTCCAAAAAGATTAACAACAAATCCAATAAGAGTATGAAAAGCATATCCAAAAATCATTATAATCATATTAGCAATTGCAGTTGTTAGCCCAATACAGTGTTCTGGCACATAAGTGGTAGTTTTATAAATAGCTAAAATCTGATAAGCGCAACTTACTCCTATTAGTAAAAAGCCTACAGTCGCGACATTTATGCTTAAAGTTTCACTTAATAAGGCAAGAAAAGTAATTAGCATCACTGCACCTGCACCAATTATAACTTCAAGATAGTTTCCAGTTTTCTCACCCATTAGACTCAACACAGGTGCTCCAAAGCACATACCAGTAAAAATTAACGATGGTAGATATGAAGCAGTAACGGGATCAAATTCATATACTTGTTTTAAAAAAGTCGCTCCCCAAGCATCAGCAAAACCTTCCAGTGGTCCAACCATTAATCCTGCAAAAATACATAAAGTTAAAACTTTTCGGTTAGATAGTACTATTTTAATATCTGACTTTATTGAAGATCTTGAAGATTCACACTGTTTATTTAATTCTGATAAGCTATCAGGAATTATAGTATAACTAACGATCATAAGTATTATGCCTACCAATATAAAAAGCTGGACAACAAATTCATAACCTAATTGATCGTGTAAATATTTAACTGGCGCACCGCCATAAATTGCGCCTATTAGACCGATAGTTACAGCGTAACTCAACATCCTGGTAAAATGCTTTTCTTCAAAACTCAAACGAATAATTTTAAATAAACCTAAGATAGCACCGGATGATCCAATACCAATTAAGATCCTTCCTATTAACGCAAATAGCCAATATTCTGAAAACCCCAGTGGAATAAGCCCAAGTACAGCAAGAAAGACGCAGCCAGTCATAACTTTTCTTGGCCCAATTCGATCTAGAAGTATCCCTATGGGTAAATGCAATAATGAATAACCTATATAATATAGACCGGAAAATTGACCATACATTGCAGCATCGATATCAAAACGTAACATAATATCTGGCAATATAATACTAGGCATAACCCTTAATACATATTGATAAGCATAAAATACAGCTGCAACTAACCACATTGACCAAGCTAAAGTACGTGAAATAAACATATGACCTCTCGTTTTATTATTGTTATTTATTATTCTCAGATAATTTAAACTAAAAATTAAAAATGGTCAACGTTTATACGTTTTATAAACGCTTAGATGATTAATGATAAAAACTGGTACTAGCAGGTATGTTTCTTACGCATTTGAATAAAATTAAAACTTATGTGCTTGGACTATCTCAAGCGCAGCTAATTGACTAAGAGACTTATAGCACTTATAGCACTTATAGAGATCAATGATGTTCAGTTTAATATTAACTACCAAGACTAAATCAGTTTATCTCCCCTTCGTATACTATATCATTTACAGTAAGATCCAAAAGTTCTGATTTATTAAATAGGCTTTTAGCAATCAAGCTCCTCATAATTTTAAACTGAGCAAAAAAAGGCCCTGAATCATGCGTATCATAAACCACATCTTTAGCCATTCTAAAGTCTCTGATTAACGGCCTAAAATTATATTTTATAAAATTTTTAGGCCCATAAATTAACATAGCTGCTAATAGCATTTTGGGTGTACTGTCTGTTACCTCAAGGCAATCAGCAGCCGTACCCATTAGAGCTGAAGCTAATTTTTTATTTTTGAATAAATGAACTCCGCTTGTTGCTCTAGGATTACACTCGATAAAATATGGGATTCCATCTTTAAGTATGATATCAAAAGCAATTTGGCCAGAATAATTTAATCCTGCAACCAAGTTTTGTATTAAGTTTTTTATTTCTTGATGATAAATAGCTTTGAAGTAAATGCCAGCACCTACTCCAGCTCGATAGACAGGCTCATAACAGCTGAATGCTGTCAGCCTGCCATTAACAGCAATACCATAACAACAGATTTCTTTGCCATCTATAAATTCTTGTACTGCCCATTGGGTGTTTTTAATATTTAAATTATTTTTATAGTATTTTGTAAATTTTTCCGCTGAAATAATAATTTTATTAGCATATCTTGAGTAAACTGGTTTAAAGATTAATTTTAAATTCTTGTAATTTTCTAGCTGCTCTAGGCTTTCAAATAAAAAAGTTCTTGGTGTTCTAATATTATATGTATTCAAGATATTTTTATAATTTACTTTATGATGCAAAACGGAAATGTCTTTATAAGAACCAACTATAAAATTCAAATCCTCAGGAAACTCATCCGGACAACGTTCGTGAATAAATGCTAAATAAAAAACCTCTTCGCAGGTTGGTATAATATATTTAATATCATATTTTTTAACAATTGATAAAATTTGTGATCTAAACTTTTCAAACTCATGCCTAGGCGATGCTAAAAAATGATATTGTATTACAGCCTTACTAAATTTACTAATGACAATATCTTGGCAATCTGCGGCATGGACTTTATAACCACCACTAGCCAAACCACGGATGATCTCCAAAGCGGATGGTGCACGCGCTCCTGTGACCAAAACTGCCGTCATGAAGTTACCACGAAATCACGCCTGATTCTTCGCAGTTTATCACTGATGTTTTTTTCCTGAAATTCTATTAGATTAGAATTTGGTAATAGACATCCTTGTTTCTCTAAAAATTGATTTAATAATAATTTTAAATTATCAAACTCACGATTATTATCAATTTTTGATTTAATTTGTATTTCAATTTTATCAAGAGCTTTTTGAGTGACCTGATATTCTGTGATTTGTTCAGATGCCTGTATAATTATATTTCTTATAAAATCAGGGAAAATCTTTACAAGTTTATTAGTATCGTCTTTGTGTTTAAAATAAAGCATATCATCACAACGACCATCTATAGATCTTATAACTGTACACGGGTTCCCACAGTCGCAACCATCTAAATTTAGAGTTAATATATCATCCAGCTTATATCTTATAATAGGCTGAGATGTTCTTGTTAAGTCAGTTATAATAGGTGAGAATTTAGTTTTCTCTTGATCCAACCAGTCTTTTTCAAAAAAGATTAAATCTTCGTTGAGATGTAAAGTTCCATTTTTACAAGTAGTTGCTAGAAACCCTTCTGTACATTGGTAAATCTGATGAATGATTTGCCCGAAAACTTGTTGTAAATGCAAGCTATCTTTGGGATCTAAAACATCAGCTACAGAAATTATTTTCTTGGGATTAATGTTTAATAAATTATCTAATTTGGCTTGCGCTAGTAGTAACAATACATTTGGTGGGGCGACTATTATATCAGGCTTATATATATTTAAGTTTTTTATATGCTCAGAAAACTCTTGAAATAAATCATAAAATCTAAATTGTATTTTTTTGCTTTTACCCAAAGATGTATACAGATTACTATTTGCCCGTAAAAAAAATGCTATCTTATTGCTTTTAAATACATCGAAAAAGCTTTGAAATAATATTTTAGACAATATAATGCCTGCCCATCTTAATCTTTCTTTATTAGAGACTAAGAAGATCCCACGATTACCACTAGTTCCAGACGACAAACCTATTGTGATATTGTTTAACATAGGCGTAAAATTACGTGTTACTTCAGCTTGCTTAGCTACTTCAAAAGCCCTATTTTTATTAATGCCTACCGTATTGATTAAATCAAAATTTTCCATATGGATAGCTTTGTTAATAATTGGTATATCAGAGAAATTCTTATTTTTATAAAGCTTAGATTTTACTAAAATATTTTTAGATAATTTACGTAAAGCTAAAAGATGCCAATTATCTATACCGATTATCTTTATTATGGCTAGATTAATTTTATTTTTAATAACATAAAACACAATAATCAAAGCATCTAAAATTTCTCTAATTTTATTTCTATTGAACATATTGATGATAAATCTCGCTACAGTGAGATGGGGCAATAAGAACCTCAGAATTGTTTTTATTCAATAAATGCAAATTGTGTAAGTTTTTTATGTAATCTTTATAATTTGCTGTAATAAATTTTGCTATAAAATTAGGCGGAATAAAATGTTTAAAAGCATGTGTAGACCAACAAGCATCGGCAACTAAGAATTGTTTTTGATAATTATTATTAATATACAACAATCCTATTTGACCACATGCATGCCCGCTTAACTCCATGATTATTAAAGAGCCGTCATTCAACAAGTCATAACCATAGGTAAACGGCGCCATACTCGAATCTAAGTTTCGTATACTTAAAGACTCACTAAATATAACCCTGCTAGAAAAATCTTTTGGTAATAATAAGTTTAACACGCCATTTTTGATTCTTTTGAACCTGTTAGATTCTGTGGCTATTTTATAGGCTGCTTGTGAGCAATATAACTTTGCTTGAGGAAAGTCTAACAATCCTGCAATATGATCGGCATGAAAATGTGAAATGATTATGCCTTTGATCTCTTTGGGCTGTATCCCTAATTTTAATAATTGCTGCTCGGCACTTTGCTCAGAGCTTATCGTTACTGGCGTGGCTAATCGATACAAGTTATCAGGAAACTTTTTCGTTGCATCAGCAAAACGATTTGTGTAACCAGTGTCAAATAAAAAATAGCCATAGTCAGAATGAGTAATTAAATTAAATATTGCTGGAAATTTTATACTGCGCCACCTACCACCAGATAGGGCAATTGCTTCAAAATGCTTACAATAACCTGCAGCTAAAAATTGAGAATTAACAATCTTTGTGGGTTTTGAACCAGTCAACATAACGATCAATACCTTCTGAAATAGTAATTCTTGGAATATATCCTAAATCTCGTCTTGCGGCTGTAATGTCTAATGTCTGACTACAACCTAAAACAGCCACGCTGTATCTAGTCAATCTGGGCTCTGGTTTACCAAATTTTAACTTAGAAATAATCTCTAATAAATAAGCATAATAATAACTTGCTAAAAAAGGCAATTTAATTGTTTTGAGTCTGATATCTAATCGTTTGAAAATTTTAGTTAATAGTTCTATTAACTTAACCGGCTCACCATTTGTAATATTATAAACATTTCCTAAATATTTATTGTCAGCATTCATAGCTAATATTATTGCATCTACTACATTGTCTATATAAGTTATATCTAATAAAGCTTCACCATTATTAATCAATGGTACCCTGCCCTCTACTCCCGCCCTGATTATTCTCGGCATAATAGTTTGATCATAGGGCCCAAATAAGCCACGAGGGCGTAGAGTTATTACGGGTAGTTTTTTTTTACAAAAAGCTTGCTGAATTAAATCTTCAGCAATTTTTTTAGTTTTTGCATAATTATTAATAAATACTTCTGGCAAAATACTATTTTCTTGAATACTAAATTTATCAGTATAGTCAGCATAAATACTAGGTGTTGATATATATACTAAACGTTTAATATTATTTTCTAAACAAGCTGTAATAATATTTTGAGTGGCTATAACATTTGCCTGATAAAATTTCTCATAC
>JAGOUU010000014.1 GCA_018061105.1 Gammaproteobacteria bacterium
TATCGTAATAGACGTAAACGTTTTGGTTTAAGATTTAATCTGATTGCAGCAATTTACAACATGGAATTAACTGAATGATGGTTTCCGAAGAGGTCTATTATGTGGATAGAAGTAAAATAGGGCAGCCTTTACTGACGATAAAACCGCAGCCAGGCGAGCTTGTATTATTTAATCCAACAAGATATCATGCGGTCACTGCAGGTCAGGGCAATAAAAGAGTCTCAGTATCGTGTTTTATTGGTTATAGAGGCGAATATAGTCCTTTAACATTATGGAGTTAATAACATATGCGTACACAAAAATTATACTATTTTGATACTTACAAGACAGAGCACAAGGCAACTGTGATTGCTATAGATCCAGAAAGCCAATCTATTGAGCTTGATGAAACTATATTTCACCCGCAAGGAGGAGGCCAACCAAGTGATAAAGGTACAATAGAAGGCATTGCTATTTCGAGAGTGGTAGAGACAGCGGATGGTGTTGTTCAGCATCATTTAGTCGTTAAGCCTGAATTTCAAATAGGAGCTGTCGTAACATTGTTAGTAGATCTTCCTCCAAGACTTATGTATGCAAAATTGCACAGCGCTGGTCATGCAATAGCTCATATTGCAGAAAGGGAGTTTCCAGGCATAAAAGCTATACAGGGTCACCATTTCCCAGGCGAAGCAAGGGTTGAGTTTTCGTTTACTGAATTGCCTGATGCTACAGATTTCACAGTAAAAATTACTGATGGGTTAAAATCTGTAGTCAGTCACGCCAGAGCTGTCGATGTAGGTTACGACTCAGGAGTGCGCAAAATAACTATGGGTGATTTTCCAGTAACTCCCTGTGGCGGGACACATGTGCGTGATTTATCAGAAATTGATGGGGTGAAAATACGATCAGTCAAGAAAAACAAAGATCGTTTACGTGTGGGCTATGGGTTCCCCGAATATTAGTTACTTTTTTATTGAGCCGCTAGAGTGATTACCTAGTGGCTCTCATAATTTTTTAGAATGTTGAGTTATTGTGATTTTACAGTGTTGTGTTTGATAAATATAAGATATTCTGATATCCTCTGCCCGATATAAGTATGTTGTACAATTTTTATCGGATTATTATGTCTAATCTAATTCACGGCGTTAATATAATACGCGCATATGAGCTATCTTGGTTAAATTTGAAAGGAAAGCCTCAATTAGCTGCGCTAGAGATTGCTCAAAATTACCAAGTTTCTGTGCAGAAACCTTTTAATACTAGAGATCTAAAAAAATTCTTAGAAAGTCTTAATAATCAGTATTATGAAGATTTGGACGCGGTGAAAACCCTTATAGCTGAGTATCTTGCTTGTGATATTAAAATAATTAGCCAAGCAGAATTTTCAGATTCTAAGAATATGATTTTTTTTGAGAAGTTACACAACTCTTGTAATTTTGGTTTGAGATTTGTCTGTGATGAAACAGAACAACCATATTTGGGCACTTTAAATCTTATTTTAGACGATAAAAATAACAAAACCTTATTAGTAAACCTGAAAAAAGAATTACTTAATTTACGTGATTTAAAGTTCAGTCCTGAGGATTTTGCTGATAAAGTTTTTTCAGGATTGATGGAGCTTGTTCAGAATAATATAGTCATGTCATTGCATTTGAATCGCCGAGGTGGCATTAGTCAGCAATTTATTAGGAGTCTCACAGATTTAGACTTCAATAAATTTATTGTTAGATCAATTCTTGAGTAATCTAGTCTGGAGTTTTATGAGCGAATTAGCGCAAAGTCCCTTAGGTAAAAAAAATACTTATACAGATAAATATGACTCAAGTATTTTATTTGCCATTTGTCGAGATGGCAACAGAGTCAATATTAATATAGATATCCGTAAGTTGCCATTTACAGGTGTAGATATATGGAACGGTTTTGATTTTACCTGGCTTGATATCAATGGTGAGCCAAAGTACGGCGTTTTAACTATTATAATACCAGCAGATTCTGTAAATCTAATTGAGTCAAAATCTCTAAAATTATATTTATTTAGTTTTGCCAACAGCATTTTTTCTAATAATATAGAAATCATTAAGGTTATAGAAAAAGATTTGTCTGCGGCTTCTGTAGGGAGAGTCACGGTAACTTTAGAGGAAAATATTGAAAATAATAAAAGTTTTGCAAAAATAAGTTCAAATTTTGAAGGCTGTAATTTAGATGAACTTGATGTTCAATGTATAGATACTCAAGTTAATTCTGATTTATTATTATTTGAACAAGATAATATAGTCACTGAGCAAGTATGTTCTGATCTACTTAAATCCAATTGTTTAGTAACGGGCAAGCCAGACTGGGGCAGCGTGAGGATTTCATATACTGGACCTAAAGTAAATCATGAAGGATTATTGAGATATATTATATCATACAGAAATCACCAAGGGTTTCATGAGCAGTGTATTGAAAAAATTTATTATGATCTTTTAACGATCGGTAAACTAGAAAAACTAACTGTTGAGGGTCGTTATACCCGCAGAGGTGGATTGGACATTAATCCAGTTCGATCGAGCCTATCATTTTTTACAGTTGAATACTCTAATGACAGATTAATTAGACAGTAATTATAGCAACATAATAAATAAATGCTGAAATCAATTAAAAAAATTTTTGATTACTATTTTCGAATTGTATCTACAGAAATTATTGAACGCAAAGAAAGCAAGTATAAAGTTGTCTCTGAATCTTTTGATGTTAATGATAAATTTTTCTATATTACTCTGACTGTTCACGGGCTTGCGAAGCCTATAACAAAAAAACTTTCTGATGTTTACAATAAAGAATGGTTGTCAAACGTTAACTCTGAAGACGCGGCACGTTTAGCTTTTTTAACCTATGTCGAAAACAGTGGTAATTTAGAGGTATACCATAGTTTTCCGAGTCGAAAAAGTAGAATTACTAAACATACAATTTTTTTGATGGTAATGTATATTGCTGGGCTAATAATATCTAATTTGTCCGGCTTTAAGATATGCGTATTTAATGGGTTTGGATATGAAGTTAATATTCCTGCTGGTTTGATTTTTTTTCCATTTACTTATATTTTTGATAATACGATTACTGAAATTTATGGTTTCGCTGTAAGTAGGATTATTATTTGGTGTGGATTGTTTGCAAGCGTAGCAGTAACTGTTGGGTTAAAATTAACCGCATACTTGCAGCCAGCCAGTTTCTGGCCATTTCAAGAACAATATTCTTTAGTGTTTTCTCATGCTCCCAGGATTATGTTTGCGTCGTTTATAGCTTATTTTATTGGTGAGTTTTTAAATTCAGCTATAATTTCAAAAATGAAAATTTTAACTCATGGTAAATGTTATGCTCTGCGGTTAATCACGAGCACATCTGTTGGCGCTCTCTTTGATAGCATAGTTTTTTGCGGTTTAGCATTTTATGGTTCCTATGATAATTCTATCATAGGACAAATGATAATTTTACAGTATATATTTAAAGTAGGTTATGAAATATCTGCCTTGCCCTTGACGTATTTTATCACAGGTTATTTAAAATCAAAAGACAAGGTCGATTATTATGATTTTGAAACAAGCTATAATCCTTTTTCACTTTCCTGTAATAAGTGATTGGGCTTAAAGCTCTATATCAGCTGTAGAACTTTCTAAATCTGCCTTTAGTATAACTATACATATCTTCAGTATTCATAGTAAACTGCATACCGATAACATGCGCATGCCCGCGAGTGTGACCATGTATTTCATTTCTTTCACCTGGATTCATAACGCTAACGCCCGGATCAGGAATTAAAGATATGTTATTGATTTTGGTTTTATTTATAGCAACATACATCCAACCAAATTCCATGTTAAAATTATGGCTGTATTTGTAATTTGCACCGAGGCCAAACAAATAACGGTTACCATCTGGCATTTTTAAATCACGATAATGATTATTTGTAGGCGTTTGATCATATCCAAAGCCTGTTTTAAGCTTTAGATGATCATTGTATTGCCAATGAAACCCATTAAGAAAAGTATATGTATCTTTGAGTCTCAAGGTGTTTTTCACTAAACCTAAATAAATAGGTACATATTCATAAGGATCCTCAAATGCAGTTGGTACATTTTTTAAATCAAAAGAGTCCACGATGGACCAATGAGTGTACATAACTGTTGAGACAAATGACCAATCTTGCATAGGTTGCAATTCAAAACTAAAAGCTATGTTTTGAGGAATCTTTATGATAGCTTTTAAGTTCTTGGATTTATTGACTTTATTATTGGATTCGCTTCCAAAGCTACCTGCTAGCTTACCTTTTAATTTACTTTCACCAGTTGCATGGTGATTAATCTCAGAACGATAATTAAAACCAAGTTTAAGATTATTAGTTGGCTTCCATAAGGTTCCAGCATGCCAACCAAGTTTAGCATTAGTTAAATTATTTGTGACTATTGAATCATAATTAGATAAATCTAAATTATTATTAAAGAGATCGAAATTAGTTCCAACTTTTTTATTGATCTGCATTGAAACATATTGTAAATCCGGACCAAAGCCTAATGAGAGATCCTCAGATACTTTGTAAGCAAGGCTAGGGCTGAGATTAACAGCTTTAATTCCATTTAGAGTCGTATTATATCGCGTAAAAGCTTTATCTGACCATTCAAGCTCAGCAGCAAAAGGAGAGGCAAGGCTTATACCAAAAGCATATTTGTCATTGATGGGAGTTGCGTAATGCATTGAAGGAATGACATGAAGACCTTTTGTGCTAGTCTCACCACTTCCGTAGATGGGAGGTGATGATAATGTAGTCGCTTCTACGGCTGTTGAACCCTTGAATGAAACAAAATTTGCCACAGTTACAGCAGATGTTGTTGTTTTGGCATTTAGTATTTCTGTTAATGCGGCAGAATTATAAAAATTAACACTTGCGTCATAAGTATCTACAGCGTATCCAGCATGTACGTCGCCGACAGAGGCATTTTGCTCATGCATTTGAAACCCACCAGCATGGGCTAAATTATAACTACAAAATAATAAAGAGAGAGTTTTCCAGCTCATGTGATACCTCTTGGGTTAATTATGCTTAAATCGCAGCTAATTTTAACAGAGTTAGGAAAACTTTTGAATTATTTTTATCTTGATTATTTTGATTAGCTTAAATTAAGACAATTAAGTTTGAGCCATTGTAGCGCTATTATAGTGGAGGCGTTGTTGATTTTGTCTGTATCTAACATATCAAAAGCGTCTTTTAGCCTAATAACATGGACTTTTATGTCTTCTGCTTCTTCAGGAAGACCGCAAATTTCACCAGTAGTTTTACGTGAAGTATCAATAAGACCACAGTATAATTTCATTGTTTCGTTAGAACAACCAGGAGTCATATAATATTGATAAATAGGTATGAGTTTTTGAATTTCACAATTAGCTTCTTCTAAAGATTCACGGATAATAGTTGAGTCTTTATTTTCATCTTCGTCTACAATCCCAGCTATAATTTCTAAAGTCCAAGGATGATCATTATTAATCAGGGGGCCAATTCGGCATTGTTCAATTAAAATAATCTCTTGACGAATGGGATCATACGGCATTAAACCGACACAATGATTACGGTAAAAAAGCTCGCGAGCTATTTCTCCACTCATTGTGCCATCAAACTTTGAAAATTTGAATTTGAATTCTAAAAGTTGATTAAAACCCTGATAGAGTATTTTTTTTTGCTTAACATCGCAATGGTATTTCATAAATTGCCGTGTGTATCATTATGCTCTATATTGAAAACATCAGTTGGTTGTTTTTTCTCTACATGTTTATTAGCATATTTAGTTGTTGCAAAGGGTACTTTCTTTTTTGGATGAAAGCTACGTTTACTCATATTGGCAGCGCTAGTAATCTTTATTCTATCTGTAGCTTTTTTTATCACAATCTCTTGTGCAGCACTTTGCTCTATAGGCGATTGAACAGAGCTTTCTTTAGGTATTTCAGTGAGATCCGCTGTTACTAACGTGCTATTATTAGTAATATTGGCAGAGCGATCGCGGTTTCGACGCCTTGAACGATTGCGAGATTTATTGTTAAATTTATTTTTAGATGATGTATCGTGCTCAGTATGAATAGAAATAATAGTATCTAAACTGTCTGCTTTTTCGTCACGAATCAAGTGTTCTTCACGAAGATTTCTGCTTTCACGGGTATTGCTAGAGTGCTTATTTTTGTCTTTATCTTTATTATTATCTTTATTATAAGCATTGTTAGTATTATCAGTATTGCTAGTAGTAATAACACCTTGCTGCTCATTGCGTTTACGTCGCTGGTTATTATTAGATCGAGAATTAGAATCTCGAGTATTTTTATAATTTTTTGAAGATCTATCTTTATCGTTTCTATCGCGATCTAACGTATGAGATTGTTCAGATCTAGACTTGGTAGATTTGTATTGCTTGTTTTGTAGTGGTTGACTTGTTTTTTGTTCTGTAATTTCTTCAGTTTGACTGAATAATGAAGACCATAATCTTTTTAGAATGCTTGGTTTATTATTAAAATTATCTAGTTCAGACAGCCTTAATTGTTGTACAGCTGCCATTTCAGAGCGAGCTCTACTGTCTTTATTGTCAAAGTTCAGATTATTTGATTCTTCAGGAGCGTTTAATAGAGCGTAACTTTTTTCTCTTTCAGAACTATATTCAGCATTGGGGGAGTTTTTAATTCGATTAATCTTATAATTAGGAAAAATATAATGTGGGTTTGGTATTAAGACTATTCGAATATTTGAACGTGTCTCTAACGCCATAATATTATTTCTTTTTTCGTTGGCTAAAAAAGCACAAAGTTCTATTGGCAATTGAGCGTGAACTTCTTTAGTATTTTGCTTTAGAGCTTCTTCTTCAATAAGTCTCAATAAAGATAAAGAAAGTGATTCAACAGTTCTGATAGAGCCTTTGCCAGAACATTTCGAACAAATAACCTGAGTATTTTCACCTAGCGAAGCTTTTAGGCGTTGACGTGACATTTCTAATATACCAAACTTTGATATACGACCTGTTTGAACTCGTGCGCGATCGTTTTCTAAAGCAGCACGTAGTCTATTTTCTACTTCACGCTGGTGCTTTATATTTTCCATGTCGATAAAGTCAATGACTATTAGGCCACCAACATCTCGAATACGTAATTGTCTAGCAATTTCATCAGCAGCCTCTAAATTAGTATGAAGGGCGGTATTTTCAATATTTTGTCCTTTTGTAGATTGTCCTGAGTTTATATCTACAGCAGTTAAAGCTTCGGTACGATCAAATACTAAAGAACCACCTGAGGGCAGTCTTATTTCATGATGGTAAGCTTCTTCTATTTGACTTTCTATTTGGAATCTGGTAAAAAGCGGAACGTCATTCTTGTAGAGCTTAACAATATTTTTACTATCTGAACGAAGTATTTCTATGTATTGTTTGGCTTGAGTATATAAGTCTTCATCATCTATCAAAATTTCCTTAATATTAGGACGCAGATTGTCTCTAATAGCCCTAATTATGACATTACTTTCCTGATGTAAAAGGCAGGGTGCTGATAGGCTTCCTGCAGCATTTTTAATGGCGTTCCAATGTTGTAATAAGACATCTAAATCCCACTGTAAATCAGCTGCTTTTTTCCCAAGTCCTGCTGTTCTAATAATGACACCCATTCCATCCGGAATAGTCAGCGCATTTAAAACTTCACGTAAATCATTTCTTTCATCGCCCTCGATACGACGTGAAATTCCACCGGCTTTGGGGTTGTTGGCCATTAGAACAAGATAACAACCAGCTAGACTTATATAAGTAGTAAGGGCGGCTCCTTTGTTGCCGCGCTCTTCTTTTTCAACTTGAATTAATAATTCTTGACCTTCTTTGAGGATTTTTTTTAAATCTGATTTTGGATCGTTAGTGGATTTTAAAAAATAGCTTTTTTCGATTTCTTTTACAGGCAAAAAACCATGTTTATTGCCACCATAGTTAACAAAAACCGCTTCCAAGCTAGGTTCAACACGGCTAATAGTACCTAAGTAGATATTAGATTTTTTTTGCTCACGATTGGGGAGTTCTATATCTATGTCATCAAGACGATTGCCTGATATCGTAGCTACTCTGATTTCTTCAGAATGGGTAGCATTAATTAGCATTCTTTTTATGGTTATGGGAGTATTTTGAGTCATTAGTTTCTCTTTACAAATTTATTTGTAAGAGAACTTTAGGCTCGCCGGACATTATAAGTAAATATTATATAATATTATAAAAACTCAACGTGATGTAAAACGCTATATTCAAAATAAAGCTACTGTTTAACATTTTTTGATTATTATTTATGTACACTATACTCTATCTTGTAAAATTATATTCTATACAATATTGAAACTAATTTTTCTAATTTAATATATTATTATATATTCATCACTATAATTTGTTTTCAGCACTATATGTAGTGTGCTGGGCATACCTCAAAGTTCTCTATTTGGGTTAATTATATTTAATTCTTTAAAATTCTCAATTTTTTAATTCTAGCTTTAATGCTAGTTCGTTGGCTTAATCTTGGCTTTGTACATAAGATATACTGTTTATATTATTTTACTTACTACTAAATTCAATAAGTAAGCTATTAAGATTTAAGCTAATCATGTACAATATAGCAGTAAATATTTGCACTAGCAATACCTATTAGCTTCATACCTTAATTTAAGAGCTCGAGACAGTTTAATGACTAACATAATTAAAGTCAACATAGAATATATTAATCAAAGATTGGACAATTTCTTGTTTCGAGAGTTAAAAAACGCTCCAAAAAGCCTAATTTATCGTCTGGTGCGAAAAGGCGCTATAAGAGTCAATGGCAAGCGAGTTAAGCCAGAACATAAGTTATTATTAAACGACGAAATAAAATTGCCTAATTTGACAGATGTTAAAACGCCAGAGGATAGAAACTTAGATCGTAGAGCAACAAACCAAATTATTAGCAATCAAACGGTACAAAATCTAAAAAAAAGAATAATTTATGAAAATAATGATTTTTTAATATTAAATAAACCTTCTGGCCTAGCTGTACATGCGGGAAGCAATGTAAAATTTGGAGTTGTTGATATCTTGCGAAAACTTTATGGTGAAAAATTTTATTTAGAATTAGTTCATAGATTAGATAGAGATACTTCTGGTTGCCTGATGATAGCCAAGAGTCGAATTGCTCTACAAGAATTACATACCAAAATACAAGAAAGAGAAATAAACAAAACGTATCTAGCTCTAGTTAAAAAAAGTTGGCCAAACTCAAAAAGATTGATTAATCATCCTTTGCGTAAATCAGTTTTGCAAGGTGGCGAGCGGATGGTGGTTGTTGATCCTGCTCATGGTAAAGCCTCGTTGACCAGAGTAGAAGTAAAAGCTATTAAAAATAACACTTCTTTATTACAATTACAGGCTGTAACTGGTAGAACTCATCAGTTACGTGTTCACTGTGCTTTTGAGGGGTATCCTATAATAGGTGATAGTAAATACGGTGATAAAGAGCTTAATAAAGAAGTCAAAAATAAAGCTAATCTAAAAAGAATTTTCCTCCATGCTTATAAATTAGAGTTTAACTGGGGAAAGGCTTCTAATCTAGTATCAGTTACGGCAGACTTAGAACCTGATTTAGAGGCAACATTGGGATATTTTGATTATATTTAGTTTGTGTTATGATGGTTCATTATTTTTTTAAATCAAATTAAATTTTTTATATGGCTAGTAACGATGATAATTGGACGAGCGAAGCTTTAACTCAAGTCCTTACTGAGACTCTAAAAGAGCAAAAACGTACTAGGCGTTGGAGAACTTTGGGGCGATTGCTGATGTTTTTTGTGGTTGGCTTTATATTGTTTAATATAATGTTAACTTCAAAAAATAGTGATTTTATAAAAAAAGATGTAAATAAACCTCATACTGCGCTTATCGAGGTAACTGGAGAAATTGATCAGGGCGCTTTTTATGGAAGCGCAGAGAACGTCATAGAAGCTTTGCAAAAAGCTTATGAACAAAAAAACGTCAAAGGTGTTATTTTAGCTTTGCATAGCCCAGGCGGGTCCCCCGTTCAGTCGGATCTTATCTATAACGAAATCAAAAGGCTTCAGTCTCAAGATAAGCGTGGTCGTAAAGTTTATGCTGTAGTATCTGATCTATGTGCTTCTGGTTGTTATTATATAGCATCTGCAGCTCAGGAGATCCACGCTAATGAACTCAGTACAGTCGGCTCTATTGGGGTTATTGCTAGTCAATTTGGCTTTGTAGAGCTAATTAAAAAACTAGGAGTTGACCGACGTGTCCACATTGCAGGAAAATATAAAGACTTTTTAGATCCATTTTTGCCTGAGAGTGCAGAAACAAAGGCCATCATTCAAGAGCATATTGACTCTATTCACCAGGTATTTATTTCTAAAGTTAAAGCAGGTCGCCAAGGAAGATTAAAAAACGACCCTTTATTATTTAGTGGTTTATTTTGGACTGGATCGCAGTCTTTGAATCTGGGTTTAATTGATGGTTTCAAAACTAAATCAGAAATAGCAAAAGAAGTGTTTCACGCTGAAAATATTATTGATTATACTCGAAAACAATCTTTTTCAGATTTAGTCTCTGAGAATATGTCGGGAGTTTCTGGCACAAGATTAAACAATTTAAAGCAGTTTTTGTCCATAATTAATTATTAATAAACCATAGCTAAAGCCCCAGCCCGCCTTGGATCTGCTGTAGCATAGAGCTCATGTGTTTTGCTATTATAATAGACTGTTTGAGCAGAGCCCATCGCAACAGTTTTTTCTACTTGGTGCCCCATAGATTGGAGTTTCTCTATAGTATCAATACTAATCCCTTCTTCATAATATAAGATATCTGGCCAATTTTGACTATGAATTCTAGGAGTAGCAACTGCAGTGGCAATATCTTGTTTGTAATCAATAATATTTAAAATAACTTGAAGAATAGTTGTAATAATTCTACTGCCACCTGGGCTGCCAGTAGCAAAAACAGGGGTATCATTATTTTTACTGATTACTACAGTTGGTGTCATTGAGCTTAATGGCTGTTTATTCGGTGCAATAAGATTTTTATTACCCTGTTTAAGTTTGTAAACATTGGGTTCGTCTAATAAAATTGTAAAATCATCTAATTCATTATTCATAAAAAAGCCCGTACCAGGAATGATTTTATGGCTACCATAAGTTGTATTTAAAGTATAAGTATTGCTGACTATATTAAGATCTCTGTCTACGACAACATAATGGGTAGTGTTTTTACCTTCGTTCCAGCTATTATTTACCCTATTAAAGCTGATATGTTTTTTGGGATCTATTTTTTTTGCTAAATCAGTTGCATGTTTTTGAGAGAGTAGCTTTGTGACATCAAAACTACCAAATTTAGAATCACCCAGGTGAGTATTTCTGTCTAAATAAGTCAAGTTCATTATTTCAGTCAAATAATGAAAATATTCGGCCGAATTATTGTCAGGTAAATTTACTTTTAATTTTGATAAAATATTTAATTGCTCAGATAATAGAATACCGCCAGCGCTTGGAAGAGGAGGAGTAATGATCTTGTAATTCTTATAGTTTGCAACAATAGGTTCAACTAAAGATGCTTTGTAGTTTAATAAATCAGCTTGAGTAATATATCCATTTTGTTTTATATTAGCTTCTTCGATTAGTTTTGCAATTCTACCTTGGTAAAAGCCAGCGTTGCCATACTTTGCAATAAGTTTTAATGTATTTGCTAAGTCAGGTTGCCTGAAAGTTTGATTTAATTCGTAAAGTTTATTACTTGTAAAAAATACTTTGTTTGCTTCTGGATCTGATTTTAATCTATCTTCTGAATATTTTAAGCTGTCTAGTAACGGCTGAGTAACAGTTATACCATGACTTGCTAAATTAATAGCGGGTTGGATTAGTTGAGATAGCTTTTTTATACCAAATTTTTCAGCAGCCAAATTAAGCCCTGATACTGTGCCAGGTACTCCAGAGGCTTTTAGGCTATAAATAAAGCTATTTTTATCTTTCTTATATAATTGAGTTATTGTATTTATATCTATTTTTTCTGGTGCTGTTTCTCTATAGTTAATAACGTAAGCTTTTTGTTCTTTCTGCATCCAGATAGTCATAAAGCCACCACCACCAAGGTTTCCTGCGCGAGGCAGGGTAACAGCCAAGGCATAACCAATAGCTACAGCGGCATCTACGGCATTGCCACCTTGCTTAAGGATATCTAAGCCGACTTTTGTGGCATTAATTTCTTGCGTAGCTACGGCACCATTTCTGCCTATTTCTGGATGGAATCTTTGTGAAGTTTCAAATAATGGTGCAGGAATGGTAGCATGAGTATTGGTATTAGTATTAGTATTAGCGTAAAAATAATTATTGTTTAATAAAATAAAAACAATAAAAAATATTTTTATTTTTTTTATTAATATTTTCAACATTAATTACAATCCAACACAGCTCTATAGCGGACAGTATTATCACGTACTTTTTGAATAGCTTCGTTTACTGCACTAAGTTTAAATAACTCTGTTTTCGCTATTATACGTTGCCGAGCAGCAAATTCCAGCATTTCATGAATTCTTGCCGGGCTACCAATTAAACTAGTTACTATACTTTTTTGCCCCATTAATAAGGGTAGTACTGGTACAGTAATATTTTTTGCTGCCCCCACTAGACATAATTTGCCATTGACTTTTAAAGCGTTAACTAATCCAAGCCAGTTTAAATCAACCGTGGCGGTAGTTAAAATAAAGTCAAAATAATTTTCTAGGCTGTTATAGTCATTATTTTTTGTAGCAAAAAAATGATGAGCTCCAAATTCTAGAGCTTCTTCACGCTTATTTTCAGAATGAGATATTGCTGTTACTTCACAGCCATATGCACGATAAAATTGAACAGCAAGGTGCCCTAATCCACCTATGCCAACAACAGCGACTTTCATATCTGGTCGGATATTATAATTCCTAAGAGGATTATAGACAGTTATACCACCGCATAATAGAGGCGCAACATGCTCAGACTGTAAACTTGTTAAAATAGGGATAGCAAATCTGGCATCACATCTGGTATAATTCGCAAAACCGCCATAGTGATGGACAGCAGTTGCAACGCTTTGCGGGCATAGCTGCTCATTACCGGTAATACAAGAAGGGCATTCATAACAGGCACCACATTGCCAACCAACTCCTACTCTTTGACCAACTTCAAGATTTCTAACTTTTCTGCCTTTGTCATTAATTGTTCCAACAACTTCATGACCTGGAACTAATGGGTATCCGTCCATATTCCAGTCATTATCAATTAAATGTATATCGCTATGACAAATCCCACAGTAACTAATTTTAATATTTACTTCGTTATCTTTCAGTTCAGCGTTATTATAACTATATGGCACTAGTTTTTCTTTAGCAGCTAACGCTGCGTAAGCATTTATTGTCATGAATTTACCTATGATTTAAAAATTTATAATTATATAATCAGTATCTATAATTATAAAAATAAATGCAAGAATTAAGACAGGCTATAAATTCAAGAAGGGGTTGAAGCAGGGATTGAAATAGATTCTCTGAGAGACTTTTTCCCTGAGTCATTTAGATTAAAATGCTTACGACAAGTAGCAATATAGCGGTCATTGCCACCAATTAAAACTTGCTCACCGTGTTTGATGGCATTACCCATAGAGTCAATTCTTAAGTTCATGGTAGCTTTACGCCCACAATGACAAATAGTTTTAACTTCTATTAGATGATCTGCGATGGCTAGCAGATAAATACTGCCTTCAAATGGTTCTGCCTGAAAATCTGATCGTATTCCGTAACATAAGACTGGCAGTTCTAAAAAATCCACAATTTTGGTTAACTGATATACTTGATCTTTAGATAAAAATTGTGCTTCGTCTATTAAGATACAGGCAATTTTAGAATTTTTGGTTTTTTCAGATTGAATTACCTCATATAAATTATCATCAGGTTTAACAATAGTAGCAGGAGAGGCTAGGCCTATGCGAGAGCTCACAGCTCCTAAAGAATTTTTAATACCTATTTTAGGAGTTAAAATCAAGGTATCAAGTTGACGTTCTCGGTAGTTATAAGCTGATTGCAACAGTAAAGTACTTTTTCCAGCATTCATAGCTGAATAATAGAAATATAGCTTTGCCATAAAACCAAAAATAAACCAAATAACCTTAGATTAATCTTAAGATTAGCGGATATCGAAATTCTTGTCCATCTAAAGTTTTTACAGCAGCAACGATAGGGACTATAACAGAGTACAGAAATAGTATGAATAATAAAGGAAAACCGATTAAAATAATGCATAATATCCCGAAAATAATACCGTAGATTATAATAGAAATATTAAAATTCAATGCTTCGCGCCATTGCATACTGAGATAATTTGTAAAATTATTTTTACCTGCTTTGATCAAAATTAAGATTATGATCCCAGTAAAGATTAGGGGCAGTAAATAATTAGCAAAGAAAACTAAATGCATAATTGCGGCAATTCTACGATCATCTTGATTCGGAGAAAGAGAATCTGGAGAGTTGTTATCAAAATTGTTCATAATTTATTAAAAAAATGCTGTAGAATATCTATATTATTGCATAGTTAGATTAAAACTTCAATATTAAGTTGGCTAAAACATAAATTAATTAATACTAATAGGTGAGATAAATGCAGGTAATTAGATACCCTTTGGCTATATTGGGCTTTATACTACTTGGAATAAATACCCTACTAATTACCGTAATACTAACACCTGTAGCCTATATAAAAAAGTTTAGCAGTAACCTAAAAGTAAGAACAGTATGTTTAAAATTATTACATTTTTTTGGAACAGTTTGGATTTATATTAACTATGGAATTATTAAATTAGTAAATAATATTAAATGGGAAATTGACGGTCTAGAAGCTCTAAAATCTTTACCAAAAGACAAATGGTATTTATTAATTGCTAATCACCAATCATGGAATGACATCTTTGTTTTACAATTTGTTTTTAAGAAAATAATGCCTTTTCAAAAATATTTTGTAAAAGAAGAACTACGAAAATTTCCCATAATGGGCTTAATGTGGGAAGGAGTTGACTGCCCATTCTTGAAAAGGCTAGATAAGCAAAAACTTATTCAAAATCCAGAATTAGCTAGCTTTGATATTACTGAAATTCGTGAAAAATCAAAACAATTTAAGTTGCTACCAGCAACCATAGTCAATTTTGTAGAAGGTAGCAGGTTTAATAAGAAAAAACAAATTGAGCAAAATTCACCTTACAAATATTTACTCAAACCAAAGGCTGCTGGAATTGCTTGTATTTTACAAGAACTAAATCAAGAAATAAAAGGGATTATTGATGTTAGCATATATTATCAGTGTCCGAATGCCAGATTTTGGGATCTATTTTCAGGAGGATTAAAATCTATCTCAGTGAAAATACAATATATCTCTATACCTGAATGGTTAAAAGCTAAACATAGAGCGGATATAAATTATTCTGATTATAAAAAAGAATTTCAGCGGTGGCTCAATAACCTATGGTTAGAAAAAGATCAATTTCTTGCAAGTAAAAACTCAGATAAATAAAACTATAATCTAACCCTATAAACTATATTTATTACAAAATTATATTTTCGCACAAGATAAGCAGATATTAGCTACTTGCATATTGCGTTAGCTTGCAAACTATTGCAGGGGCTCTATAATCTTAGAGTGAAGACATGTCTAATAGGAGGTATTACATATGAAGACAGTTTTATCTAAGTTAATGATTCTTGCGATAACTTGCGGTATTAGTTTATCTAGTGTTGCTGGTTGGGGGTTGTTTAACTCTCACTATGATCCTTATTATAATAACTATGATGGTTACTATAATCGGTATTATGATGGTTACGACCACTCTAAATGTAGCCATAAAAAAAATGGTATATGTAAGCATAAAAAACACAGATGTTATTACAGAGCTACATATAAAAGTGTAGATAGACCATGCAAAAAAGTAAGAAGTGCACATTGCCCTTGCAAAAAAGTAGTATCAATTTCTACTTTCAGTAAGAGAGAAATGCGCAATGCACCTTATCAACCAATGAGAGATCTTTATGTAGATGTTTTCCGTGGTTGGTTTTAACTATATAAACTAAATAATTAGTTTAAAAGCTCTATTGATATAGGGCTTTTTTTGAGTTTTTTTTGCAAACGAGTGTATAATTTTAATTATAGATGTAATTAATTATAAAATTTAACAAGGAAAGTTATGACACCTGAATTGGCTCATAGATATATTCAAAGTTTATATTCCCATCCTATCGAGCTTCAAGAAAAAGTCTTACAAATACTTATTAAAACTGCAGAAAAGACGTTATTTGGCCAAGAACATGGTTTTTCTGAAGTAAAAAATTATTTAGATTATAAAAAACATGTCCCAGTAAGAGAGTATAATCAGCTAAATAAATATTGGGAGTTAATTTTAAAAAACGAGAATAATATATTATGGCCAGGGAAGCCTTTATACCTAATTGCGACCTCAGCCAGCACTGGTGCTCCAAAAATTTTGCCAGGTACATCAGATTTTTTTCAAGCTTTTACTAACAGTATTATGACTATGCTTATGCAGTATATTTATGAAACTGATTACAGTTTATTCAACGGTAAATTTATGAATTTTACCGGTTCAATGAATTTTAAAAATATCAATACTTATCAGCTTGGACCTGTGTCAGCAATGTTACGTTTGAACACGCCAGACTACTTAGCTCAAAATATGTTGCCATCAAAAAACACACTTAACCTGATGGACTCTCAAGGCTGGGACGTGATGTTCAAACAAGCGGCAAAAGAAGGTACAGCTAATAAAATTACAGTATGCAGCGGATTACCATCTTGGATGATTCAATTTTTTAATGCCTGTTTAGAATTATCTGGTAAACAAAGTTTATCTGAAGTTTTGCCTACTTTAAAATTATTATTAACTTCTGGAGTTAATTATAGACCTTATTTAGCTCAATTTAATGATTTATTTAATAATAAAATTACTATCCGTGAAATGTATGGAGCTTCTGAGGGATGTTTTGCTTTTCAAGAATCTACTAAACATGAAAGCATGTTATTAAATTTATCTAACGGAATATACTTTGAATTTATTAATTTAGATGATAATACACATAATAATCCAAAAAGATTTAATATCTCTGAAGTAAAACCTGATAGACCTTATGTCATGATCATTAGCACTTGTTCAGGTCTTTGGTCGTATAAAATGGGTGATATTATAGCCTTTGATTCTATTTTACCATATAGAATTAAAGTCTTAGGAAGAACTAATCATTTTATTTCAATTCAAACAGAACATGTATACACTCAACATGTCGAAAGCGCCATTCAAGAAGTTAATAATTATTTTAAAATAGATATTAACAATTTTACAGTTGCGCCAAATATAATTACAGAAAATTGTATGCCTTATCACATTTGGTATATTGAAACACCTCATTATCATGGAATTAACCTAGAAGTTTTAGCTAATAGATTAGATCAGGCTTTAATAAAAAATTCAACTGGTTATGCAAAAAGCAGAGCTCGTAAAAGTTTAGCCGAACCAAAAGTAGTATTATTACAGCCGGGAGCTTTTATTAAGTTTTTAACTACGAAAAATAATACGAGTTTACAACTTAAAGTTCCAAAGGTCAGCAATGATAGAGCTATCGCGGAATTTTTAATTAAAAATGATTTAATAATAACATCTGATCAGCAGACTAAATATCAATTGTTTTAGTTTCTTTAGAGATCACGGTGCCATTCCTTTTTAATGATACTGTGAAAGTATACTGCCCACTTCGTATCTTTGTTTTCAATTGCTTACCTATGTAAGAAAAATACTGCGCTAAATCTTTAGAAAGAGTTGTTGTGTTCGATAAAATATTACCAGAAGTAGAGCTGACATCATATGTGATGATATCTCCGCTTTTAACTGCCATAAATTCTGCCCACAAGAAGATATAATTAGATGTGTTAGTTAATTTATCTTCTCTAAAAGCTAAACCACGACGTGCCCGATCCACAAAGACTTTTTGTTTTTCAGCATCGAGGCTTTTGGTCAGAGGGGAAATGATATCTGGTTTCTGATCGCTGATATGAAAACTCAAAATTTTACCTGTTGTGTACTGTAAGTAATTATAAACAGTCTGCTCCCATAGTGTATTCCTATTTGCTTGTGTATTACATGGGCTGTTAGCTGAAACTGGTAAATTAGTGAAAGGATCTATTGCTGTAAAATTATTGTTTTTTTTCTGATTGTCATTGTAGACACCTATATGTAAATGTGGAAATTCAGTATTACCACTCATACCCAGTTTGGCTATTCGATCACCTACATTGACTTTATCACCAACATTTAAAGTTATGCTTCCTGGTTTTAGGTGACAATATTGTGTTCTATAACCATCAGAATGTTTAATTTCTATTTTATTGGCGCAAGCTAATTTGGAATCAATTGGATTTGTTGCTGGGTTTCTGAATTGTCGATAGTTGTAATAAGCAAATTCAGTTTGATCATCTTTTCTAATTCCTGTTACAACCCCGTCAGCAACAGCTAATGCATTTACACCAGCTTCCATCTGTGCGATATCTATTAATCTGAAATCAATACCAGTATGTCCGTCGTAGGTCATTTTGCCGCATTGGTAATCTTTAACGGCGGAGGTATAATCTATATCAACATAATTTTGGATAAAACAATTTTTACCATATTCGCACTCTAAAGGCATGCCCATAGTAAATTTAGCCTCTGCCCAACTTGAACAAAGAGAGTAAGTTGAATATATAAATATTAAATGTAGGTATTTTTTATTCATAAACAAAGTTTAGCAAAATCTTATAAATATGCTAAATTTTTATTGAGGCTAGTATTAGATTATTTGAGCTAATTTATTTAATTTATGTAATAGGAGAAAATAGGGAATGGGTATAAAAAATCTATTAAAGGCCTTTATGGCAGGAGTGACGTTACCAGCTTTGTTTTTTCCAATAGCTTATATTGTTTTATATACCTGTAATTATGCTGTTCGTGAGTCTCATGTCATTTTTATGATCCCCATCTATTTACCATTTTTCTTTGGAATAACAAATGTTATCTATTATAGCTCTCATCGTAAATGTTTAATTAACCAATATTATACTTGTTTATGGTTCCCCGGATTAATCTTGGGACTTGCGGTGGCTGTAATAGGCATATTTGTACTGGATATACCAAGCGTGCTTTTAGGCATAACCAGCAGTTATAAATATTTCCTATTGCTTGTAGTGCCTATTGTTTATGGACTAATTTTTAGATTTATAATTAAATGGATGAATAGATTAGTTGATTTGCCATAAAAGTAATCTTAATTTATGACATCAAAGTTACTAATCTTTGAACTTTGAAAATATATATCTTGAAAATTTTTTTTATTTGCAATAAACCAATTTTTATCAACATCATAACGTTGCATCTGTGCAAAATTACGTTGGCGTTTTTTAATATTTAAAGATTTATCATAAAATTTTAAATTTTCTACGTCGATAAGCCCAAATATATTATGCTTAGAATCATAAATTATATTACCAAAATGACCAGCACGAAAATAGATACCTAATTGATGCAATTTTGCTATAAATTTAGAAAAGTCTACAAGATTATTTTCAGTAAAGTTATTATGTGCAATTAACTCTCTTAAGGTCGTACCAGGGAGGAAATCATATTCTACAGCCATAGTTCGATGAGAGTTTTTTAAGAATTTTTTTGGTATAATAAAACTATCTGTAATTTTGATAGTAGTAATTCCTCTTTGTTGTAATTTTTTGGCATTATCTATGAATCGTTGTCCATAATGGTAAAATAATGCTGAACTAAACCAGTGTTTTAATCTGAAAATCTTTAAATATTTACCATTAGCTAATTTAAGTACTTTTGGACCATTATTATCATTCATGATTATTTTGCTATTTTTGATAACTTTAGCAAAAGCTTGTTGATCGAGTTTTTTTATCATAAGTTCAAAATAATTTTAAAAATCTTTCCAAATCAAAGTAATTAGTCTATCTGCTGTTCCTTGATCGCGGCGATAAGAATAAAATAATTCTGGTTGGCCATAGGTGCAATAATTATCAGTGAAAATATTTTTTACTCCAAGACGAACTAAACGCAGTTTAGCTAGAGAATATAAATCTGCATACCATTTATCTGATTGATAAGTTGATTTATCAAAGGCAACTTTGTCAGAAAAATGAGCCCCTGTAAAAGTTTCATAAACATCTTCACCAACTTCAAAATGAGATTTACTAATTGCCGGACCAAGCCAGGCTATGATATTTTTATTTAAATTTTTATTATTAAAATTTAAAATAGTATTTTCGATAATATTATTTGCAAGCCCCCTCCATCCCGCATGGATAGCTGCAATCCAAGATCCATCGTTAGAGCATAATAAGATAGGCAAGCAATCTGCAGTTTTAACGAGACAGACTACATTATTATCAACTGTATAGCTAGCATCAGCGGTTATGGGTTGGTAATTAGTATTAAATAAATCCAGATTAATTTTAGTACTAATATTGCTATGAACTTGCTGTAACCAAGCCAATTTTTTTGGTAGATTGGGTACGTCGGACAACTTGTCATTTCTACAAATAGTAATTGCTTGAATATTATCAGGCACTTGCCAATTGGGCTTTAACATTTTACTATAATCTTACTAGTTTTAGCTTTGTAAATTAGCATTCTTTTCTGGGTTCAGTATATACAAAGCAGGGCCTGTTGTGCAAGTTGTAACTAAGGCCATTATCACTAAAATAGCAAACAATTGCGGGGTAATAATGCCAATTTCAAGACCTATATTTAAAACCACAAGCTCTACTAAACCTCGAGTATTCATTAAAAAACCAAGACTTGCAGCTAGATTATTATTAAGATCGAATAATCTTGCTGTAAAATAAGTACCACCAAATTTACCTATAGTAGCTAAAATAATAATCACCCCACACAATAACCAATTTTCTAGACTGCCAATAAGATTAATTTGAGTTTTCATGCCTATATAGGCAAAAAAGGCAGGTAAAAATATAATACTTATAACATCCTGCAGGCTGTGCGACATTTTGTTTATCGCTTTATTGTTCCGTGGCGTGATAACGCCTAATAAAAAAGCTCCAAAAATAGCATGGATCCCAATATATTCTGCAACTAAAGCAAAAATTAATAAAGCTACGAACAATAAAGCAATCTGAGGTTCAGCTGATAGAGAGCTTTTAACTGCATAATCTGATAATTGTTTTGCTAAAGGTTTTAAAATAGTAATAATAATAGCCACAAAAACTATTGTTGCTATTATAGTGATTACTGCGTTGGTTACTACTGCTTGTGTAATCCCAATTATTAAGGCTAATAAGCACCAAGCTGTTACATCATTTATTGCAGCACAAGTCATAGCTAAACTACCTAGAGCAGTTTTTTGCATATTTTGATCGGTTAAAATTCTTGCTAATACAGGGAAAGCTGTTATGGACATGCTAATACCAACAAATAAAGCAAAAACTGTAAAATTAGAGATCTGATCAGGATGCATTTGTGTATTATAATTATATAACCCCAGCGCTAAAAGAGTCCCGATTGTAAAAGGTATAATAATACTAGCTTTAGCTATAGCTATTACAGTTTTATTGCTATGGGTTATTAAACTAAAGTCTACCTCTAGCCCTATTAAATACATGTACAATACTATACCTAATTGGGATATATTGCCGAAGTATGGGATGATATTAGGTGGAAACATATAATGATAAATCTCCGGAAAAAACAGTCCTAATAGAGAAGGGCCTATAGCAATCCCTGCAATCATTTCACTAATTACGCGAGGTTGGTAGATTTTTTTTAACCCAATATGTAAAAGACGTGAAGTGCTTATGATAACAACTAGTCCTAATAATATATGTAATAATGGATTAAAATTATTAATAGCATTGAGTTTATTGTAGGTATGATTTATTTCTTCGCTTTGATACGTTCCAATTATCCAAGTGACTGTAATCAGGCACGTTATAATTATGCTATAAAAAAAGATCCATTTTTTGTTAGTTGTTTTTGTTGCCATTTGTATCTCTTATTTTTATTTGGGCAGAAATTTTATAATTAAAAGTATTTACTATTTATAGTTTTTTATCAACTTCTTCCGTTAGCAAGGCTGGGAGTAAATTGTGGATAGATTGTAATTTTTCATAAATTACAATCCATTACAAAGCTTGTTTAAATTTTCTACATGTTAGATAAATAAGTATTTTTTATTTGATTTGTGCTGATTCATGTCGTTCTTTTAGTGTTATATCATTATAACGATCCGTTGTAGCTATAGAGGCATGACCAGCATCATCACGGACATGAGCAACTGGACGCTCATGTTTATTTATAGCATCAGAGATCCCCGTGTGACGCAGCCAATGAGAAGAGGCTTGTTCTAGTGCGATTGCCTCGTTAGAATTATTTCGTACATGCAAAACTTCTATAGTTTTATTGAAACAGTTTTGTACAATTAAATAAACTAATTTAGTATCAGATATATTATCTTTACCGTTTAATTTAGGTACTAGTGCAGAGGTATCATCAGCAGAAGGTAAAGTAGGAGATAAATTTAAATATTTTCGCCATCTTTTTAAAGCTGCTAACATATCATTATTGACTGCGATTATACGTTCTTTATTACCTTTGCCTACAGTTCTGAACCACCAGTTTTCATAACTGTCTTTGAAAAAATGATTCATTTGTGGAGACCATCTATCAGACTTTATCAGCTCTGATACCCGTAGGTACATTAAATATAAAGCAGAGATCACAAATAAAGTACGTTCATGCTTAGTTGGATCTTCATTAGCCATACTATTAGCCGTTTCAATTACAGCTTGCCATTGGAGATCAGATAAGCGCCTAATAGGAGCAGAAGATTGCTGTTTTCTGATATATTTACTTTTTTGTCTAATTGATGCTACAGGATTATAATTTATTTTATTGATTGAAATTAAGTAACTATAGAAACTCCCAAGAACAACAAAAATTTCACGAATTGCTTTTTGAGATAAGTTATATTCAGAAGAATTTGGTATTTTGCCTTGTTTAAACTGGCTTTTAGAAACTGTCGCTACAAATGGACGCCATTCTAGATTAGGTATTCTATCAGTATTGACTATTGTAAATTTTGCAACTTTTTTAGTTCCAATCCAAGAAGGCGGTGGCTTTAAACAAAATTTTATATAATCTTCGATATCTTCCCGAGTTAAGTCTAAAAGTGACTTCTTTTGAATTAACAAGACCCATTGTAATATGCGCTCAAGCTCTTTACGGTAGCAGTTAAAAGTTGCTTTATTTCCATCGTATTGTTTTAAAAACTCTATGACTACTAATAAATCATGAGTGTTTTTACTAGGCATGGAGCTAGATCCTGACATTAATTCTGAAATATTATCTAAATTGTCAATTATAGGTTGGGGAATAGGGTAAGAAGATTTAGGTGTCTTAGGCATAGTGTGTCCATTACTCTCTATAATTTAACATTCTAATAGCTAACAATAAAACTCGCAAGCTCGCTTAAGGTGCTAAGGTTGTTAGCTTTAGCAGGAAGGTTACATTTCAGGTGAAGGAGGGGTAATTTTTGTGTATAATTGGGTTCTATGGAATATAGAGCGGAATATGACCTTATGTTAAAAAACTAACCATCTTTACTTTTCTTTGATTCCGATTTTGTTAATGATAAAGATCTTGTTGCTTCATGCCTATCAGTTTGAGCAACATGGCGATAATGCATAGTAGTACCTACATTACTATGCCCGGCATTCTCTTGGGCTACTTTAAGCGAAGCTCCTGAATCTAAAAGATAGGTGACATAACCATGGCGCAGCCAATGTGCGGAAGCCGCCCTTAATTTTGACGCTTTTCTTGGTTCATCAGTTTCTAGGGTATTAGCGCCTAAATTAAAAGCCCATCTAATGATCTGATCAATACGGCGAGTAGTAATAGATTGTGTTAAATTTTGCATGGGGATTAACGGAGTTTTTTCCCTAAATTTCGGCATTGGTGACAATGGCCCAATCTCAATTCTAAATTTAGCCAAAATATCTAATAAATCATCAGGTATAGGCACTTCACGTATTTTTTTACCTTTCCCAGTTACTCTAAGGAACCAATTGCCTTCGCGTTGTATAAAATTACCCATGCGATGATTAGCCGCCTCTGCTATCCGAAGTCCAGTGAAAAAAAGCAGCAATATAATATACCTAGCTCTTAATACCTGAAATTTTTGTTGTTCATCATTTATATTATGATTAGATAAGGCGTCTAGTACAGCATGAATTTTATCTAATTCAAGATAGCGATCTATGATTTGTGGCTTTGATTTATTGCGTTTTTTACGACGTTTGTCTACAGCCAATGGATTACCAGTTAAATAATTAGTTTGGACTAAATAATTGAAAAATGAATCTAAGATGGTTAGTGCTTTATTTATGGATCCCGATCCTAAGCCACTTACAAATGGTCGCCAATTTTTATTAATTTCCCCATCTTTTGTTATCCTGCTTATAGCCGGACCGCACCATTGTTTTTTAGGAGTAGGGGATTTTAAGAACTCCTGGTAATCAACAAAATGATTTCGTCTTAAGCTTGATATATTGACTTTGCCAACATAAATACACCAAAGTAATAAGCGCTCAATTTCTTTAGAATAAGATCTAAGGGTATCTACAGAGTCTTTATATTCATTTAAAAAAGTGGCTATAGCCTCTGCGTCATTATTAGCATCGATTAGTGCTGATCCAAGCTTTTTATTATAATCATCGTTAGTAAACTCCAATATAACTCTACCCATATCACTAGACATATCTGATAAAGTGAATAATGGCGCTATAAATTCTATATCTTGCGTTTTTACTGTCATGTGATCTAATCTATTAATAAGTTTACTGTGAGTTTTACCATGATATCCTTTTGCTTAGGATCACTTTCCGCTATTAAGAGAACAAGCGCCACAAGGCCATTTTGGTTAAATTTTATAGATATATTTTGTAATTTTAAATACAAGAGAAATATTAAGCATGATATACGCTTATTGCCATCAGTGAATGGATGATCTTTTATAATAAAGTAGAGCAGGTGAGCAGCTCGTTCTTCCGCAGTTGGATATAATGGTTAGTATCGTAAGATTTGCCATCAGCACCAGTTGTCCGGAAATTCCGGACAACTGAACTTTCATCTAATTCACTTTCTTTAAATATGTTATTGATATGCTCTGAAATAGTTCTTTTATTTTTATCAAATAAATCGGATAGTTGCGCTTGAGTTAACCATACGGTTTCATCTGATAGGCTAACATTTTTAAATATTCTTAATTAAAGACTCAAAAATTTTGACGAATATATACTCCAAATGCTATTATTCAACATCTAAACTTTACCACTGATCGTATACATATGAGCATAGCATTAAGCCCTAATACCATATCTGAATCTGATAATACAGAGCAAAAAACTCATCCTTGGCGCCATTGTTCAGTTGGTAGACATTTTGTAAAAGAATACTTAAGGCATAATCCTCCAAGTAAAGAGCATCCCAACGGCTCTGCAAGTGTTGTACAAGCACATTGCGCTGATAATCCAACTAGAACAATTAAACCAAAAGGAATAATACAAAATCTATTATCTTTTGATGAGATTTCTTATATTAGCGACAAATATTTTGCAGATCTAGCAGGGCCTCCAACTGCTAATGCTTTAGAATTTAAAGATGCTGATAAATATGACATTTATATTCGTGGTTGGGTACATTATTGGAATGAAGTTCTTAGTTTTAAAGAGCCTTTGGATCCAAACCTAGTAAAAGCTTTGATAGCCACGGAATCAAGTTTTAGACTTGATCCACCAGAAAATAGAACAGCACGTGGATTAATGCAAGTATTACCATCTACTTTTGGAATTTTAAGAGATCAAGATGGTGAATTAATAAATCATCTAATTGATATTAAGAAATCTAATTATCTAGATCCATCCGCAAATATTTGCGCTGGCGTACGTTGGTTGTTTAGGAAAAAAGTTCTTGCTACCCATCGATTAAAACGCGAAGCTACCTGGATAGAAGCAGTTGCTGAATATAAATCATATTTGGCTGTTATCTTATCTGGTGAAAAGCCTGATCCAAAAGGGATGCAAGATTTACACGATTATTACTCCAAGTTAAATAAAAGTAATTAATATATGCGTAAGCTTTTAATTGCCTCAATATTGATGGTTAATATATCATTTGCAATTAATTCAGATATTATGAAAAAATATCCATTTGTGCTTGTTGGTGATGATTATGGCATTTTAAATGAACAAGATATGGCGGATGATTCTTATGGTTTGACAGTGGGCTATTTAAATTACAATAGTTCTGTTAATTCAGGAATGCACTGGAAATGTTATAAAACCTCAGGATTTTCCTTGAGAAAGTTAAATTTTGGTTTTAATAATGAATGGAATGAGGATGTTGGAGATCTTGAACTAAATATGGTAGATAATAATGGTATTGTTAATTCTTATGGTATGCGTAGGGCATTAGGTCTTAGTGTTATTATGTCTTATGTTAAAATATGGGAGAAATTGATAAAAAATCAAAAATATGTATGTATCCATGGCCATTTTATTCATAAAAAAACAACACAATTAAATAGCAAAGAACCTCTAATTTATGACTGGATTTTTAATAAGCTCAAAACTAAAAAAGGTTGTAGTGGTTATTTTGGATGTAATAAATAATAAGACATAACAAACCATTATTATATGTCCGACACAAGGTCATATTTCGCCCTATATTCCATGGAACCCATAATTGTAACTTACATAAAAAAATATAAAAACAAATAAAATCTTTTATGAGCAATATCGCTGACTTTATTCATGTTTTGACTGCTGGCTTTTTTTTTGCAGCAGTCATGTTTCTAAAAAACAAGGCTCTTAAAACAGCTAAAAACAAGCTAATAACAGGGAATACGGTTTGGGAGGAGGCATTGATCTCGTCAGTAAAACTACCATCGACGATGCTTATTTGGTTATTATATTGTAGCTATACAATGACAATTTTTGCTCAAATATATCCTGAGCAAATAATCATTAGTGTCGTAAATAATTTTTTAAAAACTAGTGGCATAATAGTCCTTTTGGCTTGGTTTTTAATAAGTCTGATAAAAAATATTGAACATAATTATTTTATAGCTCCTGATAAAGATAGTACGCTTGATCTAGCATCTTCAAATGCTATGGGTAAGTTATTAAAAGCCCTTGTTGTCTTTACTGCTACAATATTAATTTTACAAAGTTTCGGTTATTCTTTAAGTGGTTTATTAACAATTGGTGGCGCTGGTTCTTTAATAATGGGGCTAGCAGCAAAAGATATGCTAGCTAATTTCTTTGGCGGGTTAACTGTCAATTTAGATAAACCATTTAAAGTAGGGGACTCTATTAAACTAGATAGTTATAAATTAGAAGGTGTCATAGAAAAAATTGGCTGGCGTACGACGAGATTAAAAAATGGTGAAAAGTGTCCAGTTTATATTCCTAATAGTATCTGGTCGAATGTACCAGTTGAAAATGTCAGTAGAATGTCATCCAGACGCATTAAAGAAACAATAGGGCTACGATATGAGGATTCAAATAAGTTGAAATTAATTATTGATGACATTGAGCAAATGCTGTTAGCTCACTCTGATATCAATCAAAAACAACCTGTAGTCATTAAATTTTATGATTTTGGAGTTTCATCGTTAAATCTTAATCTATTAGTTTATACGCGGTCGACGAAACTAAAAGACTACCTCGTTACTAAAGAAGAAATATTATTTGCTATTTCTGATATTGTACACAAACACAAGGCTAAATTTGCTGTTTTAGCCCCGCCAGCAATGGCTTAGTTCATACTATCATAACAGGAGTCTTCTTAAAACTTTTTCCGTGCGTGGTGATAACGGTTCATCGCTTGGCCCAGGTGATAATTGTGGAAGTATCCTCGAAAATAATCTCAATTCTGGAGCGGCTGATCTTAATGTATCTGGCATAGTCGATCCTCCACGAGACTCAGGTAATTCTTTTAAACGCCACATGGGTTTATCGATTTCAGGGGGCAGATATTCACTACGGAATTTTAACCATTTTTTGTTGTCATTACTTATAATTTGATCAATATTGGAACGTGCTTGCATTATATTAATAAATAATTCATAAAGAAAATTAAAAACTAAATGATGATTGGGTGTTTCATCAATTGGGAATATATCTAGAAATTTTTGTTTAAAAGCTTCTGGATCTGCAGCTAATGCTTTGAAGAAATCAAACGTGCTTAAAGATTGTTTAATGGTACCAGTATATAATCTAAAATTCGTAGAAGGACATTTCGGTATCAAAACTTTGAATAAGTCTGTGGTAGATTTCTCTCCAGAAATAGAATTCAATAATAATTGGTAACGAGCTAAATTACAGACTGCTTTTTGTGTTTCTACAACAGAGTCTTTTAAGTCGAGCTCAAGATCAGGTTTGGCTTTCAGAGATTCTTCTGCAATTTCATCTGCTAATTCAATCGAAATAATCGAATAATAGAATGTCTCAGGAGTAAATTCGCTTATATCTGTTAGCTCAAGAT
>JAGOUU010000076.1 GCA_018061105.1 Gammaproteobacteria bacterium
CTTATGAAATGTTGCCAGATCATGTAGCAAATTTTAACTATACGGCTCGCGACAGACCAGGAGAAGTTCTGTCACCTAATACCAATCAGGTATCTTTGTCGCGTAATAAATACACTAATACATTAGATCTACAATTATCGTGGAGCATTTTAGATTTTGGGATTAGCTATTTTAACTCAAAACAAAAAGCCAATGAATATTTAATGCTTGAAGAAAAAAAGAAAACTTTACTACAAGAGATCGTTCGAGATACTCGTACTGCTTATTGGGCAAGTCAAGTTACTAATTACATTGTTCCACAGATAGACATGTTGAGCAAAGAAATTGAACAGTCGATAGCTAAATCTAAAAAACAGGAAAAAGAGCAATTAATATCAAAAGAAAAAGCAGCGGAGTTCCGTGTTGCCTTATGGGATAAAGCATCCGAAATAAATAAAATGAAAAATAATCTGGAGAGAGCTGTTGTGACTCTTGCTTTATTGATCAATGTCCCAACTGCTTCAAAAATTGAGTTGAATACAGATTATGATTATAAAATCAATTTAAATCCGCTGCCTTATAATATACAACAAATTGAAGTATTAGCACTCCATAATCGATCAGAAATAAGAGAAGAATTATTAAAAAACCGAATCGATATGAATGAAATATATAAAGCTAGACTTCAATTAATCCCTAATTTTACCTTAAGCTATGGTGCGTTTCATGATAGTACATCATTTTTGGTTTATAATTTTTGGAAACAAACGGCAGTTCAATTAACGGGCAATTTATTAGATCTATTCAGTAAATATACTAGACTAGAAAAAGCTAATGCAAATTTGGATCTTGGTAAAGTCCGTCGGCAGGCTTTAGCAGTTTCAATTTTAACGCAAGTAAATATAGCCTATGTTCGTCTGCTAGAAGCTGAGCGTAATAGTACGTTAGCTCAAGGTTTCTACGAAGATAATCAAGTTATTTATGAAAATCTTAAAAAACGTTCGGCTACCGATCTGGCAAGTCAATTAGAAGTATTTAATGCAAAAATTAGCTATTTTGACGCCAAATTAAGAGTATTAACTTCGCATTTTGATAAATTAAGTGCATATAACGAGTTATTAGATTCGATTGGCTATAACAGTGTACACAAATTAACAACATTAAATCAACCAATCAAGGGAATTGCTAAAGAAATTAACCAATCTTTTAGTAGTAAGCAAGGGTTTTTTATAAGTCTGGATGAAATTAATGATAAATATGCTAGATCTGATAAATTTAGATCTGATAAATCTAAATCAAAAAATATTATTAATATTCCTATGCAAACCCCTAAATTAGACTCACCTAAGTTTAACAAGCTGAAAAAACAGTCTAAATCTGATGTGACTAATACTAAAGTCAAATCTAAACAAAGAAAAGCTAAAGCTTCTCGACCACGGCGTCGGCCTGAAGATGTTGATGCAACTTTAAAAGTTTTGCCACCTAATGAAGCTAAAAGTACTCCTCCGACTGCACCAGCAGAAGCTGTGCCTGTACCTATGCCGTGGCCGGTGCCACCTGTCCTTGTTGCCCCGACGCCGCCTGAGCCAACGTTGTCTGAACCAAGAGCTTCTGAACAACCTAGCTCTGAGCCTGTTGTTGCTCCAGTGATCCCTGAGCCAATTTCACCGCAAACGCGCAAACTGCAAACCGAGGTACACATTATAAATAATTCTAAATATCAAGAAAAAAACTTAATTAGCGCAATATTATGAAACATAAAAAAATAAAAATTTTCTTGGCAGTTGTTATTGCCATAGGCATAGGTATCCTACAAGCTCAAAGTATACTTGTCACGCCTAATTCATCTGATAATCCAGCTAATCCAGCTAATACTGCTAGCCTACCTAGCCAGTTGCCGGCTGATTCTGCAGTAAATGCAGCAAATGCAGTAAGTAGTGAATTAAATATAGATAAATATACAGTGCCAGCAGTGCTAACCACTAATAATCAGGCAGTCATATCTACAGAAATAGATGGTACTATTAAAGAAATTTTAGTAAAAGAAGGCGATTATTTTAAAGCAAATGATATATTGCTTAAATTTGATTGTACGGTTTATACAGCCGATCTTGAAAAAAATAAAGCTGAGAAAGATATTAACGAAAAAAAATATCAATCTATGAAAAAACTAGCTAATCTAGATGGTGCTAGCAAAACAGAATTATTAACAAGTCAGGGTGAATATGAAAGCTCTGCAGCTAGATTGAAAATTGCTGCATATAAAGCTGAACGTTGTACTCAAAAAGCGCCATTCGATGGTCAAATGACAGAGTTAAAAGTTAGAAATTATGAAACTGTTAAAGTAGGTGATAAATTATATACTATAGTAGATAATAAAAATTTAGATGTAACTGCCATTATTCCATCAGAATGGTTAAGCTGGTTAAAAATTAATAGCGAGTTTGAGGTTTTGATAAAAGAAACTAATAATAAATACAAAGCAACAGTAACAAAAATTATTTATAATGCCGATGCCGTTAGCCAATCAGTAAAATTAATTGGTAAAATAACCAGTGAAAGCACAGGCCTTTTTGTCGGGGAAAGTGGTAATGCTACATTCAAAGGGCCATAAAGATGGCTACTGAGATAAAGCTTGTTCCACCCGGTCATACTGGTCCTGGCGATCCCAATAACTCTGCTAATTCAGGAGGATCACTAGAAAATAGTTACGATAAAACTTTAACATGGTTAATAAGTAAAGCCGTTGCTTCTACGAGTATAGCACAGCTAGCATTTCATATAGTAAATCATACAAAAAAAGTCATTCCTTATGAACAGGCAATTTTATGGCAAGAAAGTGTAAATGGCTTTAAAATATTGGCGGTTTCTGGGATTAGTGTGATCAACCATAATGCCCCATATATAAGACTATGGGAAAAAGAGTTGTTGTCAAAATTTGCTGCAGAGCCTACTAATTTAACATTTTTTACTATTGATAAATTTAAAGATACTGTAGCAAGCTACGATGGCGAAATGTATCAATACATGATCTCAGTTTTATTTGCAAGTAATAATCGAAAAGGTGGATTAGTTTTGCTGGCTTCAGAAAACTGGAAACCTGAAGAAGCGGATAGAATTCCAAAAGTTATGACTTATTATGCTAATATATGGCGATTGTATCAAAATAAATTATCAGTATATAGAAAATTTAAAAAAATACATAAATCTAGAAAAATATTTTTTATTTTATTGTTTTTAGCATTATTTATCCCGATTAAAGATTCAGTATTAGTGCCGGCAGAAATAGCACCAAAAAAACCAACTGTTATTGCATCATCTATCAAGGGAATTATAAAAGAAATTTATGTTGTTCCCAATCAGACGGTAAATACTGGCCAGCCATTATTTAAATTAGATACTATTACGTTAGAAAATAAATACGATCAAGCTTTAAAAAGTTTAGATGTTGCTAAAGAAAAATACCGAAAAGGTTATCAGCAGTCTTATAATGATGTTCAAGCAAAAACGGATTTACGAGTGCTAAGTGACGAGATTAGAATCGCTGAAATAGAATTAAATTACAGTAAATTGTTGTTAGGCCGGGCTATAGTTAAAGCTGACTCTGCCGGAACTGTAATTTTTTCTGATCCAAAAAACTGGTTAGGACGGCCAGTTGAGATTGGTGAGCGGGTTATGTTATTAGCTGATGAAAATAACAAGCAATTAGAATTATTTATTCCTATTGAAGATCTTATTGAAACCCCAAAAAATGCAAATGTTGTATTTTATCCTAACCCTAAACCTCTGTCGACAATTCAAGCAAATGTGGATTATATTAGTCAATATGCAGAGCTACAACCTGATGAAAAATTAGCTTACTATGCTGTTGCAAATTTTGCAAATCAGTTGACCATTAATGAACGATTTGGCATAAAAGGGACTGCTAAAATATATGGTAACAGAGTGTTATTATTTTATTATATATTTAGAAAACCATTGTCATGGTTGCGCCGGACAGTTGGAATATAAACATGGCTAGTTTACCCTCTAAATCTTTACCCAGTCTAAGAGCTGAGTTAGATATTTTTGATGGTGGAAGTGATAAGTTTGGTGCCCCAACTTGGGTGATTCATGATCCAGTAAAAGAAAAATTTTTTAGAGTTGGTTGGCAAGAATTTGAAATTATTGCTCATTGGCATATAGGTGATCCGGAAGAGATTTGTGCCATAATTAATGCTACAACAACAGCAAAGATTCATCCTAAAAATATAGAGAAAATATTAGAGTTTTTGGCCGTGAATGAGTTATTAGAAACAGGACAAGGAGGTAATGATGATAAACTATACGAAATTTATTTGTCTAGTAAAAAAAGCCTGATCCAAAAAGCCCTTCAAAAATATTTATTCTTACAAGTGCCGCTGCTCAAGCCTAATAATATTTTAGGTAAAATGTTAAAATATGTGAAATTGTTATTCAACAAAAAAACTGTTTATTTATTATTGTTCTTTTTAATAATGGGTTTATATTTTATCGGTCGACAGTGGGGAGAGTTTGTTGGACAATATAATTATTTGTTTACACCGCAAAATTTATTTATTCTTTCAGTATCTGTTATGATCACGAAATTTTTTCACGAACTTGGACACGCTTTCGCAGCTAAGTATTATGGCTGTAGTATACCAACAATGGGAATAGCTTTATTGGTTTTTTGGCCAGTATTATATACAGATACCACAGACACTTGGCGCCTTAAAAGTCGTCACCAAAGAATCATGGTGGCAAGCGCAGGTATAATAACTGAATTTGGTATTGCTGCTATCGCTTTGTTTTGGTGGGGATTAATAGAAGATGGTTTATTACGTAGTATTTTGATTTATATTCCTACGGTTTCGATAGTAACTACTTTATTAGTAAATGCTAATCCTTTGTTAAGATACGATGGATATCATATTGTATCAGAAATCTTAGCAACTGATAATCTTCAATCTAAATCTTCAGATCTGGCGACTTGGTATTTTCGAAAAAAGATGTTGGGCATAGTCTATCCGCAGCCAGTGCCTTGTTCTAGATTCGATCGTAAAATATTCTTATTTTATGCCTATTTTTCTTGGGCGTATAGATTTACTTTGTATTTATCTATAGCTACTCTAGTGTATTTTTATTTTTTTAAATTACTTGGTTTGTTTCTTATGTTAGCTGAGATATATTTATTTATTGTTTATCCAGTATACAAAGAGGTTCTCACTTGTGTCATGATCTTTAAAAAAAACAGGCATATACCTGTACGCGCTATTATTGCTATAGGTTTTTTGTTTGGATTGATGATTTTATTATTTGTTCCCATGCGAAGCAGAATAGAGGTGCCAGCTGTCATTTCATATCAGCAAGAGGTTAAAATCTATACGCAGAATGCTGGACTAATAAAATCTATTAGTATAAAACAAGGTGATTTTGTAAAAAAAGATACTATTTTGACTGAACAAAGCTCGAATGAAATAGATTACCAAATCAATAAATTAAATGTCGAGATCAGTATCATACAAAACAAGCTCAGAGAAGAAAGTGGGTTGGGACAGGTTTTAGGGATGAAACAGGTATCAGTTCAAGAGTTAACAGATAAAGAAACTGAGCTTGCGGGTTTTCTGGCAGAAAGAAAAAAATTAACCATACTTGCACCATACGATGGTGAGATAAGCGATCTTGCAAAATACTTAAAGGAAAATATATGGATTGATCAAAATAAATATTTGTTTACCATAATTAATCCAACGTCTTTGTATATTACAGGATATATGAATGAACATGACATAGCTAGACTCGGCCAAGATCTTACTAAGATTAAAGCAAAATTTTATTTTAATAGATTAAGATTTAGCCCTATATCAGCTGACGTAGTAAGCTTTAATAAAGCAGGAAATAAATATTTAGACAATAAATATTTCTCTTCGCTTTACGGTGGAGAGCTTACCACTTTTGTTAATAAAAATTCAGAATCAAAACGGACAAAAGATCAAGAAAATTTAATTTTAAATGATTCTGTTTACCAGATAATTGCATTGCCACAGACAGGGACTAAAAATTTACCTAATTTTTCTGTTAGAGGAAAGTTGTACGTCTATGGAGAAAAAGTGAGTATAATCTCTAGATTTTGGCAGCGAGCAGTTGCAGTTGCGTTTCGAGAAGGTGGTTTTTAGTCATGGCCATAGAAATTATTTTTTAAAGCTGAGATTTTATCTTTAAAGCTTTTAATTAAGCTATCAACTTCGCTTGTTTTTACTGTTTCACCAGCTTCTGATGAGACTATATTATTATTAGTAAAATGCTCTTGAAATAAAGTTCCTATTAACTGAGAATCATCTTGATTAAAGTCTTTAAGTTGTGAAATATAATCATGAATGTCATCTCCTTTAATTATTTCTACTTCTATTTTTACGTCATGGGTGCTAGTAAATAAATCAACGTTGGACATAATGTATTCACTAAGAGAACGCACAAGTTCGATATTACCAACAAGTAATGTATTTAGAGGATCATTGTCGTTGATGTGATAAACTGCAAAGTGATCAATAATCGTTGTTAATAGAGTATCATTCAGATTATTAATACTTATAGCAGCAAACCCAGATGATCCTTCATCAACTAGTTGTTGATGAGTTTTTGTTATATTGGTAAACCAGTTATCAAGAAGTAATCGTAAAGCGTTATCATCATCTTTTGTATGGTCAACAAATGAGAAGTCGAATGTTGCTGCAACTGTAAAATCATCAGGGGCTGGCGGTAGCGCAGGTATATCATCGCTTATGCCTGTTATAGTAATGGTTCCTGTGCTATTGCTAAATGCACCGTTGCTGTCGTACATTATATATTCAATGGTGACAGTTGCTGTTTGGCCGGTTGCTAAATATTTAAAATCGTTGTGTGGGTCAAAAATAACTTTATTATTGCTAATAGTAACAGTAGAGTTTGTAGTATTGCCACTAGTTATAAATACAGCATCTAAAGTATGAGTGTCGTTTAGGTCGGCGTCTGTGTCATTGGCTAGAACGTCGATGATGACACTAGTGTTTTCGTCGGTGGTGGCGGTATCAGCAACAGCAACAGGACCATCATTGGTGCCAGTGATGGTGACAGTGACATCTTGCGTTGCGCTTGCGCTATGCTCATCAGTTGCTGTGATACTGTAGGTTAAAATAAGGCTTTGACCTTGAGCAAGATAATCAAAAGTTGTGGCA
>JAGOUU010000077.1 GCA_018061105.1 Gammaproteobacteria bacterium
CTCATACCCTCCCCAATTAGAGGAAAATGCGGCACAATGAATCACACAGTCACAATTTTCTGTTATTTCAATAAGTTTATTAAAATTTTTATCTTGTGATAAATCAAGACGAACAAATTTTGCACCTAATTGGGTTAATTCATAAGATTTACTTATATCCCTACCAGTAGCAATAATTTCATGCTGAGTTTTTATGCGACATAACCTTTCTACAACATACCTACCGAGAAAACCCGTTGCACCTGTTACTAAAATTTTCACAACAACTCCCCGATTTACATTTTATTTTAAATATTAATTTTAATTTAATATTTAAATAATAATAATCCCATGGCAAATCCAGCGCCCGTTCCTAATAATAAAACTTTATCACCACGTTTTATTTTGTTTTGTCTTAGAGCTTCATGCAAAGCTGTAGGAATAGATGCAGCAACTTGGTTACCATGTGTAGCAATAATATTCATAAACTTATTATCTGCAAATCCAAGCCGTTGTTGAACCAGCAGCAAACCCAAACCACTAGCCTGATGCGGGATTACAATATGAATGTCTTCTTTATGACATTCTGCCTTATCTAAAAAACAATCAAGAAAAGATGGTAATTTTTCACTAGCTAATTTAAAAACTTTTTTGCCTTGCATTTTAAAATTATGATCATCTTCAATTTTGGTTAAATCAGAAAACGGCCTGCCCTGACCAGTTCCCAGACCTAAAACTTGGCACAATTCTTTGCCCTCTGTATGAGTCCGAAAATCACATGCAATCACATGAGAATCTTCTTTTTCACTAGATTCACTTACTGATAAGACTACAGCTGCCGCACCATCACCAAAAATAGTACAGGTTTCCATATCTGCCCAATCTAAGCCTAGAGAAGGCATTTCACTAGAAACAATTAAGATTTTTCTATATATTTTTAATTCTATCATGGAAGAAGCTATATTCATGGCACTGATAAAACTTAAACAAGTAGAATCTATATCTAATGCAGTTATATCATGGCGAGTTGGATTTAACTTATCTAGTATAAAAATACAATTCGCTGGTATCCCTTGCTCTTTGAGTGCATTAGCTGCAATGATACAGTCCACGTCATCTATAGAAATTTTTGCTTGTTCTAGTGCTTGTTTAGCTGCTTCTGCCCCCATAAATGAAGCAGTCTCTGTAGTGGCAAATCTACGCTCGATAACGCCAGATTTCTGAGCGACCCAACCAGTTGGCTTATCTAATTTAAGATCTAAATCAAATGAAGAAATGATATTAGAAGGGACATATTTACCTGTGCCAATAATTTTAGCATGTCTGACTGTTCTCATGTGAAACTCCTTATTCTCATGCAAACTTCTACAACTATTACTATCATAACTAGAAGTAGTTTATTTTGCAACGGGAGTCTCTTTGATTTTAAAGCTCTAGCATCAGCCTAGCTCTTTCTAAATCATTGGCTGTATTTATCTCTAAAGTTGGCAACTCAGAGACTTCTGATACATGTATTTTAAATCCATGATAGAGCGCGCGAAGCTGCTCTAAGCTCTCCGCTAATTCTGCTTCTACAGGAGCTAAGCTATTATATTTTTTCAAAAAACTTACTCGATAAGCATAAAGACCTATATGTTGCCAATATTTTGTTTTATTAAAATTTTGAATATTTAAGCCATTTCTTATATGGGGTATCGGTGAACGACTAAAATATAAAGCACTATCATCAAGACTTTTGACAACTTTGACAATATTAGGATCTAATAATGATTCTAAATCCTTAATCGGCTTAGCTAAAGTGGCAATCGCACATTCTAAATTTTTAGCTAATCCCTGAGCTGCCCTATGAATATACTCTCTTGGCAGCATTATTTCATCAGCCTGTAGATTGACTATTATATCATCGTCATTAAAATTTAAATTTTTTAAAGCTTCTGCTATTCTAGCAGTGCCATTAGGTAAATTAGGTTCAGTCATAATAACTTTTGCACCGAGGTTAACAGCATGTTCAGCTACTGTAGGATTATCACAGGCAATAATAATATTATCTGGCTCTGCTTTTAATGCACACTCATAAGCATGTTGTAAAATGCTTTTATTATTGATTTCTAATAAAACCTTTCCAGGTAAACGTTCCGAAGCATATCTAGCTGGAATAAAGATACTAAATTTCATATATTATACCCGACTCTCTAACACTCTGGCTTCTTCTTCCAACATAATAGGAATTCCATCTCTAATAGGAAAAGCCAGTTTATCATTGACACAAATCAATTCATTGCTATCTTTATTATATTCAAGTTTAGCTTTACAAATTGGACAAACTAAAATAGCCAATAATTTTTTATCTAACATAGATTTTATTTTTTTCTTTTAATAAATTATTAATTTTATGAATTAAGCTATTACAAAACTCATCTGGTAACTGAGCAGATGTTTTTATATAATAAACATTTTTGTTTTTAAATTCTGCAAGTTTTGTAAGCTCTTTAAGCTTTACCGCATCTTTTTCAGTAGTAATAATAATACTATCACTATCGTCTTCTGAAAAATCTAGATCGCTTAATCTATAGCCATAATGATCTGGGTACGTTTTTATAACTACCCGATCTCTGCAAACTGCTCCAGAATTAATCAACTCCGAACCAAGAACAAGATCAATAAAACTATTATTATTACCAATCCCAGATAACAAATAAACAACCTTGTTTTTAAAGAAATCTAATGCTAAATCTATTTTTTTATTATCCAGATTAAAGATTTCATCTAAAATATTGCCGCCTAAAATAGAAAATCCATTTTTATCTTGAGAACCCTTGTATAAACAGTAATCCACTCTGTTTAACCTATCTTTCTCTTCACGCAATGGCCCTAATGGTAATAATTTATTGTTACCGAATCCTCTGTTATTGTCTACTATGCAAATCTCTATATCACGGCCTAACTCATAATGCTGCAAGCCATCATCAGCGATCACTATATCACACAGATTATTTTTAACTAAATATTCTGCAGCTAATATTCTTTTTTTACATACGACAACCGGGCATTGTAAATTATTATAAATTAGTTTACCCTCATCGCCGCATTCAGATGCTGTAGTTTCCGAGTTAATTAGCAACGGTGCCTTATTATTTGAACCATAGCCACGTAATATGACACCAGGACGATAGCCATGATTTAATAATAACTGAGCCAGTGCTTGAACTACCATTGTTTTACCAGTGCCACCAACAGTAATATTACCTATTATTATTACTGGCTTGCTTAGACGATAGGTTTTGAAAATTTGTTTTTTATATAAATATATTCTTGCTCGTATAATAAACTTATATACTAACTCAAGAGGCTTTAGAATAAAAATAATAAAATTAATAAAATTAACTTTTGCTCCAGAATCAGGATACCAAAGTTGCAATATATAACTTTCAATCATAAATCTGTCAATTCAGGTATATATTCAAATTGCATTTTGTATAAAGAAGCATAAAAACTATTATTTGCCAATAATTCGCTATGCGAGCCCATTTCTACTATTTTTCCTTTATCGAGAACTACTATTTGATCAGCTTTGGCTATCGTCGACAATCTATGAGCAATGACCAATGTTGTTTTATTAACCATTAAATTTTCTAACGCTTGCTGAATTTTACGTTCCAATTTGGTATCTAGAGCAGAAGTTGCCTCATCAAGAATTAAGATAGGAGCATTTTTAAAAATGGCTCTTGCTATAGCTAAACGTTGTCGTTGCCCACCAGATAATAAAACACCATTCTCACCTATCATTGTATCAAACCCATTAGGAAGAGCCATAATAAACTCATAGGCACCGGCGGCTTTTGCAGCTTCTATAATATTTTCCATATTATTAGACTCAGTATTTAAACCATAAGCTATGTTATTACTAATTGTATCATTAAATAACACTACGTTTTGAGAAACAATCGCAATGTGTTTTCGCAGGTTCTCTAGTTTATAATCTTTTATATTTATATTATCTATTAATATATCACCAGTATAATAATCATAAAACCTTGGTAATAATTTAAGTAAAGTAGACTTGCCAGCTCCAGACTGTCCAACAAAAGCAATTGTTTGTTTTGCTGTGATATTAAGATTAATATTGGTTAATATTTTTTCATGACGGTTGTTATATTTAAATTCAATATTTTTAAACTCTATATGACCTTTCACTCGATCAACTTCTATAGTTCCTATATCTTCTTCAGCTGGCAAAGCCATAATGTTAAAAATACTATCTGCAGCAGCCAATGCCCTTTGGAGATATATATTTAAATTTGTAACCTGTTTAATAGGTTTTAATATAGCAGCCATACCAAAGAAGATAGTAGCAAAACCACCCGCGCTAAGATTAGGATCAACTAAACCTGATAGAGATACATACAAAGTCAAAGATAAAGCAAAGCCACCAATTAACTGAATACTCGGTATACTAACACCCTTTATTAAAGCCTGACGCATTTCTCTTTTATTATAATTTTTTAGCACGGTGTCTATTTTATTGATAATAAAACTTTTGCCGCCATATATCCGTATAACTTGCTGTCCATCTAGCCCCTCGCGTATGCTATGCATAACTAAGCCAATGGCATCCTGTGCTTTGTGGCTTAGCTTGCGAAATAGTTTATTAATAATAACAAACAACACAGCCATTACAGGCCCGCAAATAGAAAATACTAAGGTTAATTTCCAACTCGTATAAAGCATTAATAATACAAGAAAAAAAATAGTAAATCCTTCTTTGATAACATCAGCTACGATATCTGTACAGGCTTTGTATAACTGGTCAACGTTATAAATAACTTTGGATAATAGTTCGCCAGTATTAGTATTATCAAAAAAACCTGTGGGTAAGCTCAGATATTTTTTAAATAAATCAGAACGAATATTGAGAATTAATTTTCGCGAGACCCAGGCCATCCCATAGTCTGAAATAAAGCCAAAAATACCTCGTATCAAAAATAAAATAGGAAGTAAAATAGGTAAAATTTTTATAAATTCTATGTCTCTAGCAACCAATCCCCGATCAACAAGTGGTTTCATCAGTTTTATTATATAGGCATCAATAGCTGAGTGAAATACGCTAGCAATTATAACTGTAATAAAGATATATAATAAAGGCTTAAGATAAGCGAATAATTTGCCGAAAAGCTCTTTGTTAGTTAGTTTTGTTTCCATGTAAATTAATTGAATTAAAATTTAATTAAAATTTTATAAGATTCCTAATTTTTAGGTTCTATAGCATAACATACAACTCGCATTATCGCGATCTATCTATTTAAATGGTAGCTATAGCAGGGCCGTCCGACGATGAGTATTGTAGACCATCCAGTTTGTTTTCGAATACTTTGCTAATAGGCTAACCCAATGTCGGACGCCTCTGATCTCTAAACTATATCTCTAAACTATCTTTAAGCCATAAATGGCAATATAATCTCATTAGTTAAATTAGGTAGGTTAAATTTAGCATCATATTCCACATTAACTAAATATAATCCATGACTAGCAATTGTTTTTGGTGCTTTTGTTCTGTCTTTTATTTCCAGGAGCTCTTTAATCCATTCTGCTGACTTTTTGTTTGATCCAATCTCGATTAAACAGCTTACTATATTGCGGACCATATGATGTAAAAAAGCATTTGCTGTAAGATCTATTACTATAAAATTATTTAACATACTTATTTTGATATCACGCATTATTCGCACCGAAGTTTTTGCCTGGCATTGAGAACTTCTAAAAGAACTAAAATCATGTTCACCTATTAAATACTTACAAGCTTGTTGCATAAGTTCTATATTTAAATTTTTATACAGCCATAAAGCTCGTTTTTCTAATAAAGCTCGAGAATATTTACTAGAATAAATATAATATTGATAACGTCTGCTCAACGCGCTGAATCTCGCATGAAAATCGTTGGGAACATATTGAGCCCAAGTTAAAGAGATATCATCGGGTAACAGACTATTTGTACCTTGTAACCAAGCTCTTAGATCTCTAGGTTTATTGTTTTGATTAAAGTAATCAAAGTGTACTACTTGCTCAGTTGCATGCACACCAGAGTCTGTTCGACCAGCGCAATACACTGTAATTTTTTCGTTCGCAATTTGCCTTAATTGTCCCTCTAAAACAGCTTGTACAGAAGTAGTTGCAAAGTTTTCGGGTTGTCTTTGCCAACCATGATAATTTATCCCGTTGTATTCAACGCCTAGAGCAATTCGTTGCATATATATTTATGGTAGTCTCGTAGATCCAGCAACTCCCAGCTAAACTGGTCACTGCCTAAACGAAAAATAGTTATTATAATAGCATAAATTATCAAAATGTCGAGACTAAATGTCACATATACTGTAGAGGAATAATAAAATATTGTTGCATATTGGTCATTGTATTGGCGGTATACTTCCAACGCCTTAAATATCTAAGAGATGTTTTGCGATCTAATAATCTGATCAACTTTTGCTCTTTGTTCAGCATTGCCTTTATTATGAATAATATCCAATATTTTTTTTGCATTGATATGATCATTAAGATCTAAATAAGCTTGGACTAATTTATAATAAGAATCTACTTCCTCTGATTTGATGCCTTTTTTATGTTCAGTATATTCGTAACCCGAAATTATTCCATATTCTGGTTCAGAAGTTGTCTTAAATTCAATATCATCAAACATGATATCGTCATTAGTATAATCTTGCATAGCTGCAGCAGTTTTGTAGCGTCTGTTTTGAATATACTGATAACCTAGCATTAAAACTGCTCCAATAAATATTAAACCCATACAGAGATAAAATAAGTACTCTATATCTGCATTACTTAAATTACGAGATTTTTGTTTAATGTCATCAAACGCAGAGCCTAGATAAGCTAGGATTCCCCATAAAACAGGCGTTTGAGTAGTAGCTATATGTGTAGTTGTAGCTCTAGGTGCAAGTACAGGTATTGCTGGCGCAACGGTGCTTGTTGCTGTATTAGATTGAGCAGCTTGAGCTGGAGCTAGAGCTGGTAATGGCTCATTATTCCGCATAGCTACCAATC
>JAGOUU010000078.1 GCA_018061105.1 Gammaproteobacteria bacterium
GTCCAGTCCTTTATATATACAAATCACTCGCGGCTGTGAAGATACTTGTAATCATGACTTCTCCCATAATATTAAACCTACTGTAGTTGCTTATTCTTTACCTCCGATTACTCTTGGTAGCTCTTTAACCTGCTCTCCTATTAAAGTTATAACTTTACCGGATAACCGTTGGAACAATTGCGACGTGAAATCAATTGCTTTACTGGGCAATATTTTACTCAGACAACAAGGTAAACTAGAAAATGCCGAAGAGGTATTATTGATTCGTGAAAGCGGTTATATAGTTGAAGGCACTACTTCAAATTATTTTATCGTTAAAAACAATATAATCATTACTCCCCCGCTTAATAATGAACTCTTACCTGGAATAACTCGGAAAATTATTCTTGAATTATGCGATAAAAATAATATTGCTCTACAAGAACAAAATATTACTCTTGAAGATATCCTCAATGCTGATGAAGTCTGGCTAAGTAGCTCGACAAAAGAAGTTCGCCCTGTTGGCCAAGTTAATCATACAATAATTAACCAAGCAACTCCTGGCACGACCTGGCATAAGATAGCAACTCTTTATATCAACCATATAAAAAACATTCTAAATTCTTAGTTTTAATTTTAATACAATGCCTCAAGATCCAAAAAATCCAAAAAATCCCAAAAATCCCAAAAATCCAAAAGACAAAAAAAGTCCTAAAACTGAAAAACTGAAATTAATCAAATTCCCTTGTGATTACCCAATAAAAGTTTTTAGTAATTCTCATTTTGATCTTGAGACTTTCGCTACAGCTATAATTCACAAACATGCTCCTAAAATGGAATTTATTCCCATTAGTAAAAATATTAGCACCAAAGGTAATTACCAGTCCATTACTATTACATTGCGTGCAACGAGTAAAAAGCAATTAGCGGCTATATTCAAAGATCTCTCAGCAAATAAAGAAGTTATCATGGTATTATAATTGGTATTCGAAAGTGATAAATAAGTTAATCATAAAAAAATTAGGTCAAGTGCCCTATGAATCTACGTGGCAAGCCATGCAGAATTTTACCAATTCTCGAACCAACGAAACAAATGATGAAATTTGGATTTTAGAACATCCGCCTATCTTTACTCAAGGTCAAGCTGGTAAGCCAGAGCATATCATTAATTACAATCATGCAATTCCTATTGTACAATCTGACCGTGGCGGACAAGTAACCTATCATGGTCCTGGTCAAATAGTTATCTATTTATTACTCAATCTACGGCAATTAAAGCTTACTATCCGAGCGCTCGTGACAACAATAGAACAAGCTGTCATTAATACGTTGGCGCTATACAATATTAGCAGCTACGCTGATCCATGCGCTCCAGGTATCTATATTAATTTAAATAATAACAAAACAAAAATTTGTTCTATTGGACTAAGAGTACGGCGTGGCTGTACTTATCACGGGTTAGCTTTAAACTATAAAATGGATTTATCTCCTTTTGGCTATATTAACCCTTGCGGATTTAACAATTTACCTGTAACTCAAATTAGTAATTTAAATACTAAAGTAACTCAAATCCAAGTGATTGAAGATCTCTGTTCAGAACTGACTGTTTTATTAGGTTATACTTAACATACAATACTTAACATACAATACTTAACATACTTAGGTTATACTTATGCACATATATATATAATTTTATATATTTAAGCATCTATTTCCCGGCTGAATAGATGTCATAAATTAAATATATTGCTAGAACTAAAATTTAAATAAAATAATTATAATAATAATATGGACTCAGATTTCTACAATGTGATCCTTAACTGGGTTAGCGATAACCCTAACTACTCATATTTTCTCATTTTTTTAATTTCTCTAGCAGAATCTTTAGTCGTCGTTGGGCTAATAATCCCTGGGTTGACTATCATGCTAGCTATAGGAACCGTCATTGGTGCTGGTTATATCTCATTATGGCCAGCAATGTTTGCTTCAATACTCGGAGCCGTAGTGGGTGACGGCATAAGCTATCAAATTGGCCGGCACTTTCAACAAAGCATCAGGAACTGGTATGTCTTCCGCAAATACCCGGAAATTATTATTCGATGTGAAAACTTTTTCGCAAGACATGGTAAAAAAAGTGTTGCTATAGGTCGTTTTGCTGGTCCTGTTAGACCAATGATCCCAGCTATTGCAGGCATGATGAAAATGCCACCCATGCAATTTTATTTTGTTAATATTATCTCAGCTATTTTATGGTCACCCTCGCATCTATTGCCAGGAATATTATTCGGTAACGCTCTCCAATCTATGCCACCTGGTATAAGCAAAAAATTAACTGTCATAGTCTTTATTACTCTTCTCGGCATTTGGTTTATTAGCATTATTATCAAAAAATTTTGGCGTAGCTTAAAACGTCGCTTTAATCGCTGGGGTACGCGCATTTGGATGTATGCAGAAGATAACTCGTATACTGTTCTTCAGAATATTATTAAACATCCATTAACACACAAAAAACATCAAGTAGATAGTTTTTTATTTCTTATTCTAGCCTTTACTTTGACAATATTATTTATTATAGGCGTCAAGACTCACTTTACTTTTACCGGCTTAAATCCTTTATTTAAACATTTAGCCTTACTACTTAACACTTCCACTGAGCTCAATCGAGTATTATTAATTTTAGACAGTAATGTATCTGAAATTGTCTTACTCAGTATATTTTTAGGGTATTTTGTTTATTTTTCAGTTACAGCTGCTTTTAATCGCGATCGTATTAATACTAAAATACTGAGCAAACATTTTATTGTCAATCGGGCTATTTATATCAGCACTGGTTTATTGGCAGCATTCTTTCTTAGCACCTATCTTATAGCCCACATCGTCAAGTACCCAATGCCTTATCAATTATCTTATACTTATGCTAATTTGTATTCTACATCGTTTCCTAACACAAGCGTCGGCCTTTTAGCTCTCTTAATTGGCTATGTGGGCATTATTAAATATTCTAGCAACCCCAAAGAATATGTTAAATCCAGTTACAATTTTTATGCAGGTACAATTCTTATCTTTTTCTGCTTATTAAAATTATATTTGGGCTATATCTGGCTTAGTGACATCTTTGGAGCAATTTTGATCTCTTGTTGTTTATTATTAATATTTTGCATTTTTTACTGGCAAAAACCTATTGAAAATATTAATAAACAAAATTTTAATATTGCATCACTAGTTATTATTTTATCTATCGTTACTGTTAATACTACTATTAGTTATTTAAAAAATACAACTACAGAGTACAATCTTGCCACAATTAGACAAAACCTTGATACTGATGAATTAAACATGTCAGTCTGGCAAGCTCAGAGTAATCTATTTAGTAACTCTACCGATCCGATAATCAATATTCAATGGCTAGGTGATCTCGATACAATTAAACAACAACTAACAAATAAAAATTGGTATCAACCACCAACTTTTGGTTTTAAATCTATGTTGTCATTTTTAGAAGTTAATCCGGAAATTACTAATCTACCAGTGCTACCTACTTATTATCAGGATCACCTGCCAGTCTTAGTTTTAAGTAAAAAAGATCAAAATAACAGAATTCTGACCCTAAGACTTTGGCAATCGCCTTATATAATAGCAAACCAAACTTTGTGGGTCGGGACCATTGAGTATTTTAAACCGCAGAAAATTTTTAATAATTTCACCGTGTTAAAACATTGGCCACAACGAGAATTTTCTGATGCGCCAAATAGCCTTATTGCAAATCTTGATAAAAAAAATCATTATAAAATTATTAATGTTCCTCAACAAAATCTTACTGATGATGAGTTAAAAATTATTTTAATTTCAGAAAATCTTAAACAAAATATAAACTAAGTCTATAATTAAGATAATAGGTGAGTACGCCAGTTACTTGTTCCGGGCGGAACGCAAGTTAACGGCGTATGAGCCTGTTGCCTTTATGTAAATTGACGCCTAGGTTAGTTAAATGCTTGCAATAACGCAACTCCAGGGTAAAGCCCCAAAGCAAAACTTTGCTCTTGAAGCGTTTAACTATAAACCGACAGCTCAGATAAAATAGATTTTAATTCGTGAATAACCTCAGGAAGAGAAATTTTTTTATTTTTAGGAAGCTCAGATTTCAATTGGTCAGCCAAGTACTCAAGCTCCGTTATGCTACAATATTCTCCAGATTCAACTACTATATTTGAATTTAAACTTGAACTCTGTGCATCACTAACCTCAAATTGATAGGTTGTTTTATTAACTTTTAGAGCCTGCTCCAGCTGGCTTCTAGCACCAGTTATAGTATAGCCCTCATCATAGAGTAAACTACGAATATTTCTCACCATTAAAACATCTTCACGCTGATAATAACGACGATTACCCCGCCGTTTGGCAGGTTTTAATTGCGGAAATTCTTGCTCCCAATAACGTAAGACATGCGCACGCACACCACACAAATAGCCCACTTCACCTATCGTAAAATAGCGCTTATTTGGAATCACAGGTAATTTAGGCTTTAAAGTTAATTTACTCACCTTCTTTGCCTTTATAACCTTCAACTTTAGCTTTCAATTTTTGTCCAGATTTAAAAGTCACCACCCTACGTGCTGTAACTGTAACTTCTTTACCAGTTTTTGGATTACGTCCAGGACGCGGTCTTTTATCACGAAGATCAAAATTACCAAAGCCCGATAATTTGACTTGCTCGCCGTCTTCAAGAGCCGCTCTTAATTTTTCAAAAAACACATCAACAAAATCTTTTGCTTCTCTTTTATTCATTATCCCTAATTTTTCTGATAAATGATCAGCAATCTCTGCTTTTGTAACTGCGTTCATAAATGATATCCTTGTTAATTATATGTCCTATCTTAATTACTTATTAGTTATTACTTTTGTTACTCTCGCAATTGCCCAGCCAACTTGTTTGTTATAACATTAACTACTTTGTTCACAATTGCCACTATTTCATGATCAACCATGGTTTTATCCTGAGCTTGTAAAACCATGCTAAATGCAATGCTTTTATAGCCATCAGGAACTCCTGTTCCTTGGTAAACATCAAAGATATCCAGAGATTTTAATACAGCCCCTATGGTATCTTTTACAACAACATGTATTTGTTCAACTTTTATGTTTAATTTAAATAAAAAAGCTAAATCTCGTTTTATTGCTGGCATTTTAGAGACGTCTTTATAACAAGTATAGCTTGGTAGTTTTAACTGTTCCAAACTTAATTCGAATAAAATTATACTATTGGATAAATTAGCTATGTCTAGCTTACGACTGATTTCCGGATGTAACTTACCTATCCAACCTATATTAATATTATTATATAAAATAGCCGCTGATTGTCCAGGATGAACTCCTGAACATACAAGCTGATCTGGTAAAAATTTTATATCTCCACTTAAACCAAGCTCTGAAAATAAAACTTCTAGATCACCTTTGGCATCAAAAAAATCTGTTTTGCTAGACGTCTCATGCCAATTTTCCAGATGTCTATTACCAGCTAAAACCCCAGCTAGCTTATTTTCTTCAATAACATTATTTTGGCTGTCTAGGTAATAACATTTACCTATCTCATATAATTTTAAAGCTTGGGCCTGGTGATTAACATTGTATTCTACTGTCTTTAGTAACCCAGGGCATAAGCTTTGTCGAAGCTCTGACAACTCACTAGAAATAGGATTAATTAACTTAAGAGGCTTATTGTTAATAACTTTAAAATCATCCTGAAAATTATTGTCAGTAAAACTGTAGTTCACTGCTTCAAGATAACTACGGCTAGTTAAAATATTTCGAATTCCCGTACATAAAGCCACCTCGGGTTGTGCTAATGTAATCTCAAGATCTCTGCTTGGCGTGACCGCTGGAATATTGTCATACCCATACACTCTGGCTAGTTCTTCCAGTAAATCCTCTTCAATATTTAAATCAAAACGATGACTAGGAACTAAAAATTTATAACTATCTTGGTTACTTTCATTTTCTAGTAATTTCAAGCCTAGATTAGTTAAAATATTTTTTACTAAACTACTCTCAAGCTCTACACCCAGGACTCTTTTAATTCTGCTATGGCGTAATCTAATAGTCTTATTTGTAAACTCAGACTGTAAATACTCTGTATTAATTACTTCATCGATTTCACTAATGTGAGTTTCAGATGTTGCCATAATTTCAAGCAATAATTCAGTAGCCCGCTCAAGAGCAGCTTTGGTAATACTTGGATCAACTCCCCTCTCATAGCGGGCAGAGGAATCAGTAACAAAACCATATTTTCTAGCTCTACCAGAAATAGCTTGAGGGGTAAAAAAAGCACTCTCTAAGAAAACATTACAAGTAGTACCCGAAATAGCTGTAGCTTGTCCTCCCATAATACCAGCTAAGGCTATTGGCTTATTATTATCTGTTATTAACAAATCGCCTGGATTTAAATTAAGCTCGGTACCGTCTAATAAGACTAGTTTTTCATTATTGTCCGCTGATCTGATTTTAATTTTATTCGAACCAGAAAAAGTATTTAAATCAAACGCATGCATCGGCTGACCCAGCTCTAGCATGACATAATTTGTTACATCGACCAGAGGATAAATGGTTTTTAACCCAGATCGTCTTAATTTTTCTTGCATCCATATAGGAGTAGTCGCTTGAGGATTAAGATTTGTAATAAGTGGTGCTGCGGCTTTAAATAAAGATGTTGCAAATGGGTTTTATGAACTTGGGATTGAAACAGTTCAAGGATATGGCTTAACAGAAACTTCTCCGGTAATCAGTGTCAACCGCTTTGAGGAACATAGTCGAAGATTTGGAACGATTGGAACAGTGATTAAAGATGTGGATGTGAAATTGGGCAACGACGGAG
>JAGOUU010000079.1 GCA_018061105.1 Gammaproteobacteria bacterium
ACTAAAGGCAAATAAAGTTAGATATTCAATATTATTTTTCACTGCTGCATTCAAAGCTTGCTCAACTGCCTTAAAGCCTTCAGAATGCCCGAAATAGCGTGGCATATGTCGTGACGCTGCCCAACGACCATTACCGTCCATTATAATCGCGACATGTTTGGGGTTAGAATTGTTTGACATTAACTTTTAATAAATTATTACTAGACTTCCATTAGTTCAGCTTCTTTATGAGAAAGCAATTGATCAATTTCTTTGATAAATTTATCAGTTAATTTTTGAATACTATCTTCTGCTCTTTTCGCATCATCTTCACTTATTTTTTTTGCTTTAAGCAGTTCTTTGGCTAAATTATTAGCATCTCTTCTAATATTACGAACCGAGACTTTGGCATTTTCAGCTTCATTACGGGTAATTTTTACCATCTCACGGCGTCGCTCTTCATTAAGAGCCGGAAGTGGCACTCTGATCGCACTGCCAGAAGTCGCTGGATTTAAGCCTAGATCAGAAGTTAAAATTGCTTTTTCAATAGCTTGTACTAAATTCTTTTCCCAAGGAGTAACCATTAAAGTACGGGAATCTTCCACAACTATATTAGCTACTTGCTTAAGTGGAGTATCATTACCATAATATGAAACTAAAACATTCTCTAATAACGCTGGATTTGCACGACCGCTTCGAATCTTAGTGAACTCATGCTTCAATGCTAGAATAGACCTCTCCATTCTTGATTGTGATTCTTTACTAATGGCATTAAGATCGACTTGCACTTCTACTCCCCTTATTAGTTCTAATTAGTTACTTTATTAGTTACTTTATTAGTTACCAAAGTACCCTCATTATCACCAAATGCAACTTTAACTAAAGCACCAGGTACATTAATATTAAATACTCGGATTGGCATATTGTAATCACGACACTGACAAAAAGCAGCTAGATCCATAACACCTAATTCTTTTTGTAATGCTTCCTGATAGCTAATAGTCGTATATTTTTCTGAATGAGGATTTTTTGCCGGATCTTCTGTATAAATACCATCAACATTAGTAGCTTTGAGAACGACATCAGCTGCTACTTCTATGCCCCGTAAACTAGCAGCTGAATCAGTAGTCACTAAAGGATTGCCAGTACCAGCAGCAAATATAATTACGCGTCCTACTTGCATTTGATTAATCGCTTTTCGGCGGTCATAATGATCAACAATCCCACTAATGGGGATAGCAGACATGATTCTTGTCTGAACGCCTATATTTTCTAAAGCTTCACGCATGGCTAAAGCATTTATAACAGTAGCAAGCATACCTATCTGATCTGCAGTAACTCTTTCCACGCCGGCTTGCTCTAAAGCAGCACCACGAAAAATATTTCCGCCACCTATGACTATTCCAAGCTGAATACCAGCAGCAACAATTTCTTTAATCTCACTGGTAAGTCGCTCAAGAACCATTGGCTTTATGCCAAATGCATGGTCACCCATTAATGCTTCACCGCTTAACTTTAAAAGTACGCGCTTGTACGGCAATCTAGACTGTTCAGACTTAAAAGTCATGGTTAGAAATTAACTCCCTTTAACTTGTGCCATTACTTCTTCTGCGAAATTCTCTTGTTTCTTTTCAATTCCTTCGCCTACTTGGTAACGAACAAAGCTGATAACTTTTGCATTTTCCGCTTTTAATAATTTGCCCACTGTGGTTTCCGGATTTTTTATAAACGGCTGCCCTAATAAACTTACTTCATCTAGAAATTTATTAATACGTCCTGAAACCATTTTTTCAATAATTTCTGCTGGCTTGCCACTTTGAGCTGCTTGAGCACTAAATATTTCACGCTCTTTATCTATGGTTTCTTGTGAAACATCTGCTGGACTAACCACAACAGGAGCTGCCGCTGCAATATGCATAGCAACATCTTTTGCAAGGCTTGCTGAACCGCCTTCCATTTCAACTAAAACACCAATGCGATCACCATGAAGATAACTACCTACGCGGCCAGTCTGAGATTTTAAACTTGCGAGGCGACGAACGTTAATATTTTCACCTATTTTAGAAATAAGATTTCTTCTTGTTTCTTCAATAGTTTCTGCACCATTGGCTTTCTGGTTAAGCAACTGTTGCTCATCTGCCACGCCGTTCTCTAATGCTGTATCGGCAGATAATTTAACAAAACCTAAAAAGCCAGAATCGCGCGCAACAAAGTCTGTTTCACAATTTATTTCTAATATAACAGCTTGTTTAGCATCATCAGTAATTTTAATACAAATAACCCCTTCAGCTGCAGTACGAGATGATTTTTTATCTGCTTTAGCTTGACCAGCTTTGCGCATATTTTCAATTGCAAGATCTAAATCTCCTTTAGATTCTTGTAATGCTTTTTTACATTCCATCATTCCTGCGCCTGTCCGTTCGCGCAATTCTTTTACCATAGTTGCTGTAATTATCATAATAAACTCTGTAATGCTAAATCTAAACCAATTGATTAACTAATTATAAATACTAAATCTTAAATACCAATTATTAATTGCTGCCATTGTCTTTTTTAGTACTGTTCTTTATAACTGTTTTTTTCGTTTTCTGAATATTAGCCTTTTGTGTTGAATCACCTGATGCTTCAGAAGGTTCTGACTCAATCTCATTGCTTTGATCTTGTCTCTCTGCTTTCAATTCAAAGGACTCCTCTACTAAAGATGGGTCTTGATCTAAACCTAAATCTGTTTCTGTGTCAAGATCGGAGCCTGCAGCAAAATCTTCTAGAGTAATTTCATTTACTAAAGCTTGTTCTCTTTCATTTTTAGCTTCTAAAACAACATCAGCTACGCTAGATACATAGAGCTCTATTGCGCGCTGAGCGTCGTCATTACCAGGAATAACATAATCAATATTATCTGGACTGTTATTAGTATCAACGATACCAACAACTGGAATTCCTAGTCTTTTTGCTTCTTTTACTGCAATGTTTTCATAACCAACGTCAACAACAAAAAGAACATCTGGTAAACCATTCATGTCTTTGATCCCACCTAGAGAACGCTCTAGTTTTTTAAGATCTCTTTCAAGCATTAAGGCTTCTTTTTTTGTGAATTTTTTGATGCTACCATCAGCAAACATTTTTTCAACATCTTTTAGGCGCTTGATAGAAGCTCGGATAGTTTTATAATTTGTTAACATTCCGCCTAGCCATCTATGGTTAACATACGGCATACCGCAACGTTGTGCGTGGGTTTTAATAATTTCCTGGCTAGAACGTTTTGTTCCAACGAATAAAATTTTTGCTTTGCTAGCAGCTTTTTTACGGATAAATTGCAACGCATCGTTGAATAACGGCATTGTTTTTTCTAAATTGATAATATGTATTTTCGAACGCGCACCAAAAATATAAGGAGCCATTTTTGGGTTCCAGAAACGCTTTTGATGACCAAAATGTATGCCAGCGACTAACATATCGCGCATACTTACAGTAGACTTACTCATGATTTTTATCCTCTAGGGTTAGTTATACATGCTTTGTATATTACCATACCGTACTATTAAGCTAGGCACCCAGGTAAATATACTATTTGAAAACATGCGATTTATAATATTTAACTCCGACTTTATATCATAACCCTATGATTAAGGCAATTAAATTTTTAGCTTCTATTGCAGTACACTGCTCTCACTGCTTTGCTTAAATAATATTAATAAATTATAATAACCCATCAGATCCTCTTATTATTTTTTATTTTTAATACATGAACCTCGATTATAAAACTCCCGAAGATATAAAAAAAATGCGCATTGCCGGTAAACTGGCAGGCGAAGTCCTAGAAATGATAGGCTCCTACGTAGAAGCTGGTGTCAGCACTGAATATCTTGATAAAATTTGCCACAATTATATAGTCAACAATCAAAATGCTATACCAGCTTGTTTAGGCTATCGCGGCTTTCCTAAATCTATTTGCACTTCGATTAATCACCAAGTATGCCATGGGATCCCTAGTAGTAAAAAACTCAAAAATGGCGATATAGTTAACATAGATGTTACTGTTATCAAAGACGGTTTTTATGGCGATACTAGTAAAATGTTTTGTGTCGGCAAGCCATCAGTTTTAGCCCTACGATTAGTCAATATAACTCGTGATGCTATGTTTCGAGCTATAGAGCTAGTAAAGCCCGGTACTTATTTGGGTGACATTGGCCATGCTATTCAAACTCTAGCTGAATCAGAAGGTTTCTCAGTAGTACGAGACTACTGTGGTCATGGCATAGGCCGTACTTTCCATGAGGATCCACAAGTTTTACATTATGGTAAACCTAACACTGGTTTAATTTTAGAACCAGGCTTAACTTTTACGATAGAACCCATGTTAAACGCGGGTAAAAAAGAAGTAAAATTATTAAACGATGACTGGACTGTAGTGACAAAAGATCATAGCTTATCCGCTCAATGGGAGCATACTATATTAGTTACAGATAACGGCTTTGACATTTTGACTCTAAGAGACGAAGAAAAAATATGAACACAAAACTATCTAGCTTAAATTTAGATAATATACAAAACACTATTGAGCATTTTTTTGAAATTCGTCAAGAGATCACACCCAAAAATATTCCTAGTGAATTAAAACAAAATCTTGATCAGATTGTTGATTTTTTAAATCAAGGACAAATCAGAACAGCAGAAAAAATTAATAATCAATGGCATGTTCATCAGTGGGTAAAAAAAGCTATTCTGCTTTTATTTCGTGCTAATAATAATCAAATTTTTAACAATCAATATTGCCAATATTTTGACAAGTTACCTCTAAAATATAACAATTTCTCTCAAGAGCAATTTAATCAATCTCAAGTGCGAGTTGTACCAAATGCTATAGCCCGCGCTGGTTGTTATATAGGCAGTAATACTATTTTGATGCCTAGTTTTGTTAACATAGGTGCCTATATAGATACAGGGTGCATGATTGACACTTGGGCGACAGTTGGTTCTTGCGCCCAAATTGGTAAAAACGTCCACTTATCTGGTGGTGCTGGTATCGGCGGTGTACTTGAACCTCTACAAGCTAATCCAACTATTATAGAAGACAATTGTTTTATTGGTGCACGTTCTGAAATAGTAGAAGGCGTTATCATAGGCGAAGGCTCCGTGATCAGCATGGGAGTCTTTATTGGTCAAAGCACCAAAATTTTTAACCGAGTCACTAAAGAAATAACTTATGGCTTTGTCCCCCCCTATTCTGTTGTAGTTCCTGGTAGCCTACCAGCCCCGGACAATAGTCACAGTTTATCCTGTGCTATTATTATTAAACAAGTTGACGAGAAAACTCGTTCCAAGGTAAGTATTAATGAACTGCTCAGAAGTTTTGACTGAAGTTTTAACGATAGCTAAAAATTTGATAGCCAGACCATCAATAACGCCTGATGATCAAGGCTGTCAGAAGTATATTACTGAATATTTAAATAATTTAGATTTTATTTCTGAAAATTTGCCATCTGATCAAATAAGCAATCTTTGGTCTGTATATAACTCTGATAAATCTGAACCTAAATCTAGACCTATTATAGCCTTTGCTGGTCATACCGATGTCGTCCCCACAGGGCCATTAGATCAATGGGATTCGCCACCTTTTGAGCCCACTGTAAAAAACAACAATCTTTATGGCCGTGGTGCAGCTGATATGAAAGGCAGCATTGCAGCTATGTTAGTAGGCACTAAAAATTTTATTACTAAAACTCCAAAAGATAAAATTAAATTATCTATAGGCTTTATTATAACAAGCGATGAAGAAGGGCCTGCTATACATGGCACTAAACATGTTGTTAATATTTTACAAAAACGTGGTCAAAAAATAGATTATTGTATAGTAGGAGAACCCTCTTCAGATCTTAAACTAGGCGATACTGCTAAAAACGGCCGTCGTGGCTCTATGACAGCTACTTTGATTATTTATGGCACCCAAGGCCATGTAGCTTATCCGGAACGTGCTAATAATGCGATTCATACTAGCTTAAACTTTTTACAAGATCTTGCTACGACACAATGGGATACAGGTAATAATTATTTTCCACCAACATCGCTACAGATAACCAATATACATTCTGGCACTGGAGCTACTAATGTTATCCCTGGTGTTATAACACTTGATTTCAATCTGAGATACGCCAGCTGCTCCTCTTTTGAAAGTATCAGTTTACAAATAGAAAATTTACTTATTAAACATAATTTACATTACAAAATTAATTGGACACATTATGCAGAACCATTTCTTACACATTCTGGTGAACTAACCACTACTGTTCAAGATGCCGTAGCTCATGTTACAGGCAATCATTGTACAATGGCTACAACAGGCGGAACTTCAGATGGTAGATTTATTTTCCCTGCTTTTAACTGTCAGCTTATTGAACTTGGGCCTATTAACCATAGTATTCATAAAATTAATGAATTTATTAATATTGATGATCTGGAAAATTTAGTTAAAATATATGAAGATATTTTAACTAAAATAAATAATACGATTATATAATTATGAACCATACCGCTAGTTTTACAGATCTAGTTGCCGAATTGAAAAAAACCACTCCAGAAATCACTATAGAGACAGTTAAGCAAATGCTGTGCAATAAAACGAATAGCAATTTTGTCTTAATAGACGTTAGAGAATCGGAAGAATGGGATGAAGGGTATATTTTAGGAGCAATTCACTTATCGAAGGGTATATTAGAACGAGACATAGAAAAATTTGTCCCCAATAAAAATACTAAGCTAGTATTATATTGCGGTGGTGGCAGTCGTTCTCTAATCTCTGCCTTTAATATTTTAAAAATGGGCTATTCTGATG
>JAGOUU010000015.1 GCA_018061105.1 Gammaproteobacteria bacterium
GCCTATACCCGAGCCCATAGAATCACCCGCATCACTAGACTTTTAACCACAAGAGCGGGACATAATTATAGTGAGCTGCCACTATAAAATGCCTCTGGTCTACTACGCAGATTTCCAGTGGTCACGATCGCACTGACCACTGTGGAGAGAGCAGACCATCTACTACCCCAGGATGAGTTTATGGTCTTCCTAAGACCGTTTAATTAATGTCAAATAAATACTTCTTAGTAGATGATACAATTAATATCTATATAACTAATAATTAACATCTATATAATTTAATTATAAAATAATTAAATTACCCTAATAAAAACAATAATAATATAATTTAATATAACCAAGGGAATACAGCATGACCGCAAAAAATAAAGCTACGCCATTGAGATTGAGTCGTAAAAAAACTCCAGCTAAAAATACAAAGCGAGTTGCACAAAAAGTTCCTCAAACAAAATCTAGATCTAGCTCTAGATTTAAGAAAAACCAACACGCTCATCATAATAATAGAAAAACACATTTATTAACGTGGCAAAAATTTAAAGATTTCTTGACTAAATGTTACAAAACTATAACGGGAGATAACTTTTCTCATGCACAATATAATCGAGATAGCGTATTATATCCGAATGCTAGAGCTAAAAATAATAAAAATAGCAATAGCTCTGTAAAATCAGTTCGCCATAACCCTAAAACGATTCTCAAACCTGCGAAGACCATCTTGAAAGTTAAAAAAAGAAAAATTACCAAAGTTAATAAAACCAGTAAAATCAAAGCATCTAAAACAAGACATAAACAAACTTAACGGAATAACAACAGCAACCCGTATTTAATTTAATTATTTAATTTTAGAAATTTTTTCATCAAGTTTTTTTAATGTCTTTTTCATTTCAGTAATCATATCAAACTGTTCTTCTTCTGAATCACGATAGTTTTGCTGCATAGCATCAACTGTTACAGCTACAAATAAATTTAAGACTATAAAAGTTGCTGTTAGTAAAAATGCCAAAAAGAATAACCAAGCATATGGGTGGGTTTTCATAACTTCCCGCATAATGTCTCCGACGTTATCACTGAGCATCACTTGGAATAAAGTAAGTAAAGATTTCTGCAGATTTCCAAAGTGCTCAGGGTATTCAGCACCAAATAAGCTGTGCCCCATTAAAGACGCAACATAAACTAATATTATTAAAATAATGATAATAGATCCAATGCCGGGCATGGCGTCTATTAAACCCTGAACCACTTTACGTAAGTTAGGGAATCTAGTTATCAACCTAAGTATTCTTAGTACTCGCATTGCCCGCAGTGAAGAGTAAGTAGTATTGAAAGAAAATAATGCAATGCCTACAATTATAAAGTCAAAAACAAACCATGGATCTGTGAAGCATTTTTTAAGCCCGTGCACATATAAATAAATAGCAAGCTCTGCAGCGAATATCATAACCATGACTTTATCAGCAGTAATTAATACAGGCCCAAATCTATCCATCATTGATTCATAAGATTCTAGACCCAACACAATAGTATTAACAATAATTAAAGCCATTATGGAAATATAGAAATATGGCTGTTCAATTATATATTTAAGTTTTTCTCTTAAATTTTGGCTATAGGCAGTTGATTGGTTTTTGATCTTTGTCAACATATATCACCATGCTTTAGAGTATTATTATTAATATTATTATGAGTATTATTATAAGAATATTTCACTCTCGAAATAAATCAAGAAGAACCCCAAGAAATACCGCCAAACAGAACAGAAACCAAGAAGAAATAAAAAAGATTTAAATTGAATTTATTCGGCCAGAGAATCAATTTATCTGACCGGATAAGCATTAGCATTAGCATTACGCAGCTGGGGTTACAACCGGAGCAGTAACAAAAAGACCAGGCATAACTAACGACAGAATAAATAATACTAAGAAAATAAAAAACAAAATCTTAGCAAAACCAGCAGCTTGACGAGCAACACCAGAATAACCCAATCCTGCAGCAACCAGTGCAACTATTAAAAAAATCAATGTCCAACTTAACATAACTCCTCCTGTTTTATCCGGTTAATTGCACTCCCAAAGCTAAAAGTACAGCCAATATAAAAAACTTAGTGTTCATATAGCCTCCAATTATTTTATATACAGCAATCTAAAGCTTAGACCAATTTATAGTTAATACAGTAAATTTCTCTATTTTTTATTTTATTCTAATCTAATAAATACGTCACTGTAGTAACGATTCTGACTGTTTTATTAACCGACCATTCAGAGCTCATACCACTTGGGTTAGATTCTCCGATAGAGATCTGCCCCTGCGAAGCAGATTTAATTTTTCCAAGTTTATTATTGGAATTAGTTGCGAAACTTAATGCTGTTTTTTTAGCATTAGCTGTCGCCTCATCAAGAATTTTTGATTTAATTTCATTTAATTTAGTATATTCGTAACTAATATTAGAGCTATTTACAATAATACCAGCATTAATTAACTCTAATGTTTTCTGAACAGCAAGTTTGGCCTGTTCTATCTTCCCGGTTGTGACAGTCACCCCCGAGTCTGCCACGTAGCGCTTAACTTTTTCATTAGCTGGTGCATAAGCATTATTTTGGTTATCAGTTACTGATACAGCCTGAAGCTCGATTTCTTTTTCTGAAAACCCCTGCGCCAACATAAATTTTTTAACCTGCTCTTGTGAGTTTAAAATTCCCGTGTATAAATCAGCTAAAGTATCACTACTAAAAGCATAACGAACATTCCAAGTCGCCTGATCAGAGCTGACTATCTGTTCAGCCATGCCTTTAACAGTTACCATCCGCTCACTAAATTTAAACTTAATAATCCCATTACCAATAAAGTAGCCACCAACGGCTATACCCACTGATAAAATAACTGCTGAAATTAAATTTTGCTGCATAAGTAAGCCTTGAATATTACTATAATAATCCCCATATTATTATCGACAGCTACTTTAAAGCAAGAAATAATTAAATATAAAAACAATATGAATCAATATGAATACAGTTAAAACTACATTATTGCTGACTTCAATCACTTTACTATTTGTACTCCTGGGCAGAGCTCTAGGCGGCAATGAAGGCATGATTATTGCTTTTGGCTTAGCTGCAATTATGAATATGGGAGCTTACTGGTTTTCTGACTCGATAGTTCTAAAAATGTACAAAGCCCAAGAAGTAGGGCCTAATGATACCCAACTATATTCTCTTTATTCTATCGTAGAAAATTTGGCCAGACGTGGAAATATGCCTATGCCGCGTGTTTATATTATTCATGACGACGCACCCAATGCCTTTGCCACTGGGCGCAATCCAGAAAATGCTGCCGTAGCTGCTACAACAGGAATACTAAGAATATTGACTAAAGAAGAATTAACGGGAGTCATGGCACATGAATTAAGCCATGTCCAAAATCGCGATACTCTTATTAGCGCTCTAAGCGCTACTATTGCTGGAGCCATTTCCATGCTAGCTAATATGGCTCAATATGCCATGATGTTTGGCTCTCGTAATCATCATGGAGACGATGACAATGGCAATAATGGCGGCAGTGTTCTAGCTGGTGTTGCCATGATGATTTTAGCCCCTATCGCAGCAAGTTTAATACAAATGGCTATATCCCGTTCTCGTGAATTTGAAGCCGATGCTTCAGGGGCAAAATTATGTGGCGATCCTGCGGCTTTGGCAAGAGCATTACAAAAACTAGAGAGCTTTAATCAAAATACTATTATGCCAACTGCAGAGCAAAACCCTACGACAGCACATTTGTTTATAGTTAATCCTTTAAAAGGCAGTAGTTTTAGGACCTTGTTCTCAACTCATCCATCTACTGAAGAACGTGTAAAAAGATTATTGTCGGGCTCACACAGATAGCTATAAGGACGAACACGGTTCGCCCTTATAGTAACTTATCTAATACGGCTTATTGCAACCTTCTTTGCAACAAGTAAAACCCATATGTACCCCATAAGCTAAACACATACCTATAGCCGCTTCTAAAATTCTACCAACCGCGCTTGCCCAAAGAGCATTGTCGACCTGTAAATAATTAGATACGACTAAAACAGAAAGAGATATTAAAGCCAATTGCTGATGTCTTTGCCATTTGAAAAACTCACAAAGCCAAGCTACTAATAATACGGCAATTAACAAACCACAATAATTAACACCAAAGACAGATAAAACAACAAAAGCTGCACCAACACCCAAGGCAACGGCCATTAATCGCCATTGAATGATATCAATTAATTTAAGATCTGGCTGCTCTTTACTCACTAATAACGCTGACATAATAACCCAGAAACCAGAAAACTCAGCATTGCCCCAGCCAATCAAGTTACTCAAAATTCTTCCTGCACCAAAGCATAATGCCACTAATACCATTAATTCTAGAGCCCTACTTAGCTGCCATTGTTCACAACAATCCATTAATTTATTGACTACTGCACAGCCTTTGTTTAATAATTCATTTTTATTACTTTCCATTTTATAGCTCCATATTGGTTATATCTAGTAAATACTAGTAGATACTAGTAACTATAGTATAAAATAATAGTGATATTTTTTCTAATCTGCTATAAATTTTATTTAAATCGTGGTAATAATATTAAGCATAGGATAAGCAAATTATTTTTTGTTAGTTTGTTAATTATTCTTTCAAATCAGTAACTAAGATTAAAAGAAATTAATTAGGAATTTAATAATGTCAAAAAACTCTTTAGAACGCACAGATGATAGATTTGTTGAAGCCGTAAAAATTAAAAACGACTACATAGAAAGCCTAAAAGATCAAATTCAAATGCTTCAAGAACAAATAAAAACACAACAAACTCAATACGAAGCTACCCAAAACAGACTAATGTCAATGCTAGAACAATCACAAAGATTGTTAGAGATTTAAATTAAACCACACTAGGACTAGGGCCCAAAGTGACAGGGGGATCAACCAACTCACTTTTGGCTATTTTGTCAATCTGAAATTTTTTATACAATGGGGCAAAAGCTTTATATACCGCTCGCACACACAATTTACTACCAGCATCAGGTTTAGGCCAAGAAACATCTCTACTCTTGTCTAAATCTATAGACAGCTCTATGCCATGTTTAAGATGTTTTAGGTAATCCAACGCAGATTTCAGTAAATTATTTTGTGAGATCTGCCATAAGCAAAATCCTATCCAAGCGATGATCAATACTCCAGTTAAAACCATAACAGTATTAGTAGCCAGAAAACTAAACATAAAAAACCCACCCATACTCGATAAATAGCCTACACAAGAAAGAGTTAAATTTATGGTATGAAAAACATAATCTTTCCATGTTAATTTATTAAGCTTTGACTTTGGTCCGATTTTAAAATTTTTTGCAACTCGAAGAGAAACTTCAGGTGAAGCACTTGTCAGATACTCTCGTAATTTTTTATCACAATCCTGTTCAAGATCGATTGCTTGATTAATCTCATGAATAGGACTTGTTTTTTTATAATACTGCCAAGCAAAATGAAGCACTGCTAAAATTAAACTAACCAATACTACTGCAGGAAAGCTTGTAATAATTGCTGCTATTTTTAAGATGGTTCCTGGGTGTAAAAAAACGGCCAATAAAGTAAAACCTAGCTTCATCAAACCTAACCACCGACCAGAAAATATAAAAAAATCAGTTAATAGTTCACTGGCAATATATCTAATTTTTCTGGATCTCGTGTAGACTTTCTTTAACATGGCTTTAATAAACATATATAATTCGAACAATATATTAGCAATATTAGTCTACTGACATTAACCATAACTGAATGTTATAAAATATTATCAATAAGATATATCACGCTTGGTCTAGAGCTAGACTTTTAATAAGAAATAATCCATACTAAGACCATGAAGAATTATCAAACAAATATAGTGAATATCTCCAAAACTGACGCTATTGTAGCTCTAAGAACGGTTTTAAATATTCTAGACAAATGGCAATGCTCTGCGGAAGAAAAATATGTATTGTTAGGACTGCCCAGATCAACCTATTTCAAATACTTGCACGCTCCAAAAAGCGCTAAAATTGATGTCAATCTTCTCGAACGATTATCTTATTTATTAAATATTCATAGCGCGTTACGCATTTTATTTAATGAGCCTAATTCAGTGTATAACTGGATCCGAAAACCTAATAAAGCACCTTTGTTTAATAATAATTCAGCTATACATAAAATGCTCAGTGGCAAAATAGCTGATCTATCAGATGTCAGCAGGTATCTTAATGCTCAGCGCGGTGGTTGGAGCTAGCTAATTTGAATTCATCAGACGTATCAAACTTGTCAAATTTAGACATCCATAAAATTACGCAAACGAATTTTAATAATCAGAAATGCTATCGTCTGATCCCTAGCAAATTTCCGCCTATTTATCTTTTTGAAGATGTTGCTGATCACGATGAATTTGAAGCCTTGTATAATATCCAAAAAATAACTAACCCTCGCCTTCAAGAAGAACTAGGTGACATCAGTTTAATATCTCAACAAGATAGAGTCTATGGGATTATGGGCGCAAGCTACATTATGGCTGCTTTTACCCATATTAATCCTATAGGCAGCCGTTTTTCTGATGGGACATTTGGTATATATTACGCTTCAGAAAATTTAAAAACGGCTATTCAAGAAACAAGTTATCATCGCCAATTATTTCTGTGGGCGACTAATGAACCAGCTCAAGAAATAGACATGCGTTGTTTAGGGGCTTATTTTTCAGCTAATTTATTAAATATTTGTGATAACAATTTACTTAATACTGAGCTGTATTCAAAAAACTCTTATAAATTTTCTCAAGAGTTTGGGATAAAAACCAAAATAGCACAAGCTAATGGCATTTATTACCATTCAGTACGGTCGCAACCCCAACAAGGCAAAAATTTTGCCTTGTTAAAGCCTAAAATATTTAAAAAGTGTATCCAAGAATCTCATTATGGTTATATCTGGGATGGCACAAAAATTACTGATATATACGAAAAGAAACTATTGAGTTTGGGATAATCAATGCAGTGTTTAAGTAAGCCCTTCTGACTCTGTTTACCTCTGACTAGGACTTACTTAAAAAGCCTGTTACACTTTTTGCGTAAGTCCTATCCGTGCTATATTTTAAAGGCAAGGACTAGATAACTAGACTCTAGTTATCTCGCAGGTGCTGCCCAACAGCCCTCCCGCCGCCGACCGTGCTCCTCCCAATCATCACCCCACGGCGATGGAGAATCTCCACCCTCACCTGGCTCATCACGTTCACCGGGAACTGACGGCTCAGGCGGCTCTGTAAAACAATCCGGCAGCGATGGAGACGACTCTCCAGCCTCACCTAGCCCGTCACGTGGCTTAGCAGGCTTTGTAACACAATCATAAGCTAATTTACCCGCTGCGGCCACAGCACCCAGAGTAACAACTGGAGCTATAACACCGGTAGCTACAGCTGCAGTCGTGTGAGCCACTGCACTTACCCCAATGAGATTTAATAAAGCCGCACCAAGAGCAAACAAGAACTGTGCTACTGCCGGAAGTGCTACATGGGCTACAAACGTACCCATAGCAGACATAGCAGCTATAAAACTACTAGCAACACCCGCTATTCCAACCAAAGCAAAAGCTCCGGGAGCAAAAAAACAAACTGCTGCAACACCACCTACTACCAATAAACTTACACCTACTACAGTTGCGCCTATAATTATAGGTTTCCAGTTGCGGGGAAAAACAGGTATCTTTAAAGCATTTAAAGCTTCCTGATTAAAAGTGCCTGCTTCCAATAGCTCTGCAATTTTTTCACGTACTGCTTTTGCTTCTTGCCAGTTTTTAGTACGTTGATATACTTTTATTACAGCTTGAATATTCTCTGGAGTAGCAAGATGTTTGTACTGCTCCTGCCTTATTAAAAATAAAGTGTTACCACATGCATCTAATTGACACGATTCTAAGCCTAAAAATAAGGTCAAGGTCAATGAATTGCTATCAGATTGGAGCCAATCATTCTGTAATAGAACAAAGTAAATAAGTTTAAACTTAGAAACATATGTTGCACCCGAGTTAGCACAATACTGCTTCCACTCCCTTCTCTCTTTTTTAGATACCTCAGCGCATTTGTCAATGGCACCTCTAAATCCCTCTCCTAATTTTCTAACTAATATTGATTTCCAGGCATGAATAAATTGCGCTTGCTCTAGTAAAGCTAACTCATCAATAGTTTCCTGGCTAAGTTGTCCTGACTTCTTTAATACATCTAACAAGGTAACCCATTCATTAATGCTTGCTAGATCTTTCTCAGCTACCTTAACAACAAATTCTAAATTCTTCTTGTTAAGCTCTACTCCTGAACCCCCTAAAACTTTCCAGACGGGAACTAGTTTCAACAAAGTTCCTGGACGAGATAATGATTTTAATAGGCTATAATCTTCTGCAAGACCATGAACTTGAGCAGTGAGCTCCATAACCACCAGAAGCTTCCTTGTAGGAGCTGTATGTGATACGATAGGCTTTCTCTCCTGCACGTGTATGCCTATCTGTGAAGATATTATTTCTCTTTCTGCTTTTGATACGCTGGTATAGCTACGAATCAGCTTAGAGCAAGATAGAGAATCTAACCGTGCACAAGGTGGCCAACCGCGTAACCGATTCAATAAATCGCCTTCTACTGCGGCTCTGACAGGATGAAGAAATTCCTTCATAAGGTCTTCAGGCGTAAGTTTAGATACCACCCGTATTATTTCATCAAAAGTTTCTTGACTAAGAGGGCCTGGCGCTGATAGAAACACTAGAGATGAAATTACGTCAGAAAAAGCCTCTACTTTTTGCCAATCTTGAGTATAACATAAGCCAACTACAGCTCGTATATTGCCATCCTGGCCATCCTGAATAAGACCTGTTTCGCTTAGTCGAATCAGGACTTCTCTGAAAAAAAACATATTTTGATACTTCACCCCAAGAAATGTCTCAAATAACGACTTATCGCCTCCAAGCTGAGGATATAGTCTTAACACACCTCGTATTATGCTTGACTTACCTGCGCGCATTTCAGGCAAACTTTCTAACTCACATCCGCAGCTCCTTAAGAAAGCCAGACGCTCAGCTTGTTCTTCTTTAGATACCTCAAGGCTACGAGCAACTTTCGCGACAACAGCTGCTCGATCGTCCCCGTCCTCCTCCAAAGCTATCAAAGCATTGGACAGCTCATTTACAGTTCTTGCATAATCTGCTGCTTCAGAAAAATCTCGTGAAATTAGACCATCAAGAGTGCCTTCGGTAAGAGTGTCTTCGGTAACACTATGATTCATACGCAAGAAACCAATTGCTTTCTCCATCTCATGTGCGTCCTGCCAACTTTTAGCTTTAAGCATGCGACGAACAACAGCTTGTAGCTTCGGATTAATGCCCCCTCTACTCGCCCCCGCCAAAGCAGTGCAGAAAGCTAGAGCCGCAAGCACTGACACTATTCTTACGAGAGGAGCATTAAGCAGTAACTTCAATAACTCATGATCCGTTTTAAGCTCAGGACACCGATCAATTATCTTTTGAATTCTTCCTAACTTATCTTTGCGTCTGTCAAGTTCTTCCTGTATCTGCTCAACCTCTACACCAATAGACACTAAATACTCCCGAACCTCTGCTTTTTCTGCGTCAGATACTGCGATTCTTCTAACTCTAGCAGCTGCATCTGCTGCTCCAAAAACCGGTGTTAAAGTTTCGATTAGTTTTGAGATATCCTCGGTAGATATTGACATAGATTAACTCCTAGTAATAGCAATAAATTATTTAGTGTACAAGCTTTATATTAAAAAAGCGAGATTTTCATAATGCTATCATAATTACATTAACAGAAGATTAATTGAAAAAAATTGAAAAAAATTGAAAAAAATTGAAAAACAAAAGGTTACGTGATAAAACTAGACATGTAGTTTGTAGGCCGTGTCACGTTAGCAAAAGTGCTCAAAGCTAGGTGCAGAATGCAGCTTCGAGAACGCTTGCTGACGCTTAAGAAATCTTCTCTTAACCTCTTGTTCTGTCGAAAACTTCATTAGATCCAAAGAAAAAAACAACTTCTTCTTTCGCTGTGTCTTGAGCATCAGAGCCATGAACAGCATTTTCGCCTGTACTATCAGCAAATTCTGCTCTAATAGTCCCAGGTGCAGCATTCGCAGGATTTGTAGCACCCATTACTTCTCGGTGCTTAGCAACAGCATCTTCGCCTTCTAGGCAAGACACCATAACAGGGCCAGAGCACATAAATTCCACAAGCTCACTATAAAATGGCCTTTCTTTGTGCACAGCATAAAATTTTTGTGCTTGTTCTTTCGATAAATGCACCATTTTAGCTGCAACTATTTTTAAGCCAGCTTCTTCAAATTTGGCATAAATTTTACCAATAACGTTTTTGCCTACGGCATCTGGTTTGATAATTGATAATGTTCTTTCTTTCATATAATTTACTCCTAAATTTTAAATTAGTATTTTTTAATTATTTTTATTTTTCATTTGATACAGTAAAGCTTTCACCGCAACCGCATTCAGCTGTTGAATTGGGGTTACGAAAGACCATAACGCTTCCAATGCCCTTTTTGACATAGTCTATCTCGGTCCCAGCAACTATTTCATAGCTAGCAGGATCTATATAGATATTAATGCCATGGGAAATAGATACCTGATACGGGGTTATACTATTATTATCAATATGATTAAGTTCTGTTTTTTTAACAAAGTCTATGAAATAAGCAAATCCTGAACAACCAGATTTCTTCACACCAAATTTTAAGCCTAAAATGACTTCACCAGTTTTATTTGCTTTATTTATTTCTGCAGATATATGTTCAGCCGCAGCAGAAGTTAAAGTCACTAGTTTTTGATCTGGTTTTTGATCTTGATTTTGATTTTGATTATTTGGAGCCATGAATTATTGAATTAATTATTGAATTTTTAGATTGAATATATTGCTCTGCTATATTATTAATAGCTGTTTTAATAATTTTTAACTCATTCAGTTTTGTCTGTGGTATCGATAGCTGTTCAATGGCTTGATTAAAGCTAAAATTTGTAGCTCGGCTTAGTTTTAAGCCGGGTAATTGCTCTGATAAATAGCCTAAAGTGGCTATAGTAAAACTGTCACCATAGACAAGATACTTAACTTCTTGGATTATATCACTGTTAATTTTAATATATAACTTTATTTTTACGCCTATATCAAGACTGCCTACTTCTGCCATAAAGACAGACTTGTGATCAATATTTAAGGCCCCAGAATTGGGTAGAGCCTGAAGATAACCCATGACTTCTGTAGAATAATAGCTTTGCTGATGATTTTGACTCTGGTTCATCCGGGTATTATATACCCATATACTTTAGAGTCAATGGTGGTGTCTATTTCTGTCAATTATCTCAAAGTAAGATAAAAGTATAAATTAACTTAACAAGCTACTGCCCTAAGCTTATTAACTACTGTCATCAAATGGCTAATAGTAGCCTCTACGTTTTTTTCAGTTGTATATCTTCCCATACTTATTCTCAGCGCACTTTTAGCTAATGGCTCTGCCACCCCCATAGCTTTTAAAACATAAGAAGTATCTGAAACTGCACTATTGCAGGCTGATCCAGAAGAGACAGCAATATTTTTTAAACTTGCTATGAGAGCATCACCATGGATCCCTTCTACTGAAATATTTATATGACCAGGCTTGCGATGATTACTATCTGCCTCGCCATTTAAATAGATACCACCTAATTTATTTAATTCCTGCCATAATCTTTGCTCAAATTTTTTTAATTTTGTTGTTTCCATAGAAAGATCTTCAAGAGAAAATTGCAAAGCATGCGCCAAACCAACAATCTGATGTGTCGCTAAAGTACCAGATCGCCATCCATACTCGTGACCACCACCGTGCATTTGAGGAACTAAGTCTATTTTATGAGGCTTGCGCCGAACAAATAACGCACCTATTCCCTTAGGACCATAAATTTTATGGCCCGATATAGATAGCAAATCAATATTTAACTTATTTAAATCTAAAGATAACTTGCCCATACTTTGGGCTGCATCAACATGAAAAATAATATTATGTTGTTTAGCCAAGCTGCCTATACTAGCTATATCTTGAATCACACCTGTCTCATTATTAACATGCATAACAGACATCAATATTGTCTCTGGACGAATAGATTGTTTTATATCATCTAGTTTTATTAACCCATTTGATTGAGGCTTGATATAACTTACTTCATAGCCTTTTGTTTCAAGATTGTGACAAGTATCCAAAACCGATTTATGCTCTGTAGCACTTGTAATAATGTGAGAGCCTTTTTTTTTATACGCTTTGGCAATGCCTGAAATGGCTAAATTATTTGATTCAGTCGCTCCAGAGGTAAAAATGATTTCTTTGTGACTAACATTTAATAATTGAGCGATCAAAGCTCTAGAATTACTAACAGCTTCTTTGGCCTGCCAGCCATAACTATGAGTACTTGAAGCTGGATTCCCAAAAATAGAATCAATTTCACCTGCCATATAAGGCAACATTTTTTCAAACACTCTATTATCAATAGGTGTAGTTGCAGCATAATCTAAATAAATAGGAGGCGCACCAGTAACTGTAGCTAAATTATCCATTTATACTCCATTATTTTATTTTTATTAAATTAATTAACGACATCCTTGTCATTAGTAAATCTTTCACTAGCGGCCAAAATGCCTCGTAAAATATTTAATTCTTGCTGACATAAATTAGCTCTATTATAGACACGTCGCAATCTGCGCATGAGTAATTTTGGCTGTTTAGGATCGAGAAACCCTGTTTTTAACATCACACGCTCTAAATGCTCATAAAATAATTCCATTTGATTAGCTGTCGCTAATTCTGATTTTATTTTATTATTTGAATTTAACTTATTATTTAAAAAATCTGTAGCTTCTAAAGCATCTAAAATATCTAAAGCAGCTAGCCTCAACTCATAACAAATTAATTGTACAGCGCTTGCTAAATTTAAAGAGCTATACAATGCATTAGCTGGAATAATAATCTGTGATTGACAAATTGCCAACTCAGTATTAGTTAACCCCATTCTTTCTTGGCCAAAGACAATAGCAATTTTATTATTACTAACAGCATGATCTGCTATAGCAATTTTAGCAGCAGCTCTCGGAGTCAAAATGGGAATCGGTAATGTTCGTTCCCGTGTACTAGTGCCCAATATATAATGACAATCAACTATGGCTTCTTGTAATGTAGAAACTAAACAAGCTTTTTCTAAGATATCTACAGCACCGCTTGCTCTTGCTACTGCATGATCATCAATAATATTTTTATCACTGGAGACTAAATATAATTCTGACACACCCATAGTTTTCATGGCCCTTGCCGTGGAGCCAACATTTCCAGGGTGTGTGGTATTAACTAAAACAATACGGCAGTTATTTAAACAATTATCTAAATTACTATTAAACATTATATACTAGCTGAAGAGTTTTTAAGTTCTTTAAGTTTTAGATAAATATTAACTACGCATAATATGATTAATGCTGGATAGACAATATGTAATATAGGCGCAGCCACCATCATAATTTTATCAAAACCAAAAACTGAAATAATATACATCATGGCTAATAATACGAATACACAGACTTGTCTAGGAACTTTAAATTTAAAAACTATCTCATAGAAAAATTCTGTTGTAACTTCAGCAAGAGCAGAGGCAGTAGTTAAACAAGCAAATGTTACACAGATTCCGACAAAGATAGAGCCGTAGTCACCTAATACAGCACCTGCTATTTTGCCTAGTAATTCAGAGGTACCAGCACCTTGAAGCTCTTGAGCATGAAATGCAGCAACAAAGATAAAGCCCATGTAAACTAAGCTAATCAAAAGGGCCCCTATTACACAAGAATATAAAGTCATTCTTATTATTTCTTGTCTCGTTGTAAAACCCATTTGATCACATTTGTTTTGAATATTGCGATAAGCAACTGAACAAAAGAATAAAGAGGCTAGTAGATCCATAGTTCCATAGCCCATTGTAACAGCAGTGAGTGCTACATCAGAGACTGGAGTGGTTACTGCCACTAAGGGCTGTGCCATATACAAACCAACTACTATTAGCAAAATAAACGTAGTAATCTTTACTGGCGATAAGATCCAACCAATGATATCTACAACTCGAGACTGATTAGAAATAACTAGATATACAAAAAAGAAATAAATAAAATCGAAGACATAAATACTTTGAAGAAATTCTGGCAGCATTGGATGCAATGTTCCATAGACTACAGTTTCTGTTCTGGGAATGGCTATAACTGGCCCAATCATGAGAATTAAAAATGTAATAAACAAAAATGCTGGCACTTTTCCTATTCTTTCGAAAAACTTCCAATAATCACCCTCGTATAAAGCCCCCGCAAATAATCCTAAAAAAGGTACCCCAACGCCCAAAATAAGAAAAACAATTAAACCTAACCAAGTGTGCTGGCCAGAAATACTACCTAGTTGTAACGGCAATACCATGCTGCCAGCACCAAAAAACATGGCAAAAAGGGCTAAGCCCGTAGGGATAACTACTTTGGTTTTGGTCGATATGCTCATATTATGCTCACTATAAACTATTTTTAGTTTTATAACTAATTAACTACAACTTTAATTTTCCACTCTTGATAATATTATAGGTTGGAAGCATGCACAAGACTAATTTATATGAAGTCATGTGAAGTATTAATTATTATTTAAAGAATATTTGTTTTGCTTGCTTAATTTGTTAGTATCAAAAAGAAGTAAAAATTATACAATTATAAAAGGAGCTATAGATGACTTTAAACGTTAATTTCGTTCTTGAAACTCTAGAGGGTACACTAGCACCCAAAGAAAAGCTGGAAATAATCATTAGAGCTGTTGAGGCTGAGCGTTTATACACCCACCGATTAACCACGCTCAGCGCAGATAATACAGTATTAGAAGAACTAGGTCAATTAGAAATGCAATTGCAACCTACTTCGCAGATAAGTAGTGTTGTAATTTTGAGAGTAGCCTACATAGAGCAACTTACTAATCTTAGGAGATCTGACAGTCACTATCTTTTATTATTACGTAATTTTTTAAGACAGTTACAGTTAAAACTCTATCTTGCTGAAGATGAACAAGTGGATTTTGTAAAAAAACTAGCCTTTATAATTAAACTTACAACTGAAAAAAAAAATTTAAAAGCAGAAATAACAACTTTATTGGATTCAGAGCAGCTAATAATTAAAGAAGCAAGATTAAGTATGTTGGTGCTCAGAGCACGAGCATTTTGTGCCGAAACAGGTTTTGATCTTACTCACTTATGCTTGGCAGCTCAAGACTTTCAGAACAATCTGGCGCTATTCTCTAATATAAAAGAAGCTTGCTATGCTGAAATACAAAAAGTGAAAGCAAGCGGGAGCATTCTAAAACGTGCCTACATAGCAGTGTTGGGCTTTTTGAGATCTCAAAAGTATACACCCTCTGTCATTGATCGCGAACTTAGTATCTCTACCCCTACTATGCAACTCGCAGCAAGAGCCTGATTGTGTAGCTCTGAAACCCCGTAATCAAAATATTATGGGGGGTTAATTTTGTGCAACAACAATCAATCGATTGCCATTGACACCGATCACTTTAACTTTAGAACCTCGAGATAAATCATCTTGAGATTCAATCTGCCAAACAGTATCTGCAATTCTTACATGCCCACGGCCATTTATAATATCTGCATCTAAAGTATAAACTTGGCCAATATATTGGTTACCACGTTGGTTTAATATATTAGAATTGGTCAGATATATTTTTTTACTATTAAAATATTTCGTCCCTATAAACAAACTAATACTCGAAAATACGGCAAAGACAATAACTTCACCTAGAAAGCCTGGCGTTGGCAATAATAAAAAAGTAAATCCAGTTAAAATAGCCCCAGGGATAACCCACAAGGCATAACTGGTCATACTAAATAGTTCTATTAACAACAATATTCCAGCTACTATTAGCCAAATCCAAAATGAATTTGTCATAGCAAATTTGTCCCTATTTTAATTATTTTTTATCTTTACCTGTTTTTAAATCGTTGAGCAATTCAGTAACACCACTTAGCGCCCCGATCACATTGCTAGCCTCCCATGGCATCATAATAACTTTCTGATTCGGCGCTGTGCCTATATCAGACATAGCTTTAATATATTGCTGAGCGACAAAGTATTGAATAGCTTTTTGATCGCCACGAGCAATAGCAGTGGAAACCACTTCTGTCGCTTTGGCTTCTGCTTCAGCGCGACGTTCACGAGCTTCTGATTCACGGTAAGCTGCTTCTTTGGATGCTTCAGCTTCTAAAATTACCGCCTGTTTTTCACCTTCTGCTTTTAAAATAGCTGACTGACGAAAGCCTTCAGCCTCAAGAACATTAGCACGTTTTTCGCGTTCTGCTTTCATCTGACGACCCATTGCAGCTACTAGATCATCTGGTGGCCTAATGTCTTTAATTTCGATACGAGTAATTTTAATTCCCCACGGCGAAACAGCTTCATCGACTACAGCTAGTAACTTAGTATTAATTTTATCACGATGTGATAATTGCTCGTCTAGATCTAATGAACCTAAGACTGTTCTAATATTCGTCATGACTAAATTTCTAATAGCATGCACGAGATAATTTACTTCATAAGCTGCACGTGCTGCATCCATGACTTGATAAAACGCCACACCGTCGACTTGGATCATCGCGTTGTCTTTACTAATTACTTCTTGTGATGGTATATCTAAGACTTCTTCTTTCATACAGATCTTAAAGCCTATATGATCGACTAATGGGACTATAAAATGCAGTCCAGGCTGCAAAGTTTTAGTATAACGACCAAAGCGTTCTACCGTCCATTCATAGCCTTGTGGTACTTGTTTTACAGCTAAAAAAATGTACGACAATACTATAGATAATATAACTATCCCAGCTGAACCTAAAAACACAAAATAATCCCACATATTATTAACCTGCTAGATGTTATTTTAAAATTTTACAAAATATTTTTTTACTTACTTTAGGAATTTAATTAGTATAACTTACTCTGTAATATTAATCTATAATAAACTATATTTATAAACTATATTTATAAACTGTATTTATAAAAATATTTAATATTACAGTAAATAAACAGCCCTTATAATAACTTATAATAATAAGGGCCCTATAAGATATTTAACAATTTATATAATGGTAGGAATTAAAACGGAATATCATCATCAAAGTTGCTATCCATAGCTGGCTCCGCCATTGAATGGCTAGATGAGTTATTATTACTGGGTGAATACCCCATATTGCCCATATTAGAACCCGAGTCCATCATATTCATATTAGACATATTAGAATCAAACGAACTACCGCCAGCTCCTATACCTGATCCACGGCTATCTAACATTTGTAAATCATTGCCAATAATTTCTGTAGTATATCTATCGACGCCATTTTTATCTTGCCATTTTCTCGTCTGTAATCGGCCTTCTATATAGACTTTAGCTCCCTTTTTTAGATATTCGCCAGCGATTTCACCTAAGCGATTAAATAAAATAACACGATGCCATTCAGTACGCTCTTGAGGCTGACCTGATTGTTTATCTTTCCAAGTATCGCTAGTAGCCACGCTTAGATTAGCAACAGCTCCACCACTTGGCATATATCTAACTTCCGGATCAGCTCCTAAATTACCAACTAGAATAACTTTATTAATACCCCTTGCCATGATGATCTCCTCCCCCTAATATATTATTTTGTAATTTCTGTAATAAAATAAACCATAAACTTGACCAAGCTATTCCCAAGAGAAAAATTGAAACTAAGCCAAAATAATTAAATAAAATACCTGCTAATGCTCCACCTAACATTGGTCCTAGAAATTGAGCTGTAGAATATAATCCCATCACTGCACCCTTACTACTTTTTGGAGCTAACTTAGATACGATTGATGGCAAACTTGCTTCTAGTATATTAAATCCTAAAAAAAATAAAACTAATCCAAATATTATACCCCAAAATTTAGCATTTAATAACCAAAATATTGCCTCTGCTAAAATTAATAATAGTACAGATAATTGAATTACTTTTTTTTGTTGCTGTTTTTTTTCTGCATATATTAACATGGGAATCATAGCTATAATTGCAACTATAAAAACCTGTATATAAATATAACCCTGCTGCTGACCTGATAAATTAAAGTTTTTCAAGATAATAGGTAATGCAACAAAATTAGCCATGAGAATACCATGGAGAGTAAAAACACCAAAACTTAGTAATCTTAGATTAATAGAGATTTGTTTTTTTAAATTAATATTACTATTTTTGTTATCTTGATTATTAATACTGTTGTAATTATTAGGTGTGATAAACCATAGAATTAATAAAATGGGTATAACTAATAGCCCTATTAAATAAAAGATATTATTGACAGATAGCACAGCATTTAACATAGGGCCTGCTATAAAAGCTAACATAAAAGCTGCCCCTACACTGACTCCCATAAACGCCATAGCTTTTGTTCGGGACTGTTCAGAAGTTAGATCTGTTAACAATGCCATAGTTGTTCCTGATATAGCCCCAATGCCTTGGATAGCTCTGCCTAGTATAACCACCCAAATATTTTGACTGCTAGCTGCTACTATACAACCAACCAAAAAAATGCATAATCCCAAAGTTATTACTTCTTTTCGGCCTGTATAATCTGATAGAATACCAAAGGGTAGTTGAAAAATAGCTTGAGTTAAGCCATAGACTCCCATAGCTAGTCCAATTAATAGCGGCGTTGAATTTTGAAGACTTTGTAAATAAGGCGAAAAAATTGGAATGATGATAAATAAACCAAGCATTCTAAAAGCCAATATACTAGCTAAACTCAAGACTGCAACACGCTCTTCTGTATTAAACATGAACCAACTTCAAGATAATTAAATAGATAATTAAAAACTCAATAATTGTAACTCTTTATGCAGAATATTACTATCCAAGGCGCCCGCACTCACAATTTAAAAAACTTAAGTTTAACTTTACCAAGAGATAAACTTATAGTAATTACAGGTCCATCAGGCTCTGGCAAATCTTCTTTGGCCTTTGATACGCTCTATGCAGAAGGACAAAGACGCTATGTCGAATCTCTTTCTGCCTATGCAAGACAGTTTTTATCCATGATGGAAAAACCTGATGTTGATCACATAGAAGGTTTATCACCGGCTATATCTATAGAACAAAAATCTACGTCGCATAATCCGCGATCAACTGTAGGTACAATTACTGAAATTTATGATTATTTAAGATTATTATACGCACGTATCGGCACGCCTATTTGCCCTGCACACAAAACACAATTACAAGCACAAACTATCAGTCAAATGGTCGATGCTGTTTTAGCACTGAAAGAAGATACAAAAATTATGCTGTTAGCGCCTATTATTCGGGATCGCAAAGGTGAATATTTAAAATTATTTTCTGACTTACATAAACAAGGTTATATACGAGCTAGAATCAACGGCGAAATCTATGAACTTGATGATATCAGTGCCCTGCCAACTTTGGCAAAAAATAAAAAACATACTATTGAAGTAGTTATAGACAGATTTAAAGTACGGCCGGATATAAAAGCACGTTTGGCTGATTCTTTTAATACAGCATTAAAATTAAATCATGAAATAGTCTATATCTCTTTTATGGACGACAAGAAAACTGAAGACATCTTATTTTCAGCCACCTATTCTTGTCCCTATTGCGGCTATAATCTTACCGAGCTTGAGCCAAGACTGTTTTCTTTTAATAGTCCGCATGGTGCCTGTGTTAGCTGTGATGGCTTAGGCGTCAAAGAATATTTCGACCCCAATAAATTAGTTCCGGATCCTAGTTTAAATTTAGCTTCTGGGGCTATCAAAGGCTGGGACGGTCGTAATACTTATTATATGCAAATGCTCGAGTCTTTAGCTGCGCATTATAAATTTTCATTAGATACGCCGTTTGAAAAACTAAGTGCCAAAATAAAAGATATTATTTTATACGGCAGCCAAGAAGATAAAATTAATTTTATCTTTACAAACCAACGTGGCGGCGAACGTAATCGTAAATTTATTTTTGAAGGCGTAATTCATAATTTCACCAGACGCTATCGAGAAACTGATTCTAATATTATTCGCGAAACAATTAGCAAATATCTATCAAAACAACCATGTCCTGATTGTGAAGGTACGCGTTTAAGCGAAAAACCTCGGAATGTTTTTATCAATAATATAAATCTGCCTAGTATTACAGAATTAACTATTGAAGCCGGCTTAGACTTTTTCAATAAATTAACTTTAAGTGGTTCAAAAGCTAAAATAGCTGAAAAAATAGTAAAAGAAATTATTGCCCGCTTGCAGTTTCTTCATAACGTGGGTCTAGATTATTTAAATCTTAATAGGAGTGCAGACAGTCTGTCTGGTGGTGAAGCACAACGGATCAGACTAGCCAGCCAAATTGGTGCTGGATTGGTTGGCGTCATGTATATTTTAGATGAACCAACTATAGGACTTCACCAACGTGACAACGATAAATTAATTAAAACACTGAATCATTTAAAAAATTTAGGTAACACTGTCATAGTCGTTGAGCATGATGAAGACGTGATGCTCAATGCTGATCATATTTTAGATATTGGCCCAGGAGCAGGAATCCATGGCGGGGAAATTATAGCCCAAGGAACACCAAGTGAAATCAAAAAAAATAAAAACTCTATTACAGGTTTATATTTATCTGGTAAAAAGAAAATAGCTGTTCCAAAATCTCGAAATAAATCTGACAAAAATAAACAAATACTTATTACAGATGCTAGTGCTAATAATTTAAAAAATGTTTCTGTTAACATACCTGTTGGATTATTTACCTGCATTACGGGAGTATCTGGCTCCGGCAAATCAACGTTAATCAATGATACTTTATATCCCTATGTTGCTAATAAATTAAATAATGCTAGCTTATCCGTCTCACCAGTACAAAAGATTTCTGGCATAGAATATTTTGACAAAGTTATAGACATTGATCAAAGTCCTATTGGACGAACACCTCGATCCAACCCAGCTACATATACCGGCTTATTTACACCTATTAGAGAGCTCTATGCCGGAACTCCTGACGCAAGAGCTCGTGGTTATGAAATTGGTCGATTTAGTTTCAACGTAAAAGGTGGGCGCTGTGAAGGCTGTCAAGGCGATGGCTTAATTAAAGTAGAAATGCATTTTTTACCTGATATCTATGTAACTTGCGATTTCTGTTATGGTAAACGCTATAATCGAGAAACTTTGGAAATTACTTATAAAGGCAAAAATATTAATCAAGTTTTAGAAATGATTGTAGAAGAAGCTTATGAGTTTTTTAAAGCTGTACCATCATTAGAAAAAAAATTAAAGACGCTTATAGAAGTTGGTCTAGGCTATATCCATCTTGGTCAAAGTGCTACAACTTTATCTGGAGGAGAAGCACAGCGAGTAAAATTAGCCAAAGAATTATCTAAACGTGACACCGGCAGTACTCTGTATATATTAGACGAACCTACGACTGGCCTGCATTTTCAAGATATCGAATTATTGCTGAAAATTATTCATGAGCTTCGTGATCGGGGTAATACGATAGTTATCATAGAACATAATTTAGATGTTATTAAAACAGCAGATTGGATCATAGATCTTGGACCTGATGGCGGTTTCAAAGGCGGTGAAATTATTGCACAGGGCACACCGGAAGATATATGTAAAAATAAAAAGTCTAAGACTGGGTTATATCTAAAAAGATATTTAGATAATTGATTATTTACCAGAATCCTGACCCCACTAATCATAGATATAAAGTAATTATTTCGTAAATTTCATTATCCGTGTACAATTTATTTGGTTTATAAACCTTAGAATTAATATTAATATCAACATGGAGTAATTATGAAGTTAACATTTCCTGGTAAATATAGCATTACAATCACTAGAGATTGGCTAGGAGAAAAATTTCCTGGTAGAGAAACGATAGATTATACAGATCTGACAGTTCTTTTGGATGCAACAACAGACGGCTTAGAACGCGAAGAAATCAGGAACCTATTAATAGAAAGTCTAACTCACCATCAAAAAGAAGTTCAAGATGAACTAAATCCTCTTAAACAGACCAATGATGAAGCAAGATCAGTGATCAGTTTGACTAGAAAACAAGCTAGAATTACTGAACTTGAACAAGCTCTTAGTTGGAGCATTGCAGAATCTACTCGATTCACACCCACTTCAACTACACCGATGTGGGAAGGATTTTACGCAGAATTAGGCGGTGGCGCTACTTCTTTTGAGCCTGTCCCGACAAGCTGCTTTACTCTAGGTGGTAGTTTCACCTCTTATGAGCCATGAGCAGGAAATTTTAAAACAATTCACAATATTATATGTTTAAATTCACCCCATATATTCTTATATATAAGAACACATGAGGTGAACTTAAACGATAGTTACTTCAAAAGGGTATTAATAAATAACAAAGTAATAAAAAGAACAAGAGTGAACTTGATCCTATAAGAACTAATTTTAAATATTGTTTTATATATTTCTGTTTAAATTTAGATTTAGCTTGAGATCTAGATCTGACAGCATGATTTTGGATAACACTTTCATATATTTCATGTAAGCCTGAGTGATCCCCATAGAAGCCTTCCCACCAACCACTTTCCCAGGCTTTGAATTCATCGTCATTAGGAGTATAAGGGTTTTCTTCAAGATCTAGATTAGTTTGTGCTGCTAAATAACCAGATAACCAGGCATCACCTTGAGCTGGCATAGCTCTGTACATCAAAAGCTTAAGTGATGCATCAAAGTTACTTATTTTACCCACAGATTCATTCAAATTAGCGTTCATTAAAATCTCCATAATATGAAATATTATTACTTACTGCTTACTTCTTTATAGACAGCATGTACATCTCACATCACATCAAAAGCAGATCAAACGCTAACTAGATAAAATCTAGCGTTTACATATATAATTTACAGTTTCCGTATAGTTAAATAAATCAACATAATCTTGATATGTTGTAAGCTAAAGTAGTAAATATCTATGCAATATTGCACAAATAACTCTAGGAAGATTAGATTAATAAAGACTAGGATAGAAGCTTAAGATAAAATCTTAGATCAGAAAAACCAAGACAGCAATAATAATTATTTATCTTGGTTTCTAAATATTATGAAACAATTAAACACTAGCTTGAGGAGAATCTATTCTATCAACAAGCTGTATAATAGCCATAGGAGCATTGTCACATTTTCTGAAACCATATTTTAAAACTCTTATATATCCACCTGGACGAGTTTTATAATGAGGTCCTAATTCACTGAATAATTTTCCGACAGCAGATTTACTTTGTAATCTAGAAAAAGCTAACCTACGGTTAGCAACACTGTCTTCTTTAGCCAAAGTAATCAATGGTTCAACAACTCTACGTAACTCTTTAGCTTTAGGTAGGGTTGTTTTAATAGTCTCATGCTCAAATAATGATACTGCCATATTTTTAAACATGGCTTTGCGATGTGAACTATTTCTGTTTAATTTTCTACCACTTTTTCTATGACGCATTATCTATACCTGTCTATATATTTTATATATTTTATATATTATAAATTCTTTTTATTTGCTTATTTATTTATTTACGATCTACTGGTGGCCAATTATCAATATGCATACCCAAGCCTAAGCCTTTAGAAGATAACAGCTCTTTAATTTCATTTAAAGATTTTTTACCTAAATTAGGAGTTTTTAGTAGTTCATTTTCTGTTCTTTTAACTAAATCACCTAAATAATAAATATTTTCAGCTTTAAGACAATTTGCAGATCTTACTGTAAGATCTAATTCATCAATAGTTTGTAGTAAAGCAGGATCTACTAGAGTTTCTGGAGCTTTTACAACTTCCTCATCAGCAGCTTTTATATCTACAAATACGGAAAGCTGATCTTTTAAGATAGCAGCAGCAGAATTAATAGCATCTTCTGGGTCAATAGTCCCGTTAGTTTCTATGTCTATAATTAGCTTATCTAAATTTGTTCTTTGTTCGACACGGGCATTCTCAACACTATAAGTTACTTTATTTACTGGAGTAAAAGTAGCGTCTAATTTTAATATACCAACTTGAGCAGTCTCAGATGACATTTGATCAGCTAAACGAGTAGCAGCTGGTACATAACCTATGCCACGATTAACTTTAAGAGTCATATTGATTTTACCATTGTCACCTAAAGTAGTTATAACTTGCTCAGGATTTACTAACTCTATGTCAGATTCTAATTGAATATCAGCGCCTGTGACTGGCCCAGAACCTTGCTTTTTTAATGTCAATTTGACTTGTTCACGACCTTTTAGAACAAATGCTAATTTTTTGATATTTAACAAAATATCAATTACATCATCTTGTACGCCTTCTACTGTACTGTACTCATGTAAGACGCCATCAATTTCAACTTCAGTAACAGCAGCACCAGGCATAGAAGCTAATAGTATACGCCGCAATGAATTACCTAAAGTATGTCCAAATCCACGTTCTAATGGCTCTAGAACTATACGAGATTTATAACCACTTTTACGTTGGATATCTACAACTTTTGGTTTTAGAAAATCATTTACCGATAATGGTAACATTAGCTTGCCCTCAATTATTCTCGATTATTTAGAATATAACTCAACCACTAAATGCGGCTGAAGCGTTGTCGCTAGTTCTTTAATATCCGGTTTTTGTTTATACACGGCAGTAAGTTTGCTCACATTAACATCAATCCACTCTGGAAATTGACGCTCTTCTGCAAAACGTACAGATGCTTTAATACGTAATTGCTCAGTTGATTTATCTGCAACAGATATTTCGTCACCAGCTTTAACTTCATAGCTAGGAATATCAACAGTTTTGCCGTTAACTTTAATAGCTTTATGGCGCACCAACTGTCTAGATTCTGCTCTCGAAACACCAAAGCCACATCTATATACTACGTTATCTAATCTACACTCTAACAATTGCAAAAGATTATCACCAGTAGCACCTTTACGACGCTCAGCTTCTTTATATATTTTTCTAAACTGCGCTTCACCAATTCTTCCGTACACAGTACGCATAGCTTGCTTAGCTCTTAATTGCCCAAGGTAGTTACTTGCTCGCGGACGCTTGGTTCCGTGCATACCAGGACGCGTAGTTTTATTGACAATTGTACACTTGCTAGTGTAACATTTTTCACCTTTTAAAAATAATTTTTCACCTTCACGGCGGCACAATCTACAGGCAGGTCCAGTATCTCTCACAGTATTATCTCCAAAAACTACTAACTACGACGTTCTTTTTCTGCACGACATCCATTATGAGGAATCGGCGTTATATCTATAATCTCAATAACTCGACCAAACTCACCGAGCGCTCTAACAGCTGATTCTCGACCTGGTCCCGGGCCTTTGACTTTAACAGTAAGGTTTTTTACTCCATGCTGACTAGCTATATTCATAGCATTTCTAGTAGCTACTTGCGCAGCATAAGGGGTACTTTTACGCGAACCTCTAAAACCAGAGCCACCCGATGTAGACCATGCAATAACATTGCCTTGCATATCAGTAACTGTAACAATAGTGTTGTTAAAACTTGCATTTATAATAACAACAGCTTCAGAAACATTAGCTCTGATTTTTTTCTTAATTTTACTAGCTGCTGCGTTTTTATCTGGTCGACTCATGATTGCTCTCTACTTATTTTAGAAATATTACTTCTTACCACCACGTTTCTTTCTTGTTTTGGCATTCGTTCTGGTACGCTGACCTCTACATGGCAAGCCTACACGGTGCCTTCTACCACGATACGCTGATATATCCATTAGACGCTTGATATTCATCGATACATTACGTCTAAGATCACCCTCAACCTCGTACTCAGCAACAGCGTTTCTTATGAGATCTTCTTCTTTTTCAGTTAAATCAGCCGCTTTTGCGGCTGGATTAATTCCCAATTTTTTACATATAGTAATAGCTCTGCTTCGGCCAATACCAAATACCGCTGTTAACCCAATCTCTAAGTGCTTTTTTGGTGGTATATTTACCCCTGCTATACGAAGCATTCTAACTCCTAATCACATTATTTTGACTATTACTAATTTATCGCAGATATTTCGTTAAGTTGCTATTTTATATAGTTATTGATATATAAGCAACACCTAATTTAGCCCTGCCTTTGATTATGACGCTGTTCAGCACAGATTATTCTAACCTGGCCATTACGCTTAATAATTTTACATTTTTTACAACGTATTTTAACTGATGCTTTTACTTTCATAACCGTAACCTATTGATTATTAATACTTATTTAATATTTTTATTTATCTCACGGGCAAGCCACGTAGATTAGCCTTTTTCATTAAACTAGCATATTGCTGGCTCATGAGGTGAGACTGTACCTGCGCCCAAAAATCCATTATCACAACAACTATAATTAGCAAAGACGTTCCACCAAAATAAAACGGCACCTGCCATGCATAAATCATTAGCTCAGGAAGCAAAGACACAGCTGTTAAATATACTGCACCTATTGCAGTTAATCTAGTCATAACTTTATCAATATAATCTGCTGTTTGTTTACCTGGACGGATACCAGGCAGCATTGCACCAGACTTCTTTAAATTTTCAGCCGTCTCAGTAGGATTAAATACTAGCGCTGTATAATAAAAGCAAAAGAAGATAATTGCTAGCGCCATCAAAAATAAATACAGTGGCTGCCCTGGAGATAAAGCTAAACTAATAGTCGACAAGATACCAGATTGCCCACCTGCAAAAAACTGACTAATAGTCGCTGGAAACAATAATATACTAGAAGCAAATATTGGCGGAATAACTCCAGACATATTAATCTTTAATGGCAAGTGACTAGTTTGACCAGCCATGACCTTTCGACCTTGTT